>NZ_CP075585.1:746091-1119137 GCF_015356815.2 Candidatus Rhabdochlamydia porcellionis
ATATCTATACCGATACTTTTTATCATTCCATATCTAAACTGTATTAAAGAATCAATAGTTCTACTTCCAACATGGACAAAATAATAATTAGCTGGTATAAAATAAGAATTATGTATAAAGAAACAACTTCATTCTGCCCTTCCATTAAAATGGTTCTATTTGATCATGACGATACCTTGGTTGGGACTCTTAAAGCAAAATGGGCACAACATAAGTACATTGCACAAACATTCTATGGTAAAAAACTCAAAAATGAAGAACTGCGGTTTCATTGGGGAAAGCCTTTGACCTTATTACTTAAGCTGTTATATGAGACAGATCACGTTAACATAGCTATGTCTTATAATATAGCTACACGGAGTAAATTTCCCAAAACTCTATTTAAAGATACGATAAGCACTCTGAATGCCTTGCATAGTTTAGGAAAAAAATTAGGTCTTGTAACTGCCACCACCCGCTCTAATCTAGAGTATGACTTGAAAACATTAAGAATCCCTAGTGAGTTATTTGATTACATACAAACAGAAGATGACACAGTATTTCATAAACCTGATTCTCGTGTATTTGATCCTGCTCTTTTCTGGTTAGCTAAGCAAGGTATTCAACCTCATGAAGTGCTTTATGTAGGAGATCTTCTTAATGATATGATTGCAGCAAGAGGAGCAGGGATTGAGTTCATTGGTGTTGGAACAGGAATATTTTCTGTTGAAGAATTTAAAAAACATCAAGCCAAAGGAATCAATCGGCTTTCTGATTTAATCGATTTGTTTCGTAACTATGACACATGTGTAGTCTAGTTAAAAGAAAATCGCGATTCTATTAAGGATAGACAAAAAAATCATTCTTAATATAAAATATTTTACTATGAGTCTTAATAAAAAATATCATTCAGCTAAAGCTATCCTTTTTGACTATGGAGATACATTAGTTGGGACTCTTAAAGCAAAGTGGGCACAACATAAGTATATTGCACAAACATTCTATGGTAAAAAACTTAAAAACGATGAGCTACGACTTCATTGGGGCAAGCCTTTGACCTTGCTACTTAAGTTGCTATATGAAACAGGTCATGTTGATATACCCATGTCTTATAATATAGCTACACGAAGTAAATTCCCTAAATTTTTATTTAAGGATACTCTGAAAACTTTAAAAATTCTTCGTGGTTTAGGAAAAAAACTGGGTCTTGTAACTGCCACTGCTAGGTATAGTTTAGAGTATGATTTACAAACCCTAAACATTCCCAAAGGGTTATTTGATTATATACAAACAGAGGAGGATACAATATTTCATAAACCCGATCTTCGTGTATTTGATCCCGCTCTTCTTTGGACGGCTAAGCAAGGTATTCAACCCCGTGAAGTACTTTATGTAGGAGATCTTCTTAATGATATGATTGCAGCAAGAGGAGCAGGGATTGAGTTCATTGGTGTTGGAACAGGAATAATTTCTGTTGAAGAATTTAAAAAACATCAAGCTGAAGGAATCAATCGGCTTTCTGATTTAATCGATTTGTTTCGTAACTATGACACATGTATCTAAAAGGCCCGTTGACTCATTTCCCTTATACAGATCCTGTTTATACCCAAGTCCTTAGGCTTTACTTATTATTCACTTTCATAAACAGGGTGGATTTGGAACCCAGCTTGCTTTACAGCAAAGATCAGCTGAACAATAGGTTCCCACATTGCTTGTTTGTCGATATGTAAGAGAACTTGTGTTTTTAGCGTATCTTTGGGTAAAAGGCCGAGTTCTTGTTGTTTTTTAAGCTCTAATTGTACATCTAATGGGCAAGAAATCAGATATTCATTAAATTCTGTGATCCATTTGTACTCTCCCTTATTATTTATACTCAAATGCACGGTATAGCGGTTGTCTTGAGGAATAGGGGCATCTGTTTTTGTTTGGACCTTAACTAAACTGATCTCACGATCAAAAAGGCTGGCTCGAGTAACCGCAATCACTGCAAAAACAGCTACGATTAAAAACAAAAAATCAATCATAGGAGCTAAATTAAGATGGTTGTATCTTTTGAGTTCTTCTTCGGGGATTAAGTTCATATATTTGTACTCTTGTTTTGAGCATCGATGAGAGAAGCTATTTGATGGGTTTCACTCTCTACTAATACTAATGTTTTTACCAATCTGTATTTAGCAGAAGAATGTAAAATAAGCGCTAAAATAGCTACAATTAATCCAACAACGGTAGTACCTACAGAAATTCCGAGTCCATCGAATAGCATAGAAACGCTCTCTATAGATCGATTGACATCATAAAAAGCATAAAACATGCCAAAAACAGTGCCTAATAAACCGAGCATAGGGGCAATAATAGCAATATCATTAAGTAAATTAATTCTTTGCCAAAATGTTGCGGTAACTCTTTTGCCTTCTGCTTTCATGATTTCAACCATTACTGGAAACCCGTAGCGCCTGGAATGAATACCCGTTGTTACCAAATGACAAAATAGCGTTTTCTCTTGTTTACATATCCCTAAAGCTTCGTCAAAATTATGACGGGTTACTTGAGAACGAAGCGTATCGACTAAAGATTGAGAAACTTTTGTACTATTACGCAGAGAAGATAGACAGTAGAACCATAAGCAAAGAGCAAATGTGGACATTCCAAATAAAAGCATATAGATGAGAGGTGCTCCAGAAAATGCCTGTTTAAAGTCAATTACCATCATCTTTGAAGGAAAGTCAGAAATTGACTCTTGCAGCTGTGTAAATGAGGTCTCGTCTGAAGTTTCCCTAGATGAAGTATCTAAATGAGCATCTTCTTCTAAAGCAATGAGCTGTTCTTTGACACTGTTTAATTCTTGATCGAGTAAAGAAAATTCCTGCTCAATTGTTACAAGATCTGAGGTATCGAGTTCTGCAGGGTTGGCATACAAAACATTAAGCTGCATTAAGCCAACAACTAAAATAGACTTTAACTTCATTTTAGGATATCTCCTTTAAAATTCTAAAAATGCTATAGCTTTTAACTTTGTTTTTTAGCTTATCAAGCTGGATTGGAATAGATCAAGAAGAATAAGAGAGATATAGGCAACAAAATAACAATTAGCTATTATGCTTTAGATCTACATACAAATTTTTGCTAATTATGAAACCAAAAGATTTAAAGTTTCCTTTTTCTTGGGATGAAAGAAAACCTCTAATTTTTGAAAATATTTTATTTGTACCTCAATATTACATGAACCATAGAGAATGGGGTTTTATAAATTGGTACAATTCTCAAGTATTTAAAGATCAATTGCCTATTCATATTGAATACTGTAGTGGAAATGGCTGTTGGTTGATTGAAAAAGCAAAAAATCATCCTGAAATCAACTGGATTGCTGTTGAAAAAAAATTTGAAAGAGTGCGTAAAATTTGGTCTAAAATGCGTAATTTAAGCCTGACTAATATATTGATTGTTTGTGGTGAAGCTCTTACTTTTACAAAAAATTATGTGGCAGATGCAAGCTTTCAGAAAATCTATATCAACTTCCCGGATCCTTGGCCTAAAGAAAAACATGCAAAAAACCGCTTATTACAAGAGCCTTTTCTCATAGAACTAAGCAAGAAAGCCAAGCCACAAACAGAGACTATTGTCGCTACCGACCATCTAGACTATGTACAGCAGATTGTATCTGCTGTAAGTTCGAGTAAAAAATGGGATTTTTCTTTGAAAAATCCTTTTTATACCAATCATTGGGAAGGTTATGGCTCTTCTTATTTTGAGCAGTTATGGAAAGCAAAGGGCAAGCAAGTGTATTATTTACCTTTTTTAAATAAGAGATAAAAATGCCGTTCTCCAAAGCAAAACAAATTATTTTACCATCTGGGTTATCTGCAGATTTAGATTGGGAAACGCAAAGGCTTCTAGCTTTTCAAGAAGTTTCTATTCTTTGGCATCTTGATTTTTCTTTTTCTACCATGCATTTTTCTCCTCAGGACTTCTTAAAAAGCCAATCACAATTGTTTGCAATAGAGCATTTTTGTCGGACAATTTGGAATGACTGTAAAAAAAATACAGCTGGGGTGATCCTTTATCAAGGAGCAACAGATTTTTCTAGAATTTTTCCAAAAGAGCTTTGGTTGGAATCTTTTCTTAAGTGGTTAGATCTGTTTATACAAAATGCTGCGCATGAACATGAGTTAAAAGAAGCTTCTTCTAATTCTCTAGAGCATTATTATGAGCTATATGCTGCTAAATTATTTGCAGAACTTATGCAAAGATTTCTTGTCTTCTTACCAGAGGAATGTGTTACATTATTGCTGATTGAAGTTAAAGAGCCTTTGTCTTTCTTAGCGCAAAAATTTTCTCTAGAATGGTGTGAATCATTTGTTCTATTAGATTTAAAGAAAAAACCATTGCCTTTTTTACATCAGAAAGCACGTTTAGGAATTTGTTTACCTCTCGATTCTCATTGTGATCAAAAGACATTAAGTCAGATTAATTCCATTTTACTTCGCCTAAAGAAGAAGCAGATAGATTTTAGATGTATTCCTGAATCTAAATTAAACCATTTTTGGAATGGATTAGATAGCATCTTGGTTTTTTCTAGAACATTATCAAATCAAGGAAGAAGGCAATTGCAAGGATTTTGTGCAACAGGCGGTAGGGTTGTTGTAGAAGGGGGGAGTCTCTACTTGCCTCAGGAAGTGTCTATGTTTGATTTTTTACAAGTCTTTTAAAGCTTTTAATTTTTGAAATAAAGTTTGCTCTGGTTGGATGTTGTGTAGAAAGTAGCTAAGAAAGCGCTCTTTTAGAGAATGGTAAATAGGCTCATTTGTACATTTTTTTTCTCCCTCAGGCAAGGCTAGTATACTAATTGCCTCTGAAAGGCGGATGGAATGCAGTGTATTTAGCTCTTGATTTTCAAAGCAAAGGGTTGTATTTTCTAAATGGGTTTTTAATTCTACCAAAGATAAATAACGCTCTTCCATTTGAACCTTTTTGGAAATTTGATATAGATCATGTAGCCTAGATACAACATGAAGATAATCATTATTTATATTTGCATCTTTTTTACCGCTTATCTCAAAAACATGTTCAGCGCACGCCTTAATCTCTTGGTGAAGTAAGTTATAATAAAGAAGAGGATGATTACCTTTTGATAATGCCATATAAATTCACCTTTTGAATTCAGTATAGCTATTATAAAATTTAGTAATAGAAAATAATCGGAGCAAAGGGATTTGAACCCCTGACCCCCTGCTCCCAAAGCAGGTGCGCTAGCCAAACTGCGCTATGCTCCGATAAAACATAAGATATCTTAGATCATTTATTTTTTTCTTACAAGCGTTTATCAAGAGATCGTGCCAACGCAAAAAATATTTACGCTGAGATCTATAGAGAAAAACTAGAATTTATAAGAAAAAAGTGTTGCAACGATATTCTGAGAAAGGGATAAGAAGTGAAAACTGCCTCTAAAAAAGGACTTTTTAAACGCGCTAAATAATTAATAGACTAGAATTAAGGAGAAAAATATGACATTTCGCAGCTTAAAAATTCTATCTTGTGAATATGCACTCCCTTTTTTTAAAAAAATTTATAGAAAAAAATCGGTTTCTGAAAAAAAAAACCGCTTTTCATTTAAAAAAATAGATAAAAAACTTTACTATACTGTTATTTCCACAAAGACGAAAAGTACATTTTACTAGATACTAGCATAGATTGTATAGTAGCTGATTTAATGAATATCATTTAAGAGAGTAGAATATGACTTTTTTTCATCATTTACCATCAGTTGCTCAATTATATGATCTTGCTAAAGATCCGGTTGATTTAACAAAAGAAGGGGTCTTAACTGCTAAACGCATTGATAATATGATGTTAGAGGGATTAGGACTTAAATTGTTTTATGCAACAGAAAAAGTTAGTGAGAAAGATATTTTTGTTTTGTGCCAACTAGCCGAAGAAGCACAGGCTGTTAAGAAAATGACAGATATGCAAAACGGGCAGGTTATTAATTTTATTAAAGGCTTTCCTAGTGAAAATAGGCCTGCAATGCACACTGCAGTTCGAGATTTTTTTGAGCAATGTAATACTTCTTTAGAAGCAAAGCAAGCAACAGAGTTGGGGTATAAGGAATTAGAAAAACTTCGTTTCTTTTTAGATGAGATAGAAAAAAAATCTCAAATAACAACAGTTATTCAAATCGGCATCGGTGGTTCAGATTTAGGGCCTGAAGCGATTTATTTAGCTTTAGAAGCTTTTCATAAGCCAGATCGCAAAGTATATTTCTTGTCTAATATTGACCCAGATGAAGGCGCTCGTATTTTTCAACAAGTTGATCTAGAAAAAACCCTTGTTGTCGTAGTTTCCAAATCAGGAACTACCCTAGAAACTATGACAAATGAGCAATTTGCAAGAGAGAAGTTTAAGCAAGCAGGTCTTACTACAAAACATCACTTTGTAGCTGTAACGGGCAAGAGGAGTCCAATGGATAATAAAGAACAGTATATGGATTGTTTTTATATCTGGGATTATATCGGTGGCCGCTATTCTGTTACTTCTATGGTAGGTGCTTTTGTTTTAGCGTTTTCTTTAGGAATGGATCGTTTTTTAGATTTCTTAAAAGGAGCAAATGCTATGGATAAAATAGCTCTTGGCTCTGATCCTTATGCAAACTTGCCTTTAATGTCCGCCTTATTGGGAATATGGAACCGTAATTTTTTAGGATTTCCTACTACTGCAATCATTCCTTATTCACAAGCCTTATCTCGTTTCCCAGCTCACTTGCAGCAACTAGACATGGAATCTAATGGAAAAAGCATTGATAAAGCAGGGCATTTCGTTGAATATGATACAGGTCCCATTATTTGGGGAGAACCTGGTACAAATAGCCAACATTCTTTTTTCCAATCTATTCATCAAGGCACAACAGTTGTTCCTATTGAATTTATTGGATTTAAAGAAAATCAATATAAGGAAGATATTTTCTATCAACACACCACCTCCCAAGAAAAGTTATTAGCCAATTTATTTGCTCAATCTATAGCACTTGCAATTGGACAAAAAAGTGATAATCCTAATACTTTTTTTTCTGGTAATCGTCCTAATCGCATTTTATTAGCCGATAAATTAGATCCTTTTACAATGGGAGCTATTTTAGCTTTTTATGAACATAAAATTGTTTTTCAGGGTTTTATTTGGAATATCAACTCTTTTGATCAAGAAGGAGTGCAACTTGGCAAGAATTTAGCCTCAAAAATGCTTGAACAATTTTCCCTTCAAAGGCAAGGAAAATCAATGGATACAAAAGGGTTTCCTTTAGGAGTTGCTTATCTAGAACATTTGTCCTTTGGATCCTAACATGATTAGATCTAGAGAAACCTATATCTAAAAAAAAAGAGAACATTCTAGAAAAAAATGCATTAGAGAGAACAGATGATTGATTTATCTCATGAAATCCCACAATAAATCGACATTAACCCTTGTTCCTAATTAGTTCTTTTATTGGAATGCGCTATTTCTATATATGTCTATTTCATCATCTATTTGGGCTTGCATATTGAGAGGAGGATAAAAAATATAGCTATATATTTTTTTTATTGCTTTTGATGACGTTTCTTTCTTTTGCTCTTAAAATTCACGAGATCGAAAGCTGCACTGTATGGTTATCTTGGATAATTCCAATAGTTCTAGCGGCTATCGGAATTTGGAGATCTCGTGTTGAAAAAATAAAGATTTCTTTTTTTTATAGAGTAGATCGTTATTTGGCATGGGCTTTGTTCGGAGGCGCAGCTGTTAGTGTTATATTGTTCTTTATCCGCATATGGTTTAAAAATATGGAGATGATGGACTTTGTAGAAGGTAAAAAGACGCATTTTCATATTTTTTTACCTACTATGTTTTATTTATTCTTCTAATTTTTATTCCGTTTTTAGGAGGGGAAATTTGTTGGAGGGGGTTATCTTTGGCAAAAATGGAAAAATTATCCTCTTAAAGGAGGAGTAGCTATTTGGCTGCTTTGGTGCTTATCAAGTATTCCTCTAGTTTCTATTCCTCAAGGCATTCCTTATATGGCTTTCTATAATCTTATGATTTTTCCTCCACTTTAAAAATTTTCAATTCAAAACAAAAAAATAGAGAATCGCACGCCATAAAATTAGGACCTACAAGAAAAGCCTTGCTCTTTATGAAATAGCCCCTTTCTCCACCCAAAAGGAGTGAGTGGTATCTGGAAATTTGTCTTTAATTGCATTTGCTGAGCAAATAAATACCTGTTTAAACCGACTAAAACAGGAGATAAGGTTTTCTTGCCTTTTAGGATCTAGCTGCATTCCAAAGTCATCGATACACAAGAGAGGAGAGTAGCCTATCTTTTTTTTCATCCAATTCCATTGAGCGAGCTTCAAAGCATAGACTAAAGAGCGCTTTTGTCCCTCGCTAGAGAAATTTTTGGCTTGTTTGCCAGATAGTAAAAAAAGAAGATCCTCTCGGTGAGGTCCTAGGGTAGTTGTTTTTAAAAGCATATCTTTATGTCTATTTTTTTCCCATTTAAGTAAAAGAGAGGAGTCTTTTTTGGTAAGAGAGGATTGATAATAAATATCTAAAAGATCTTTTTTGTTAGAGAGTAAAGATAACCATTCTGCAGCTGGGTCTAATAGATAAGAGCTCAACTCTGCCCTTTTATCTATAAGATATAGGGCAGAGGGAAGCATAATTTGCTCCCATGCAGATAGGGTTTGTATGTCTTGCGTGCGCAAGGCATAATTGCGTTGTTTCATAGCTTTGTAATACCTACTCAAGTGATGCAGGTATAAAGGATCTGCTTGTGATAAGTAAATATCTAAAAAACGTCTTCTTTCATTAGGCATTCCAATGATTAAAGCAAGGTCATTAGGATATGACAAAACAGAAGGCAGGATTCCTATAATATTTGCTAGCTTTGGATAGTTTGTGCGATTGTGTTGGATGCGTTTAGTAGTTTCATCATAGTAAACTTGTAATTTTTGCGGAAGCTCATCCTTAATAAAATGAGCTTCGAGATAAAAGTACTGCTGGCCTTCTCTAATAAGATCACTTAAGTTATGTGTTCTAAAAGAACGACCAGTGCTTAAAAAGTAAATGGCTTCTAAAACACTTGTTTTTCCCTGGCCGTTATTTCCATAGATCAGATTAGTCAAAGCAGAAAAATGAAAATCTGTTTCCTTATGATTGCGAAAATTACGTAGAATAAGGTGTTTAAGATACATTCACTTCTAAGCGCATAGGCATAATAACAAACTGAGCAGAAGTGGAGTCAGTAATCAATCCTGGATTATAGGGATCGCTAATGCTAAAATTTACAGATTCATCTTTGCTATGCCGTAACATATCTAAAAAATAGTTAGGGTTAAAAGCTATCTCCAATTTCTCTCCTCCATAATTGACAGGCATATGTACCTTGCCTTCACCAATAGATCCACTCATAGCAGATAGGTGTAATTCTCCTGTTGTAAAAGTAAAACGCACAGAATTGCTATTTTCTGAAGTAAATAAAGAAACTTGCCTTAGCAAAGAAATCAACTCATCACGATTTAAAGCAATGGGATTTGCGATTTGTTCAGGAATAACGCGACTCACATCTGGATATTGACCTGAGAGCAGTTTAGTAATTAAAATAGCTGATTTAAACTCAATAGCAACCTTATCGGGCATAAGAGTTAAAGTAACGGGATCGTCCTCTTTGCTATCAAGCAGGCGAATCATTTCTTCAATAGCTTTTAAAGGAATAATATAAGAACTTAAGCCAGAAGGGATATTATTAATTTCTATATTATTTTTTGCTAGACGTTTTCCATCTGTTCCAATAAATACAATAGTATTTTCTGTGCTTTGCAATAAAATTCCATTAAGAGCGTGCTTGCTATCATCACGAGCTGCTGCAAAAGAGGTGCGTGACAATAGATAACTTAATTGGGAGGATGATAAGGTTAACTGCGCTCCTTCTGATAGATTAGGAAATTTAGGAAATTCATCTTTGTGCATTCCTTGGATTCTAAAATGAGAAGTACCAGCATTTACTAGAGCTATTTCTGAAGAAAGAGCATGAATTTCTACTTGTACAGAGGTTAATTCACGAATTAATTGAAAAAACCTTTTAGCAGGAAGTGTAATGGCTCCTTCTTCTAAAACTTTGGCTCCTACATAGGTTCGTACACTTACAGTAAGGTCTGTTACACTTAAGATGAGTTGGTCATCGATAGCCTCTATCAAAATGTTAGATAAAATAGGAATGGTTGGTTTTACGGGGACTATGTTTTGAATCTTACCAACTAGATTGACAAGCTCTATTCGGGTGATGACGACTTTCATGATATACTTCTCCTTAACTTAAGATATCAGCATAATCAAAAAGGGAAAATCAGTCTATGCGATTGCGCATTGCTTGTTGAATTGTTTTTGTATGTTCTTTTTCTTTTAGCGCTTGTCTCTTGTCATAATTCTTTTTACCTTTTGCACAAGCAACTTTAACTTTCACAAATCCATTTTTTAGATACATGGAAAGAGGGATTAGGGTAAATCCTTTTTCTTGGGAGAGGTTTTTTAATCTCATGATTTCTCGTTTATGTAAAAGCAAAAATCGATCTCGTTTATCTTCATGGTTAAAGATATTTCCAAAGCGATAGGGAGCAATGGAAGCATTTTTTAAAAGAACTTTTTCTTGTTGTGATATTAAGATATAAGCATCACTTAAACTGCCCCCATGATCGCGCAAAGATTTTACTTCTGTGCCGGATAAAATAATACCAGCTTCAAATGTTTCTATAATTTCGTAGTCATAAAAAGCGCGTCTATTAGAAACAAGTTCTGATTCCTTATGTTTTGACATGTCTTTTACCCAAGAAAATCTTTTCCATATTCTGTTACGCGAAAACAACGATGATTTTGATAACTACCTAACTCTACAATTCCTAATTCAGATAACCATTCTAAAATAATTGCTTCAATCAAAATAAGTTCTCTAGAGTTGTAAAAAGGAAGTGTGTATTTCCAATTTCTACCTTGTTTTTTTAAGATGACACTAGATTCTTCGCTTAAAGTAGTAGTCATACCTTTAAGAAAATCTTCAAATAAAACCCATTCGGAATAAGCTACTCTTAAAACACTTTTTTCTATGTCTCTTAAGACGCGCTCGTTAAATGAACCAATCATTTCTGGTGCATAAGAATGACGATACAACAATAAAGATTTTTGGGGGTTAGTTAAGCCAAACCATTCATTTGCTTTGTCTAATAAAGAAAGGCTTTTATTCTTAACAGAAGCTAAGTTCAATAACTCTATTTTTTTTAGTAAACGTTCAATATATTTTATATGATTCTTATTTGTTGCGTTTAGGTGCAAACAATTAGCTAGCTCAAGTGTATCTCTATAGAAAAAGGGCTGTTTTTTTGCTAAAGATATAAGAAAAGTGATATCTTCAAGAAAACAAAAATCTCGCATGCTTTCTCTTTTAACAGAGTTTGCGCAAAGCGTAGTAGGTTGTGTTTTACGTAAAAAAAGTAAATAATCTTTCCATTCTTGAAAAAATGTAATTACTTCCACCCATTTAGAATCTATCTTTTTATAGGTTAAACAACATATAAAGTGAAACTCTAACAATAGTACAATTGTTTGAAATTGTTCCGGAGAAAGGGAGTATTTAACCATCAAATCATTTACATAAAGCAAGTGTTCAGGAGCATCTAGAAGATCTTTCAGTATGTCTTCCATAATAGGGTCCGGAAACTGTAGAGTTGATAAATAGCGTTGAAATATCTGAGGTGTTAATAAATATTTTTCTACAATAGAATCAAAAATACGATCAGATGTTCGAGAGATGTTATACCAAATGGGAAGGGTGTGAATAGGAACTTTTTTCAATAATTCTTTTAAGAATTCCATACCAGGCTTAAAATCAGGATCAAATGCTGTTATTCTAGCTGCAAAATACTTGCGTTTTTCCTTATCAACGGTAATTACAGAGCCATTTAATGAAAGCAGTCCGTTTTTAATAAATTTTTTTACACTTGGAATTAATTCTTTTTCTTCATAGTTCAAAGCTTTACTTAGATCTTGAAAGGCTATTTTTAAAGGACTATAGAAAATTTCTTGTAAAAGTTCTAGATCTCGGGCAGATAATTGAGAAATCAATAATCTGTTTTCAATATCTTGCTTGTAGTTGTAGTCCCCCAAGCAGATTTTGTTTTTTTTAATCAAACTAATTTCTAGCATGCTTTTAGAACCTACTGTATAAGTCTTGAAAAGACAAACAAGGATGGTACTAGATTGTTTGATTTGTAGCAAGGAAGGATATTAATATTTAAATAACTTAAAATAAACAACTTATGTATAAAGCCCAAAAACTGGACAAAAGATAAGGATTCGCGTTAAGCTTATATGTTAAATTATTGGGCAGGACTATGACAAAGAAAAATTATAACCATCAAGCAATTGAAAAAAAATGGCAAAAAATTTGGGAAGAAAGACAGTTATTTCAGGTCGAAATAGATGCTAGTAAGCCTAAGTATTATATTTTAGATATGTTTCCTTATCCTTCTGGTTCAGGGTTACATGTAGGCCATGTAACAGGATATACAGCAACAGATGCAATTGCGCGCTATAAAAGACAAAAAGGATTTAATGTACTTCACCCTATGGGATGGGATAGTTTTGGTTTGCCTGCAGAGCAATATGCTATTCGTACCGGAACTCATCCAGCAAGCACTACGCAAAATAATATTAATACCTATAGACAGCAACTTAAAAAGTTGGGATTTAGTTACGATTGGAATAGAGAAATTGCAACAAGCGATCCTAAGTATTATAAATGGACACAATGGCTTTTTACTAAACTATATAATAAAGGACTTGCTTATGAAGCAGAGGTTTTAGTCAATTTCTGTCCAACCTTAGGAACTGTTTTAGCTAATGAAGAAGTTGAAAATGGCAAAGCTAAAGAAGGAGGATATCCGATTGAGAGACGTCCTTTGCGCCAATGGATGCTTAAAATTACCTCTTATGCAGATCGTTTGCTTAAAGATCTAGAATTAGTAGATTGGCCAGATCACTTAAAAAGGTTACAAATGAATTGGATTGGACGTAGTGAAGGTGCAAAAGTTCACTTTGAAGAAACACAAACGAAACAAACAATCACTGTATTTACTACTCGTCCAGATACGTTATTTGGTGTGACTTATTTGGTACTATCTCCAGAGCATCCTCTTGTTTCATCAATTACAACAGAGCCTTATCGCAAACAAGTTCAAAAATATTGCAAAGAAATCTCTGGGAAGAGCGACTTGGAAAGGACAGAGCTTAATAAAGAGAAAACAGGTGTATGGACAGGTGCTTTTGCTAAACATCCTATTACAGGCCAAGATATTCCCATTTGGATTTCAGACTATGTGTTAATGGGATATGGAACAGGAGCTGTTATGGCAGTTCCTGCTCATGATGAAAGAGATTTTGCTTTTGCTAAAATCTTTCATCTACCCATTATCGCTGTTATCATTCCTAACGAAACCGATCAAGATGTGCAATTTGGCAAACTTTGTTGGACAGAAGAGGGGACATATATTAATAGCTCTTTGGGTTCTTTAAACTTACATGGTTTAAATTTAGAAGCAGCAAAGCAAGCAATGGTTCACTGGCTACAAAGCCAAGGAAAAGGAGAGGAAACCGTTAATTACAAACTGCGCGATTGGTTATTTTCTCGCCAACGTTATTGGGGTGAGCCTTTTCCTATTCTTCATTTCTCTGATGGTACTAGGCGGGTTTTAGATTTAGATGAGTTGCCTTTATGTCCTCCTGAATTAAAAGATTTTAAGCCAGCTTCTACTGGAGAGAGTCCTCTTTCTAAAGTTAAAGAGTGGGTACACATTACAGACCCTAAAACATGTCAAATAGCTCAAAGAGAAACAAATACCATGCCGCAGTGGGCGGGATCTTGTTGGTATTATTTACGTTTTTGTGATCCTCATAACCCAGATAAACCATGGAGTGAAGAAGCAGAAAAGTATTGGATGCCAGTAGATTTGTATGTAGGAGGGATAGAGCACGCAGTGCTTCATCTTTTGTACGCACGTTTTTGGCATAAAGTATTTTATGACTGTGGTCTTGTCAGCACTCCTGAACCTTTTCAAACCCTGCGCAATCAAGGTCTTATTTCAGCTAGATCTTATCAATTACATCAAGGCGGTTATGTAGCACCAGAGGAGGTCTGCAAAGAAAATGGCAAATTTTTTAAACTAGGTACCAAAGAGTTGCTACATTCCCAATTAGAAAAGATGTCTAAATCAAAACTCAATGGAGTAACACCAGATCACATTATTTGTGAATATGGAGCTGATTCCCTTCGTCTTTATGAGATGTTTATGGGTCCATTTGATAAAGAAAAACTCTGGAACAGCGATGCTGTAAATGGATGTTATCGCTTTTTAAATCGTTTTTATGACTTGGTTACTTCAGATAAAATTTGTGATGAAGATACAGCTGAAGGATTGAAGTTATCCCACCGTTTGGTCTATCAGGTTGAAAAAGAGATAGAGGCAATGCAATTTAATACAGCTATTGCTAAAATGATGGAATTTATCAATGCTTTTTCACCTCTTGATTCTTATCCTAAGCAAGCTCTAAAAATGGCTATTCAAGTATTGTACCCCTTTGCCCCTCATATTGCAGAAGAGTTGTGGGAATATTTAGGTGAAATGAAAAGCTTAACCTATCAGCCATTTCCTATTTTTGATCCAAGCTATTTAATAGATGAAACAGTCTTATATATAGTACAAATAAATGGTAAGGTAAGGGGGAAATGGTCTTTGCCTAAAGAACAAACCAAGGAAGAATTGCTATCTTTTTTACAAAAACAACCACAGATTATAAAATATTTACATAAGCCGATTACTAAAGTAATCTTTATTCCTGATAAACTGATTAATCTTGTATGCGATGTTTAGTTTTTTTTATAATATCTGTCTTATGTTACTAGGGTTATTTGCCCTGCCTAAGTTTCTTCTTTCTTGGAGTAAATACAAGGGAACTATTTTATATAGATTGGGATTAAAACCTCCTGATCTACCACTCTCTTCTACACCTGTAATTTGGATTCACGCTGTATCAGCAGGTGAGACAAAAGCTGCCATCCCTTTAGTAGCTCAACTACAACAAACTTTTCCTTTTGCACAAATTGTGGTTTCTAATACCACTCGTGCAGGGCACATGGAAGCTAAAAAAAATTTACCTCAAGCAAAAGCTCATTTTTTTCTTCCTTTGGATTTTTCATGGATTATGGACCGCTTAGTAAAACAAATATCACCCAGAGCCCTTTTCTTAGTAGAAAGTGACTTTTGGTTTCATTTGGTTTACCATGTAAAAAAAATAGGCGGAAAAGTTGTGCTAGTAAATGGAAAAATATCAGACCGCTCTTATAAAAGGTTTCAGTTTTTTTCTTATTTTACACGGAAATTATTTTCTTTATTTGATCTTTTTTTAGTACAAAACAACGCATATTTTGAAAGGTTTTCTCATCTTATTAGTTCTCATAAAATCTACATAACAGGTAATCTCAAGTGGGATGTTAAGCCAGATCTTCTATCTTCTTCTCAAAAAGAGGGTTTAAAAGAACAGTTTAAATTAGCTAATAAAACAATCATTATAGCTTCAACACATGATCCAGAAGAGAAGTGGTTACTTGAAAAACTAGATCTACTTTGGCAGTTATTTCCCACTTTAAAAGTGCTTATAGCCCCTCGTCATCCTGAACGTTTTCAAAACGTTAGTTCTCTACTACAAAAAAAGAACTACTCTTATGCTCTTTCATCTAATCCTTCCCAAATCACAGGAGAAGAACAGGTGATTTTAATTGATCAAATGGGACAGCTTACTAAGTTATATCAAATAGTCGATCTTGCTATTGTAGGGGGAAGCTTTATTCCCCATGTTGGAGGGCATAATATTTTTGAACCCGTATCGGTTGGAACGCCTGTGCTTTTTGGACCACACATGCACACACAAAAAGATTTACAACAACAGATCTTAGCAGCCCATAGTGGGATGGAGATTACCTTAGATAGTCTAGTTGAAACAATCTCCAGATTGCTCTCTTCCCCTTTATCTATTTCTCAAAATAGCTCTTCCATGCAAGGAGCAACTAAAAAAACTATCGACCTTTTGCAAAATGTTATTGAGCTAAAAGCTCAAGCGCGTTAAACTCATGCTTTCTTTATCGCGGGGTGGAGCAGTGGTTAGCTCGTTGGGCTCATAACCCAAAGGCCGGAGGTTCGAATCCTTCCCCCGCTATTTTTTCTGGCGGCATAGCTCAGCTGGTTAGAGCGGCGGAATCATAATCCGTAGGTCGTTGGTTCGAGCCCGACTGCCGCTATTTCCGGTTTTCTTGTTCACAAGTATCTATCAGCTATGTTTTATCTTTGTCTAACTCCGTTAGTTCTTGAATAAACTAAGAAAAGAAAACCTTGCCTAGCAGATCCTATCAGTAATGATCTCAAAAAAACTAATTTTACAAAATCTCTGAAAACGCCTTTAAACAGCTATAGGATCAAATGAATTGATTTATGGTATAAATTTGTGCATGTAAGTTAAAAAATAACGCGCCATATGTCATTACAAGAGATTTTTCTTCAGTCAATTTCTTAAGGAGATGGTTCTTATTTAAAAAAAAATTTACTTTGCTAAATCTTTTTCTTATCATTAACATCTCTTTTAAAAAAAAAAAAGGGGGGGGTCTGTAAGATAAAATAGCAAACAGGAGTATGTATAAAAGTACATTGCAAAAATTACTAGAGTATTGTCATCCTTAGTAAGGTAAACATCTTAATCATCAATTTACAAGCTCTCAATACGGAAGCTATATTTAAAAAAAATCTTAAGAGGAGTACATGTCTATTTCACCTTCATCACCAAATTTACCTGGACCATCATTAGATCTTTTTTCCTGCTTTCCTGATGCAGTTGAAACTCAAGAAGCTCCTTCAAACCAAGAGCTTTCTCTAAAAGATCGGATTAAATCAGTTATAGATCGCTTGGGTTACACAATCCATTTATCTTCTAACCCACCACCTAAACTCCTGCCTTTAGGTTTGGCAGAAGCACAATATGAAGTAGATAAAAAAAAGTTTTTTGAAAAAAAACCACAGTCTTATGAGGAAGCAAGAATAAAGGTTTTGAACGACCCACTAAGGCTTTGTGAGTGGTCTTGGGGTCATCGACTTGAAAAAGAAAATCTAGAACTATATAGCGATCTTGAATTTCGTAAAGAAAAAGTAAAAGCATATGCAGACAGCCTTTTTTATGGTACTGCGAAGCTCCCTTGGCACCGAAAAGAAGAACACTGGCTCATAATGACTTTTTGCGAGGAAGAATTACATGACCTCTATAGAAGAGAACCAAAATATCTAAGGCAGAATATTACCCATAACCTTTGGATGCTTAGAGGTAATAATGATCCCATTCTTGCTAAACATAAGAAAGAATGGGATCAACTATCACCCTCTGAAAAAGCAGAGAAGGTTTTCGGGAAACACAGAAAATATGAAGTTACAGCTGGAGTTTCTTTTGTGGCTGCTTGTTTTTTTTTATGCCAATACCTCTTGCTTTATCAACGATTGCAACCACCGCAACAGCCATCTACGTTTTAAAGAAATATAATAAATAGGAGAGTCTCTACATGATACTAGAAAAAATTAGAACTGCTTTTCCAGAAATCAATCGAACACAAGAGCAAGATCTGCTGATTGGATCTACCTGCTTAGCTTTAACAGATCAAGAAAGAGACGCCATAGAAAATCTTAACTTTAACAAGTACCAATCTAGCCTTGACGAAAAAAAAAGCAAGGAGATCTCTTTGAAAGTATCAGAAACAGTAGCTAGCGCTCAATGGTGGGGAAAAGTTACTGGCTGTGCAGCCGGTGGAGCTGGTGCAGGAGCCTCCGCTTGGTATTTGGCTGCCTTATCGCCATTCTGGACTGCAGCAAGTGGAGTAGCAGGAGGATACTTAGGATTCCACGCTGGCAAGCAGAAGGGAGGAGATATTGGCCATGCAATATCTATGAAAAACGTGACTAACTCACCTGAATTTGTTTGTTGGAAAGATGAAAAGTATGTAACCGTAGTTCTTCCAACTCTTTCTAGATATGTCGATCTTGATAAAGAAAGCAAAACACAACTTACCTGTCCAATTACTTTTGATTGGATGAAAGAGCCTGTGCGAGCTAAAGACGGTCATGTCTATGAAAAAGCAGCGATTATTAAGCATTTAGCAACTTGGCCAGGAAGGGTAACGGAGATGCTCGCATTGCGGCCAATACAAACGCTTATTCCAAAAGATGCACAAGAAATTTTAAACACTAGTTCTCCTTTTAGAAACGGTTATATATCAATAGATGAATTAAAAGAACTTCCAGGTTATTACGAAGAAACTGTTAGATCATTAATATTCGAATATAATATGAAAGTTTTAAACCAACGTGCTATTGTTAATCAAGCTAACAATCAAGCACAAGAGTTGCCTGAAGAGGTAGCTAAAGTGGTTAAATTTTACTCAATGACTCAAGAGAAAAGGGACCATATTAAAGCTGATATGCGGAGAGATTTATTGATTCACAGGGTGTTCAGACCAGATGAACAAACGGAAGAAGATCAAGCTCTTGACCTTCTAACAGCAGCTGCTAAACCGCCAGAATTAATAAAATTCATGGTCTAATCTTTGCGCGTAGACTTTTTCTGTGCGCTAATTTCCTTATTTCAAGATAGCAGGTGATTTCCTGTCATTCAAAAAAGATCATCCATTGTCAGTTGGTTATCAATCACTGACAGATAATGTGAATTCTTTTTAACACCATACGTAGTTACCATGGTCACAAATAGAGTTTTAGTAGTTTCTGTTTGCTTTCTAAAAACACTTTTTTTATTCTGTAATTTTTCTTCATAAGGTTTATCGATGATAAATTCCGAAGAGCTATATTTCATTTCACATAAATTGATACATTTATCTGCTCTATCTATAACAAGATCTATTTGCGCCCCTTGCTCCTTAATTGCTTTTTTAGGCAGATAGCGCCACCCTGACTCAATGGTGCTTATACCTGAAATACCAAGCGCTTTTTTTATTTTCTGTATGTGTTTTAAGCAAAGCGATTCAAAGGCACAGCCACTCCATGTATTCCACTTGGGTGTGCTCTGTTTCTTTATCCAGAATTCTGAATCAACACTTTCTAAACCCATCTTAGAGTTTTCTACAATCCAGGTTAGGTAAAAAAGCGAGTATTCGTCAATCAGCCGATAAATTCCTCCAGCTTTTTTTTTGTTAAAGGAAGGAACATGTATAAGAAAACCCGCATCGATTAATTCTTCAATAATTCTGCTTGAGGTTCCACCTGAGGTTAACTTTGTTTTGTTTAAAAGTTCGTTTTTTGTAAGTCCATCTACAGCCTTAGCAAGAGCTTTTACGATAGCTATATGATGCTCATAGTTCTCAAAAAGAGACCTATAAAGATTATCAAATTCGTTATAAAGCCCACCATTTAAGGAAAAGCACACATCATTGATGATTTGAGTTGCAGATTTGCCTCGGTCTATGTAAGAAAGATATTTTGGGACTCCTCCCATTGCCATATAAATATCAATGATTTGTTTTCTATCTAATTCAATATGACGGGATTTAAGATATTTTTCTGTTTCTAAGAGAGAAAAAGGAAGCAGGCGCATTTTTTTTGTTACTCTGCCATATAATCCTCCTTTGTTGTTTATAATGTTTCTAATAATCCAGGATGCGGAAGATCCACAAATAATAAGGATCACATTTTTTTCTCTAGATATATAGCGATTCCAAAAGTGTTCTAGAGCATTTAAAAATTTAGACCGGGGAGAAGCCAGCCAGGGAACTTCATCAAAAAAAAGAATGATTTTTTTATCTTTTATTCTTTCAATAGCTTCATGCAATAAATTCAAGGCCTGAGCCCAATTTTCTGGAGGAGTAGTTCGTTTCCTTTGATTAAACTGACGGGAAAATTCATAGGAAAATTGAAAAAGTTGCTCCGTTTTAGATCCTTCTTTCATTCCTGTTATCTCAAAGTAAATGCCTTTGTTTTTAAAAAATTCACTAATAAGGAATGTTTTGCCTATTCTTCTTCTTCCATAAACAGCAAGGAATTGAGGCTCCGTTGACTCATAAATCTCCTGGAGCATTTCCAACTCTTTTCTTCGACCAATAATAGCGTTCATTTTTTCTTGTGTTTTCATCGATTGTAACATGAAACCCAGCGAAAAATCAATAATTTAAAGTGTTTTCGCTGGGTTTCATCTAAACTCCAGCGAAGCTATATTCAAAAAACACAACTAGATACGAACAAGGAAGCATGATTTTTGTTTATAATAAATTAAGTTTTTAATTCAGATTTTTTCTGTGCTTCTCGTAATTTTAAATATTTGTAAAAAGTAGTATGTCCATTATAGGTTGAAATAATAAAACCTTCAACGCCTTGCTTTAAACCTTTTTTTAGAAAGTAGCTTTTGAAAAAAGCAAAAGAGCCATGAAAAATGGCTTGAGCTAAGGAAACTGGCTTAGAGGTTTTTTTCTGAGCAGCAAAAAAATCTGAGTAGACTTGCATTTTTTTCAGAAAGTCATGGATGTTTCGATAAGGTATATGAAAGAGGGGATAAGAGAAGGGGTGGATTTGCATCTCTTGAGAAGAGACTTTTTCATGAACCATAGAATTGGTAAATTGGGTTTTTTTTCTGTGATATAAACGGATGATCGGATCTGGATACCAGCCTCCGCAGCTTTTAATCCACTTCCCATTAAAGAAATTATGTCGATCTATTTGATAGACAAAGTTGGGGTCTAAAGAGGTGTTTAGAATCTCTTGAGATAGTTTGGAAGAAAGGACCTCATCGCTGTCTAAGGCTAGAATCCAGTCGTGAGTGGCTGATTTAGCAGCTTTGTTTCGAGTAGGACCAAACCCAATAAACTCAGATTGGTTTATTTTGACATTAGGGAATTGTTTAGCTATATCTAATGTTGTATCGGTTGAACCTGTGTCATAGACTAATACTTCGGGAAAGCCTCGTACAGAGGAGAGTGTATCTTCTAGGGTTTCTTGAGAGTTTTTTGTAAGAACAATTACTGTAATCATATCAAAATTACTAGATTTAAGTGTTGTGCCTATGTTACAGTTTTTCGCTTGTGAAAGCAAATTTTAAACAGAAAAGGTTTTTAGCATGTCTATAAAAAATGCATATACTTTTGATGATATAGCTCTTGTTCCGCAATTCAATAATGTTCCTTCTCGTACAGAGCCTTCTTTAGAGACGTGGCTAACTAAAAAACTTAAGATGTCACAACCGATCTTATGTTCCAATATGGATACAACAATAGGAGAGACACTAACTCCTATTTTACTACAAGAAGGGTCCATACCTATTTTTCATCGTTTTGCCAACTTTGAAATACAAAAGCAGTGGGTTGAGAAATACACAGATAAAATATTTATCTCATGTGGAATTCAAAATATTGATCAAACAAGGCGGTTACTTGACTTAGGAGCAGCTGGTGTATGTATTGATGTAGCACACGGCCACTCAGATAGAATGTTCTATTTTATTCAAGAGCTTAAACGCACTCACCCAGATAAAGAGATCATAGCGGGGAATGTATGTACCGCTATGGCATATCACGATCTGGTTAATGCAGGTGCTGATGCAGTAAAAGTAGGTGTTGGTCCAGGAGCTGCTTGTACAACTCGTATGGTAACCGGTTTTGGAGTGCCTCAATTTACAGCGATTTACGATTGTGCAAAAATAGCGGAAAAACTTCGT
Organism: Candidatus Rhabdochlamydia porcellionis; assembly: GCF_015356815.2. Classification (GTDB taxonomy): domain Bacteria; phylum Chlamydiota; class Chlamydiia; order Chlamydiales; family Rhabdochlamydiaceae; genus Rhabdochlamydia; species Rhabdochlamydia porcellionis. The sequence continues at coordinate 767,884 of NZ_CP075585.1, forward strand.
GTTCCCTTAATCGCGGATGGGGGAATTCGCAATAGCCGGGATTTGGTACTTGCTTTAGCAGCAGGTGCTAGCACTGTTATGATTGGAAAATTATTTGCTATGACAGAAGAGAGCTCATCTCCTAAGAGAGACTCTGAAAATGGAAGAGAAGCTAAATTTAGAGGCCAAGCTAGTGCTGATTTTCAAACCGACTTTTATGGAGGGTTAAAGGATAAAACAGTTGCTGAAGGGATCGACTTTTGGGGCCCTGTTAGCGGATCGGCTAAAGAGTTGATAGATTCTCTTTTAGGGGGCTTGCGCAGCGGATTAACCTATGGAGGGGCTCGCAATATTAAAGAATTGCAGCGCAAAGCTGAATTCGTAATAGTCACAGCTAATTATCTAGGAGAAAGTTGCCCTAGACCCATCTGTTTTTCTTAATTTTTTTTAATTAAGAAGCTTTTTTATTAGTAAAAAAGCTTCTGTGCTTTAAATCATTACCTGATATTATCTTGAGTGGTTTAAAATTTAAGATATTTCGAAAGATATGCAATTTAGGCAAGAACTTAATAAATTTTCTAAAACAGAGCGCTTGTTTATTATGGGCGCCATGCTTTGCGGATTTTTTATTTTAGCTGATTATTCTATCATTTACCCTGTAAGTAATTCTTTGTTTATTTCTACTTATGGAACACAATTTTTCCCCTATGCTTGGCTGGTATCCATCCCTTTAAATCTACTGCTTGTTGGACTGTATAATAAATATTTACCTAAGCTTGGTTGCTTAAAAACCTATTTAATACTAGCAGGCAGCACTGTAGCTATAAACTATTCTTGCGCTTTATTTATTAAACAACATGCCTCTTTATCTTTTTTCCTCTATGTTTGGAAAGATGTTTACGTCATGCTGATGTTTCAACAGCTATGGTCTGTAATCCATTCTACCGTGTCATTAAAGCGGGCTAAATATCTTTATGGAATTTTTTTTGGCGTAGGGGGATTAGGATCGCTAACTGGGAGCTTGTTGCCAGGTTTTTTTGCAGTGAAAATGGGATCCGAGTCTTTACTATACATTACGTTACCTCTTTATTTGTGTTTAACAGCTGCTTTTATACTCACCTTGAAAAAGAGTAATACAGGGGTATCTCTTCCTTTAGAAGAAAAAAAAGATGCTAGAGACGCCTTAATGCATGGGATTCAACTCATTCTGAATTCTAGAATATTGGTTTTTATTGCTTTAAGTGTTCTTTTTATGCAACTTAGCGCTACTTTAATCGACTATCAATTTAATATTTTTTTAGAGAAATCCATTACGGTTAAAGATCTACGAACAGAATATACCGGCCGAATGCAAGCCATTGGTTTAAGCTTCACGGTACTTATGCAATTTCTTGGAACTTATTTACTTGTACAAAGAGTCGGCGTAAAACGTTTGCATATCGCCCTGCCCTCTATTTTATGTATTATGAGTATTCTTTGTTTTCTTTTTCCCAGTTTTGGGATAGTCACTTTTACGGTTATCCTTTTGAGATCTTATAACTCCTCTTTATTTAGCATCATCAAGGAAATGCTATATATTCCTTTAAACCCTGACCAAAAGTTTCGGGCAAAAGCCTTTATTGATGTGTTTCTCTTCCGTTTTGCCAAAATATTTGCATCCTTGATTATTTTAAGCCTACAATTTGCCTTAACCACGCTGTTACTGCCTGTCCTCAATTGGATTAGTATTAGTGTCTGTGTAACTTGGATAGTTTTTGCGGTATATCTATTTAAAAAAATGACTCCTTCGTTAGAAGTAGGGGAAAATGTTTAAGTTATTTAGACAAAATAAGTTTTCTGCAACAGAGCATCTTTTTATTATAGGTGCTATGTTGTGTGGGTTTTTTATTTCCGCAGATTATTCTATCATTCGACCTGTAAGTAATTCTTTATTTATTGCAAAATATGGAACGCAATTTTTCCCCTATGCTTGGCTTTTCTCTATTCTTTTAAACCTACTTCTTGTTGGGATATATAATAAATATTTACCTAAACTTGGTTGCTTAAAAACCTATTTGATAGTAGCAGGCAGCATTGTAGCTATAAATTACAGCTGTGCTTTATTGATAAAGCAACTTTCTTTTCTAGTTTTTTTTCTCTATATCTGGAAAGAGATTTACATCATGCTGATGTTCCAGCAATTGTGGTCTATCATTCATTCGACAGTATCTTTAAAACACGCTAAGTACCTTTACGGAATTTTTTTAGGAGCGGGAGGAGTCGGATCTTTACTGGGTAGTTTATTGCCGGGATTTTTCGCAGTAAAAGTGGGTTCTGAGTCTTTATTATATATGACTCTGCCGCTTTATTTATGTTTAACAGCTGCTTTTATACTCACCCTAAAACAGAGCAAACAAGGTCACTCTCTACAACTAGAAGAAAAAATAGGTACTAAAGAGGCACTTCTACATGGCGTTAAATTAATGATAAATTCCAGAACATTGACCTTTATTGCTTTATGCGTTTTATTCATGCAGCTTAGCGCTACTTTAATCGACTATCAATTTAATACTTATCTAGAACAAACAATTATTGGTAAGGACTTGAGGACTCAATATATAGGGCGCATACTGGGTATTGGCCTTGGCATTTCTGTTTGTATGCAGTTTTTCGGCACGTATTTTCTCATCCAAATGATGGGAATAAAACGTTTGCACATAGGGTTCCCTATACTTTTAGGCTCGATGAATATCCTCTCTTTTCTTTTTCCAGGTTTTACTATAACCACTCTTGTTTTTATCCTTTTAAAAGCTTGCGATTTTTCTTTATTTACCATCATTAAGGAAACGTTATATGTTCCTCTGAGCTCGGATGAAAAATTTAGAGCAAAAGCTTTTATCGATGTGTTTCTCTATCGTTTTGCTAAAGTGTTTGCTTCTCTGATTATCTTAAGCTTGCAAGTGGTTTTAACCAGTTATTTATTGCCTGTTCTTCACTCCATTAGCATTTGTGTTTTTATCATATGGGTAGCTATTGCTATATATTTATTAAAAAAAATGGACGCTTCAGAATTAAAAGATAAAAATGCTTAAAAGATCTAAAGAATATCTATTTATCCTAACAGCTATGTTGTGCAGTTTTTTTATCTCGATGGATTATGCAATTGTTCGTCCTGTAAGCAATGCTTTGTTCATTACCGATTACGGTGTAAATTTCTTCCCTTATGCTTGGCTTTTTTCCATTCCTTTAAACCTACTTCTTGTTGGTTTGTACAATAAATATTTACCTAAACTTGGTTGTTTAAAAACCTACTTAAGCTTAGCGATTGCTGTTATACTCATTAATTGTGCATGTGCTACCTGGATCCATAAGGTTCCTTTCTTAAGCTTTTTTCTTTATGTCTGGAAAGATGCTTATATTATGCTTATCTTCCAGCAGGTTTGGTCTTTAATTCATGTAAATATATCGATGAAGAGAGCTAAATACCTCTATGGGTTCTTTTTTGGAATAGGGGGATTAGGATTTTTATTAGGAAGCTTGTTTCCTAGCTTTTTAGCTGTAAAAATAGGCTCTGAGTCTCTTTTGTATATAACACTACCTCTTTATGTTTTTTTGAGTTTTTTATATGTAATGATGTTAAAACAGAGCAAACAAACGGAAATCTTTCCTTTAGAGAAAAAACAAGGTTTAGAAACTGTTCTACATGGTCTTAAGTTGATTGCGGGCTCACGTGTATTGATCTTTGTTTCTCTAGCGGTTATTTTTATGCAAGTAATCTCTACTTTAGTCGATTACCAATTTAATACTTTTTTAGAAGAACTTGTTACTGAAAAGGACTTAAGAACTCAATATAGTGGTCGTATTCAAACAATTGGTCAAACCTTTACTACAGCCATGCAATTTTTAGGCACCTACTTTCTAGTGCGGTTTTTTGGGGTCAAACGCCTTCATGTAGGTATCCCCATGCTTTTATGCATCATGAGCATTTTTTGTTTTCTTTTTCCTGCCTTTGGCATGATTACTTTTACTTTTGTCATATTAAAAACTTTTGATTTTTCTTTATTTAGCATCATTAAGGAAATGTTATATATTCCTCTGAACTCGGATGAAAAATTTAGAGCAAAAGCCTTTATTGATGTGTTTCTCTATCGTTTTGCTAAAGCCTTTGCTTCTTTAATTATCTTGAGCCTGCAGGCTATTTTAAGTACGAGTATGCTACCTATTTTGAATGCAGCCATTGTTTTTATCTTTACTATTTGGATAGCAGTAGCTATGTACCATTTGAAAGAAACCGATCTTAGTTATAGCATGGGAAGTATAAAATGAAAGAAATACAAACCTCTCTACAATCAGAAAAGCTTTTAAATCATCCCACATATAATAAAGGAACTGCGTTTACTTTAGAAGAAAGAGATGTATTTCACTTACATGGATTACTACCCTTTCACGTTTCCACTCTAGAAGAACAGGTAATTCGTCGATATCAGAATTTTCTGACTCAAAAAGATCAACTCTCTAAATATACGTTCTTATCATCTCTGCAAGATCGCAATGAGGTGCTCTTTTATCGGCTAGTATTGGATCATATTTCTGAAATGCTTCCCTTTATCTATACTCCAACAATAGGAGAGGTATCGCTGCAGTTTAGCAGCTTATACCACCAACATCGTGGAGTATATCTCTCTTATCCACTCCAAGATAGAATAGAAAAGATCATAGTCGATCTTCCTCAGAAAGAACTAGATGTTGTTGTTGTAACAGATGGAGAACGCATTCTAGGTCTAGGGGATTTAGGGATAGGGGGTATGGCAATTCCTCAAGGCAAGCTTTCTTTATATACTTTATTTGGAGGCATTCATCCTTTAAGGACTCTACCTATTCTTTTAGATGTAGGAACCAACAATCAAACCCTTTTAAATGATCCTCTCTATTTAGGTTGGCGCTATCCTAGAATTTCAGATGATTTGTATTACGATTTTATCGATCGATTTATCAAAGCTTTAAAAAAACGATTCCCTAAGGTTTTGTTACAATGGGAAGATTTTTCTAAAACACATGCAAAACCTTTATTGGAAAAATATCAAGATATCATTTGCTCATTTAACGATGATATTCAAGGGACAGCTGCTGTTACTCTGTCAGCTCTTTTATCTGCCATTCAAGGATCTCTTCTCTCAGAACAAAAAATCGTGGTATTTGGAGCTGGATCAGCTGGAATTGGGATCTCACATCTGATAGTAAAAGCCATGCAAGAAGAAGGTTGTAGTGAACAAAGAGCAAGAGAAAACTTTTATATGATAGATAAGCAAGGGTTAATTCACACAGGATTATCCAACTTAGATAACGAGCAAAAAAAATTTGCTCGTGATTATCAAAGTTTACAGCAATGGGAATTAGACTCTTCCATTTCTTTATTAGAAGTCATTAAACAGGTAAAACCAACCATTCTCATCGGAGTTTCTGCTCAAGCAAAAGCTTTTACAAAAGAGGCTGTAACAGAAATGGGAAAGCATATAGAGAACCCGATTATTTTCCCTCTATCCAACCCAAATTCTCGCTCAGAAGCAACACCTAAAGAGCTTCTACACTGGACTAAAGGTAGAGCTATTATTGCAACAGGCAGTCCCTTTGAAAGCATTGATTACGATAATAAACAATACGCCATTGCACAATGTAATAACGTCTATATTTTTCCAGGCATCGGTCTAGGAGCTATTGCAGCTCAGATTCCTAAGATCACTGACGAAATGTTTATTCAAGCAGCTTATGTACTATCAAAACATTCTTGCTTACCCAATTTATTCCCGCCCCTTAAGCTCTTAAGAGAGGTAAGTCGTGAGATTGCTTTAGCAGTGATTGCTACAGCAGAAAATCAGGAATTAATTACTCCTATGACAAAAGAGATAAGAGAACAGCTTGTGGACCAAACCATCTGGTTTCCTTCTTATCCCAGCTATAGCTTCAAACAAGAATAGCCTTATTTTTTTAGAAAGTGTTTTAAAGCTTGCTCATAATTGGGCTCCTGAGTGATCTCTGGGACAAGTTCTGTATAAATAACCATGTCATTTTCATCTAGAACAACGATAGCTCTTGCACACAAGTTAGCAAGAGGCCCATCTAGCATTAAAATTCCATACGCCTCAGCAAAATCTTTAGAACCCATCATTGAAAGACAAACAATAGCATTTATTTCTTCTGCGCGGCAAAAACGATTTTGCGCAAAAGGCAAGTCTGCAGAGATATTTAAAACAATTCCTGCTTCAGGGTTTGTTTTCATGTCTTGATTGAATTTTTTAGCAGATAAAGAGCAAACGGCTGTGTCTAAACTAGGCACTATAGAAATCAACTTACGTTTATTAGAATAATCCTTTAGAGAGCGTTTTTTTAAATCTTTATCTATTAAAACAAAATCTGGCGCTTGTATCCCTAACTTAGGCAATGAACCGCTTATATGAATAGGGGCCCCTTTAAAAGTAACTTCCATGAATAGCTCTTTTTTTAAGTTAAAAATTTTTACTGTTTAAGTTTAATCAAAAACCTTTTTTGCTAGTATACTTTTTTCTCCTTCAGAACAAGCGACAAGAACTGCACAGCAGCTGTCGCTAAATACATTTACAGCTGTTCTACACATGTCTAATAAACGATCAACTGCAATAAACAAACCAATCCCATCAATAGGAAGTCCCATGGTTTTTAAGATTACAATAAGAGCAACTAAACTAGCAGAGGGAACACCCGCTACTCCAATAGAAGAGATCAGTGCAAGTAAAACTATAGAAAACTGTGTAACAAAAGAAAGTTCAATTCCATAAGCTTGTGCAATAAACATAGCTGCTACACACTCATATAAAGCCGAGCCTGACATATTCAAGGAAGTTCCCAAAGGGATAACTAAACTACAAATACGATTGGATACGCCTGCTCTTTTTTCTACGCAATCAATAGTAACAGGGAGAGTAGCTGAAGAAGAACTAGTAGAAAATGCAGTAATGATAGCAGGACTCATAGCTTTAAAATGACGAACAGGAGAAACCTTAGCTGCCCATTTTAATAAAAGAGGAAGAGCGATTAAGGTAAAAAATATAAACCCTAAAAAGACCGTTACTGTAAATAATCCCATGGAATAGAGTGAATGCAATCCTGTTTCAGATATGGTTTTAGCAACAAGAAAAAAAACCCCTACAGGTAAAAATTTAATAACTACATGGGTAAATTCAATCATAATTTGAAAGACACCTTTTGCAAAATCTAAAACGGTTTGAGAAAAGCTGGATTTAACCTTAGAAATACAATATCCAAACAGTAAACTAAAAAAGATAATTCCCAGCATTTCTGTTTTAGCAAAAGCTGCAAAGATGTTCGAAGGAATAACCTTTAGAAGAAGCTCTGAAAAGCGATGATTTGCTTGCGTTTCAACCAATCGATGCTTCATGTCTGTTAAATCAGAAGAAATGGACACATGCTCTGGGGTAATAGAAAAACCAGGACCGATTACATTCACAAAAAAAAGCCCTATTAAAATAGCTAAAAGAGTTGTGCTTATGTAAAAAATTACCATCTTTAATCCCAGTCTTCCTACAGATTTTTGATCTCCTACACGAGCAATACCTGTAATCACAGAAGAAGCAACCAAAGGGATTACAACCAGAGTTAAAGCATTAATAAATAAAGAGCCAAAAAACTCATAAAACGGATGAAATGATGAAAATAGATCTATACCAAAAATACTCTTTCCTTGCTGCGTATAATCTCCGATAATAATTCCTAAAGCGATTGCAATTAATACTTTCCAAGGGCTTTGTTTTTTTTTACTAGTCATTACTTTGTATTCCTTTAAATTTATGCAATTCCTATACTAGTCTAACTAGATTTTTCATTTTTATCTATTCTCTTATGCCTGAATTGCCAGAAGTTCAAACTACTGTTAACCAATTAAAAACCTTTGAAAAAAAACATCTTATTATAGCCAAGGTACATGATCTTAAACTAATAACGCAAAAAGCACTCGATTCACTCAAAGGCAAAATTCTTTTATCTGTTACCCGTCGTGGAAAATATGTGCACTTCTCTTTTGAAAATCGATCTTTAATCGTTCATTTGCGTATGACAGGACAGTTTCTTATAAAACAGAAAAAAGAAAAGCACGATCGTGCAACCTTTTTCTTTTCTGATCAGCCTCCGCTTTTCTTTAAAGATACCAGACGTTTTGGGACCTTCTTAATTACTAATCATCCAGAAGAGGTTTTTCAAAAGCTAGGTAAAGAGCCTTTTGACCTTACATCAGAAGAGCTGTATCATCTGCTATTATCTAGAAAACAAGCTCTCAAAACAGCACTACTAGACCAAACCTTGATTGCTGGTTTAGGTAATATTTATACCGACGAGACCCTCTGGAAAGCCGCTCTTCATCCACAAAAAAAATCCTTTAGTATTTCCTTTACACAAGCAAAGGTCTTGCTTCTTGCCATTCGAGAAGTTCTGCAAAAAGGACTCAATCAAGGAGGAACTAGCTTAGGGGAGGGAAATGCCAACTTTCATGCTATAAATGGCCAAACGGGCAAAAATCAAAAGCTTCTATGGGTCTATGCCAGAGAAAAGCAACCCTGTCTTCGTTGTAAAAACCCTATTCAGAAAATAATCTTTCAACAAAGAGGAACTCACTTTTGTCCACTTTGTCAAGAGATTTGAGTTTATTTAAATACTACAAGTTAGCAATATCATGAATAAAATATAGTAATTTGAATTTAAAATTTCCATTAACTACACACTTGTAAAAAAGATTGATTAATATCTCTTTCTTGATAGAAGTAGGAATATGCCATGTAAGCATCATACTTCTTTGTTGTGAAAGTTTAAAATTAAATTGCTATAGGATCCGATTAGCTATTCATCTTATGATGTAAAAATATATTTAAATTTTATGCTATTTATATTATATAGGAATATGTATATAGGAATATGTATATAGGAATATGAAATTTTATTAGGTATGAATATGAAAATAGTACCGTTTTTAACTTTTAGCTCTTTGCTTTTTTCCTCCTTATGGGGGGTTGATTTTGTCGTTACAAACTCTTTTGATAGCGGACCTGGCTCTCTTAGACAGGAAATTCTAGATTTCAATCGCACTCCTATTATTGATCCTACTAATAGAATTACTTTTGATACGTCAGGCCCTATTCAGCTTCTTAGCGATTTACCTGCTCTAACCTCAGATGCAACCGTTGTTTGTCCATCTGCTCTAAGGATTGATGGAACTTCATCCTCAACTCTTATATTTAACATGCTAAGTGGTCAAATTACGATTCAACTTCCCTTCTCTTCTTCTCAATTTCTTCTAAATGGAGGAGTGAGCGGATTAGGAAATCTTTACATTGTAGGACAGGGAGTGTTAGAGTTAATAGGAGAAAACAGTTATTCTGGACTCACTATTATTGATCAAAATGCGGTTTTAAGGGTTTCTGGAAATGGGCTCCCTTCTACTACTGGAGTTTTTCTTAATGGATTTTCTGAATGGAATTTATCTAATATTGCAGGGAGATCGCAATTAATTAGCGGTTTATTTGGTCAGTCAGGAACAGCAAGAATTGTTCTTGGAAACAAAGCTCTCATTATAAATGATGCAGTGAATGCGAATTATCCAGGGTTTATAGAAGGAGATTCTTTGAGTTTTTTTGCCAAAGAAGGCTCAGGGGTTCTTACTCTAACAGGTAATTCATCTAATTTTCAGGGAGGCGTTGGAGTAGGTGGAGGAACTCTTTTAATAAATGGCTTTTTAGGGGATGGTACTAATCCCATTACTGTATTTCCTAATGCAATACTCGGTGGTAGTGGGGTCTTAGCTGGCAACGTAACCAATAATGGTAGTGTGCAACCGGGTAATTCCATTGGCACATTAACCATAAATGGAAATTATACGCAAAATGCTTCTGGAGAGCTTGTCATAGAAATTAATGAAGCAGGAGCAACAGATCTACTTGATGTTACAGGAACAGCGACATTGGGTGGAACTCTGCAGGTAGATCCAGAACCTGGGCTGTATTTGGAGGGAACAACCTACACATTTCTTACTGCAGGCTCTGTGATAGGTCAATTTAGCAACACCTCTAGCACTAGGCCCCTGAACTACGCCATCAACTACTTTCCCAACCAAGTTCAACTCTTGATTCCTAGTAATTTTTTGGTAACGCCACCTAGACCCAACGGCAATGCAGGATCTGTAGCAGATTACCTCTTTTGTTCCTCTTTTGATTTTGCTAATACCGATCTTGATACAGTTGCAGAAGCCTTGCTTATTCTTCCCACAGATCAGTATGCACAGGCTTTAAATAAATTAACTCCTTCTCAATTTGGGGCGTTTGCTTTAAACGAATTAGAAAATAACTTTAGCATTTCTAACAGCTTCTTTATCAGAGCTAATCAAAGATCATACTGCTATAATACATGCGACTCTACCAATATTTGGGTTAATCCCATAGGACTTGTTTACTCGCAAAATAACCGTTCTCAAATTAGTCAAGAAGCCACCGGATTTATCAACCATACCTATGGAGTTGTGGGTGGAGTAGACCATGTATTGAACAATGACTGGAAGTTAGGTTTTGGCCTTGGCTATTCCTGCTCCCACTTACGATGGAAAGATCAAGCAGGCAAAGCTAAATCTGATTCAGGATATTTAGGTCCTCGTATAGGATATGATTGCGAGCGCTTTTACTTTGACCTTCTAGTTCTAGCAGCAGGCAGTTTTTACGACGTAGATCGAAAAATTGTATTCCCAGGCATTGATCGTACAGCAAGTAGCCATCCTACTACTTGGGATCTTTCTGAAATTGCATTAATAGGCTTTAGACTGCAACCCTTTTGCGGCTTTTTCATACAGCCAGAAATTTTACTAGACCAGTTAAACGTTTTCCAAGAAAGTTTTCATGAAAAAGGAGCTGACTCTATAAATTTAGCCGTAAAAAGAAAATACACCGCCTTTTTACGCTCTTTGGCTAACCTGAAATTCGTTAAAAAGTGGACCTTTTGCAGCATGTGTTTAGCCCCTAGTGTCAACGTAGGTTGGCTTAGAACAACCCCTTTAACAGGTAGGCATTACACTGCTAAGTTTCGAAATGGTACATTTTGTGAACCAAATTTTTCCGTGACTAGCTTTGATGAAGTAATGGATCAGGTGCTTGTTAGTGGTCAATTCCTTATCTCTTCTCAAGGTTGTTTTAGCATGTCTTTAGGCTATGATGGAAGATTTGGCAACGGCTCCCAAGTAAATGAAGTAAATATAGCACTGGATTGGAAGTTTTAAAATCACTTAGCTTTACGAGAGTACCTATTGTTAAAACAGCTAAAAGAGTCAAAAAAAATGGATGAAACGATGAAAATAGATCTACATTAAAAATACTCTTCTCTTACTACGTACAATTTCCGATAATAATTCCTAAATCGAGAGGAATTTTCTTATGCCCAAATTGCTGGAAGTTCAAAACCACTGTTAATCAATATCTTAAACTAATTATGACAGGACAGTTTCTCGTAAGATGGGTCTATGCCAGGAAAAAATAACCCTATCCTCCTTGTAAAATCTCTATTAAAAAAAATAATTTTTATCAAATAGATATTTTGAAAATTACAAGATTTATTTTAATATTAACTTTTATTGTTATAATTAACTTTTGTTATTATATTTGAATGTTCATGTTATTATATTTGAATGTTCATGTTATTAAATTTGAATACTTATGTTTAATCTAGGTTTTTAAATGAGTCTTGTATTCCCTGAAAAAATCGATAGCTCTGGACAAATTGAATATCCTAGCTATATAGCATGTCTTGATGTACATCAAAATGCCAAAATACCAACTACTCTTGAAAAAGTTCAAGCATGCACACAACGCTCTTTTCAGCTAGTTGGTATTTTCTTTGTTTCTTCTAAAGATGCTCTGTTTGGAGTTTTAGGAAGTGCTGGAACCTCTTTCAAATACACAGTTCTTGGTTATTACGGCTCTTGGAGTCAAATTTGCTTTCCCGAAAATGCTCATTTAATTGTTTTCAAAATTGTTTTCTGGACTGCTTTTATCGGATGGGGGATTATTGCAACTACATTTCGTCTTTTTTCAGAAAGAACCTCTCCTGGTCACTCTCTATTTCTCAAGCAATTTGCCAATGATGAAATCGACGTAGATCACATCAAAACAGAAGAGTCTAGCCTAGATGCAAGCAATGTGCCAACAGGTATTCAAGTCGATACTTTGCTAGAGCTTTTCGATGCAATTAATTTTACAGATAGAAATGCTCCAGGATATATGGCAGAAACAACTCGCCAAGAAGGAAATACGATTTTTACTCCGGAACAATTAAGAAACTCTCTAGAAGATGCAGATACAAAAGAAGGATTTATAAAAAACGTCAATACAAGAAGAGCTTTCATAGGAACCCCACCTGCTCATGATGTGCCTCGACTTATGGATTTTTATCAACAAATTGAAGATGCTGTTCGTCTTTCTATTTATAAAGTAGTAAAAGACGTAACAGATTTTAAAGAAAGAAATAAAAATGCATCTGGCTTGTTTAGCTATGATGAACTTGCCGAGGATAAAAAACAAGAGTACAAGAACCTTCTACAAACACGGGCTCGTGTAGCTTTAGATTTAGCTATTGCAGGAAGGCATTGTGGCGCCCGATATATGGGAGAAGCTATGGATGTGTATTACAGTGTCTATAGTAAAGATGGTATTCCCAATGATAAAGATCTTCAAGGAACTTTAATCGAAATTTTAGCTAAAAAACGAGAAGAGATTGCTAAAGAAGAGGCTCGAAAATTAGGCTTAGACGACGCGACCTCGGATACGACGCATCAATTTGCTAAATATATGGGCAACATGGGTAGACTTCTTGGAATTCCAGGAACCAAAAATATCATTGAACATCTTTCAATGGGCATCGACACCTACCAATTGTTAGGTGATTTCTTTCGGAAATACACTGTTGATACAATTATCAATGCCATTCAGGAGAAAGTTAAAACCTCTCAAGACTTTCGAGAAAAAATCACAGATTGGGTTAAAGGTCAAGTAAAAGATTGGAATCATGAAAAGTATGAAGATATTGAAGATATTGCCAAAAAAATAGAAGACATTTGCAATAGCTCTATAAAAGAAACCCCACTATCTTTTAATTTCCAAATATTTCAAGACTTGCTCATCCATCTAAAAGACAAAAAGATTGTTTTACCAAAATTAGAAGAAGGCTGGGATAGCTTCCTTAAAGAATTTTTTACTTTATCTGAAACAAAAGAGAAACTAAAAACCATCTTTCCCTTTGAAGAAAATAAAGAAGATCAAATGCAATATAGGATTAGAGTTCTCAATCTATTAAATGACATAAAAGTAAGTTGCTCTCAAGTTGAGCTTGGACCTGAGCTATTTCAAGAGCTACAAGAGGCAATTGCATCTGGTGGTTTCACACCAATTCCTAATGATCGGTACCTGCCAAGATTTATTGAAAAACAAAAGATTCAGGAAATGAAAAATGTTCTTCCCTTGATGGAAAATGACACTTTATTGAGGCTATTAAAAAACGAAATTGATTTGCTAGAATCTATTCAAAATTATCAAGAGCGGGTACGTAAGGAAGATTTTCTTGACTTTCTTGGTTTTGAAGGAATACTTGCAAAAATCATGTCGATTCCTGCTGAAGATTTATCAGGCGCTGAAAATAGAGCTTATCAACGGCTGATAGAATGGATTCTAGTCTCTCAGAAGATTTTAAAACCTCAAGTAGAATCTAGCCAGAGTAAAGTAGTATTAGCTAAAAACTCAGCTATATCTTATGCTCAAACCGTATATAATGAATCTCCTACAGAAGTAACAAGACTCGTTTCTCTAGAGAAATTAATTAATTTACTGCGTAATAGCAAGGAAAATGCGGAAGAAGTTTTTGCTTCTATGCCATCAACTCTAGATACCAGATATAGAGAAGAGGCTAGATTCAAAAGAGATGCGGTTTTAACATGGATTTTTAAGCAAAGCTTTCAAGAAAATCCTGATGAAATAGTTGCTGCTGCAGAAAATGTGAGCAAACAAGTCTTTTATCCTAGGTGGAAAAAAGTTTGTTTGATTCAACTGCCTAAAGTTTCTGCGGGCATTTTCTGCAATACCTATTTTAAAGTTGCTTTGACCGTATCTGCTATATTTGTTTCTGTTTTTTCAATCTATCAAGCACATGCAAGGGTCTCGCAACTTTTTGTGGCTAAGGGAATTCCTTTCATTATCAACCATATTCCTGTGCAGGTTGTTCGAGCTGGCAATGCAATCATAGGAGCCAAAGAGCTTATTTGGAGAAACCGTTTTAAAGTTATAGCAATTATCTGGTTGACTAGAGAAGGAGTAAGAAGGTTGCCTGAAATCTCTTATTTGAGTGCAGCTGCAAGATCTATAGATCTGTGGGAGATTGCTAAATCTATATGTTTATTTTCTTGTCCTCAAACCCTTTTCTGGTTTGCCTGGGATAGGTCCTTTTCTATTATAGATAGTGTTTGGAGTACATCTCAAGAGATTGGTCAACGATTTCGTAAGATATTCAGCAACGCAGAAAAAGAAAGAGATATAACATATAGGCAGAAATCCTTAGAAGTTTGGAAAAGCTGCCAAGTTGCTTTAGTATAAAAACTTTAAGAGAACCGTTTATGTAAGCGGTTCTCTTTCTATTATTCAAATCCTTACAAAGCGTCGACAAAAAAAAGGAACTCAATAAAGAGTTCAAAGATAAAGCTAATATTATTAGATGCTCAGGGCGTTTATCAATCTGCGGACGTACTTCTCGGATTAGTGTCCTATACAATACAACATAATATCAATTATCAGACGTTGATGATATACAACAATAAGCTCTCCTGTATTGGAGAGCTTATTTTCTTTCTTTAAGCTCCTTACAATCAAAGATCTGAACAAACCCTGGCTTTTTATCTCTAATAAGATTTAAAACCCTTTAGAGAGCATTTAACAATGAAACAACCCTTGCTTCAAACTTATTATTTTGCATAATTATGGATATTTTATTGTTATTAAAACTGAAAGAATCTACCGATGAAAAAAGCAGCTATCATATGTGCTCAAGGATTAGGCGATGTTTTACTTATGATGATCGTTGCTCATCAATTTAAACTTTCCGGGTATCAAACAACTGTTTTTCACAATCATACAAAAGAGTTAACCTTTCTTTTTAAAGATGTTTGCTTTCTCCCGTATCCTTCTTTGGATCGATTAGAAGAAACCCTAGCATCATTTGAGCGCGTTATTATCGAAAATGACCACTCGAAAAGAGCTTACGACCTTTTTAGACTGCGCGAAGCAAAAAAATTGAATAACCTCACCTTTTTTTTCCCTACTACTTCTCCTAAATTTCAAGAAGGAGACTTTCTTTTTGATCCGCAGCTTCCTATTGCGTCTAATATTTGCAGAGCTTGCCAAACAGTTCTGCAAATACAAAACGCAACCAAAGAAAACGGTATTTACGTTCCAAAAGGAACGCGCTGCAGATTTGCTAAACGCATTGTGATACATCCGACTAGTAATGATCCAAAAAGAAATTGGTTTTCTTCTCAATTCCTAGCTCTTGCACATCGACTTAAAAACGAAAAATACTCGATCAGTTTCTTTGTTAGTCCTTCTGAAAGAGTCGATTGGCTTCATGTTGAAAAACAAGGATTTCAACTCCCTTTTTTTTCTGATTTGAGCCAACTTTCAACTTACCTATATGAATCGGGTTTTTTTATTGGAAATGACTCGGGGATTGGCCATTTAGCATCAAATCTCGGCATTCCCACATTAACCATTTCTGGGAATCCTAAGAGAGTACGTCTTTGGCGCCCTGATTGGCATACAGGCCATATTGTCACTCTCCCCTTTCCTCTTCCTAACTTTAAAGGCCTCTATCTTCCTATTAGGGAAAATTTTTGGCAGTACTTTATTTCAGTTTCGCGCACATTAAACGCTTTTTATAAGCTTAGAGAATCCATATGCAAGCTGCAGTAATCTGTTCACGGGGAATAGGAGATGGTCTTCTCATGATGATCGCCTCTCAGTATCTCTTGAAAAAAGGCTATACGGTTACTACTTATCAAGATTCTCTCTCTGAACTCAACATATGGTTCCCCGACCATCATTTAAAAAAACGCTCCTCTCTAAATGAACTTGAAAAGCAGCTCTCTATTTATGAGATCATTGTTCTGCAAAATGATAACAGTCCTTTATCCAATGCCATTATTGATCTTTTCAAGATTGGAAAACTCTTTAATTTAAGTGTTTTTTATTCCAGTTATGAAAAAAGCAAGCATGCTCCTTTAACTTTGCTAGATCGGGTTTTTGACCGCTCGCACTCCATGGTTGATAATATTGCAGAATCCATTGCTTCTGTTTTACAGTGTTCAGAAATTTCAAAAAACAATGGATTGATTGCCCCAAATAATTTCAAGAAAAACCGCTACTCAAAACGGATTTTGATCCATCCGACAAGCACAACTCCTTTACGAACATGGGATGCGCAAAAATTTATCAAAGTAGCCCAGAGCCTAACCCAAAAAGGTTATGAAGTGGTTTTCTGTGTCAGTCCCTTAGAACACCCTGAGTGGGTTTTATTGGCTAAAGACAGATTTCCTCTACCTCTTTTTCCCTCTTTACATGATTTAGCGGGATTTATTTACGAATCTCATTTTCTTATTGGCAATGAATCTGGAACAGCGCATCTAGCCTCTAATCTGCATATTCCTACACTGATTGTCGCTTCTTGCCAAAAACAAATGACCCTTTGGCGTCCTGGTTGGTTTACTACTAAAACGGTTACACCCTATCGTTTTATTCCAAACTTTAAAGGATTGCGCCTTCGGCAAAAAAAATGGCAAGCATTTATTTCTCCAAAACAAGTTGTTCGAGCGTTTACTAGATACGTCTTTTAATAAAAATTATTTTCTGTGTTCTTACTTTATTATGAATGATTTCCGCATGATTATCGATAACTTCCTGTAAAGCTATAAAAATCATCATTTTGCTAATCTTCTCATAAGAAAATCATTATCGGTTTTTTTCGTTATAAAGCCCACCACTTGGATTTATAGTAACTTGAAACAAAGATGTATCTTCATAACCATAATTGTAAACAAGTTCTTCTTTATTATTTCATTTAGACAGATTTATGAATTGATTGAGTAATCACTTGTTCAAGCTCCTCTTTTGAAAGACTTGAATCCCAAAGCTTTTGTTGTTGAACCGCTTGATTAACGAACAATTCCTTCCCAAAGATGAGCTTGCAGTTTTTCAAAGTGGCTTTTTTTAAAAATTCTGTCCAATGAGGCTGATAAACCGTATCCATTGCTACGGAGTTGGCACAAATCCAGTCTGATTGAATGCAATCGGGATTAGGCGTGCAATTGATGATCACATCGTAATGAAGAGAAAAAAGCTCTATCCCCCCCCCTTCACATCGATATATTTTTGCCAATTGAACCGCTTTTTCTTTGGTGCGATTGATAAAAGTAACAAAAGCTCCTTTGTCTATAGCTTCTTTCGCAATAGCTTGAGCAACACCACCAGCACCAAACAGAACAATTTTTTTTTTAAAGAGAGTGGTTTTTTTCTCTAGTGCTTGTATAGCACCTATACCATCGGTATTAAAGCTTGTTATTTTAGAATCGATAACCAGTGTATTTATAGCCGTTTGTAAGGAAGGAATTATCGATGCTGTTTTTTCTTTTAAAGGCATTGTGATGCTCAACCCTTTAAAGGGAAGCTGTTGAATCAAGTTTAAGCACTCAGGAAGCTCATTTTTATTACAAGGGATCTTACAATAGAGTGCATTTTTTTTCTGGGCAGTAAAAACAGCATTATGAGCAATTGGGCTTAAACTTGTGTCAATAGGATCTCCAAGGAGTGCATAAATAGCAGTTGTAGAGTTAAGAGTGGAAAAACGATAAAGTTGCAAATCTTTTAGCTTAAGTTGTCCAGGTGCTGTTTGAAGTTTAAGAGTCGCATAGCTAAAGGGCATACCTAAAATAGGTGCAATCAGCCTTGTGAATTGAGCTCTTTCTCCTAATCCAATAGTTACCAAATTCATGTGTTTTTTAGATAAGAGAAGCAATTGAAGTGCTTCTATGCAAGAAGAGCAGTGAATGGCTATTTTGTAAAAATGCGCATAAGGGGTAAAAAGAGAAGATAACACAGAATCTAGTTTGGGAAATTTTTCAAAATTGTGATAGGAAGCAATAAAGTGTATCTTTGGATGATCTAAAAAGAGTTTTTTACGAAAACTTGTTGGTATGTCGTATTCTAAATCAAAAAAGTCTGGCTGCAATTGACAAAGCTGTTCAATGAGTTGTAGTCGGATTTTTTCTGATTGGGTAAATTCCCCTCCTTGATCTTGTCTTCTTAGAGTAAATAAAGTAGGAATAGGCAATTTTTTTAAGAGAGATTTTAACTGCGTCAAATCTAAGTCCATAAATAGATCAAGTCGAAACTCCACAGCATCAATCCACTCTAAATGAGAGAGAATCTCTTCTTCTGCAATTTCTAACTTAGGTCCAGTAACTACGCCAAATAACATGATACTTCTTTGCTTTTCATTAAAGCTTTTGTGTTGCACTCTCTTTATAAAAAAGGTTCATAAATTTATGTTAGAAACCTTCACTTTATCCCTGCAACGTCAAGATACCACAGAGGTGTTTTTAGATTGTGATCTCTTTTCCAATCAAATGGCAGAAGACCTTCGACAAATTCATGGTAAACTTGCTCTTTTTTGTGATAAGAACATAGCAAATCTAATCGGTTATAACTGGCAATCCTTTTTAAGGCAAAAAGGAATAGTTATAGAATTATTTATATTTGAAACCGGAGAGAAAAACAAGAACAGCAAGACTAAAGAGTTACTGGAAAATCAACTCTTTGAACAAGGATTTGGGCGCGATAGCTGCTTTATTGCCTTGGGTGGTGGAGTCACCATAGATCTTATTGGGTTCATTGCAGCAACCTATATGCGCGGTGTTACTTTAATTTGTGTTCCTACTACTCTATTAGCTATGGTAGATGCAACAATTGGCGGGAAAAATGCTGTAAATACTGCTTATGGAAAAAACCTTTTGGGGACTTTTTATTTTCCTCATAAGATCTATTATGATTTTCAGTGGCTGCGCCATTTACCTAAAAAAGAGTGGGTCAATGCAACTGCTGAAATCATTAAATATGCGGTTACCTTATCTTATGATTTGTTTTTACAATTAGAAAATGGTTTAGACCAAAAAGATTTAAGCAAGATAATGGGGCTTGTTAAAACATGCATTCGTCTAAAACATCAAATTGTAAGTTGTGATTTTACAGAGCAAATAGGTACCCGCTCTATTCTTAACTTTGGTCATACAATAGGACATGCTTTAGAAAAGATCACAGATTTTCAAATGGCTCATGGAGAAGCTGTGGCTATGGGAATGCTAGTAGAAAGCTATATGAGTTGGAAAAGAGGATTTCTTTCCTATACTTGTTTTACTAAAATACAAACTCTGATTTGCTCTTATGAATTTCCTCTTGCCATTTACGACTTTCAGAAAGAACTCTGTTTAGAGGTGATAAAAAAAGATAAAAAAGTAAAAAATGGCATAAACCATTTGATTTTATTACAAGAAATTGGTTTGGTTACTCCATCAACTATACCCATCCCAACGGAATACATACTAGAAGGACTTAACTGGTTAGAGATTGAATATGGCAAAATTTCATATCAGTCCTAGTATATTGCAAGGATCGATTACAATCCCCTCTTCTAAATCACAGACCCTAAGGGCTATTTTTTTTGCTCTAATGGGGAAAGGAACAAGCCAAATTCATAAATACTTACCCTCTCCAGATACGTATGCCATGCTAAAAGCTGTGGAGATGCTCGGTGTTAAAATCCAAAAAACAGACACCACTTTATGGATTGAAGGAACTAACCGCAAGCTTAAATCCCCAAAAAATGTAATCGATGCGGGAAATTCTGGACTAGTGCTGCGTTTTATCGGTGCTCTTGTTTCTCTTTTACCTACTCATACGGTGATTACAGGTGATCATTCTATCCGCTGTTTAAGGCCTATTCAACCTTTATTATCAGCTCTTCAACACCTACAAGCAGAGGCGCATTCTGTGTATTTAAATGGATTTGCACCCATTTCTGTAAAAGGACCTCTATTACCAGGTAGTACAAAATTATGCGGAAAAGACTCTCAGCCTGTTTCTGCTCTACTAATGACCACATGTTTCCTAGAAGGACAAAGTCATCTTCAGGTTACAAATCCCGGTGAAAAACCTTGGGTGGATCTAACTTTACATTGGCTTAAGAAATTAGGGACTAAAGTTGAGCATCGCAACCATGAAGAATATTGGGTATCAGGCAAAACTCAATATGAGGGATTTGAATATACAGTACCTGGAGACTGGAGCTCAGCTGCTTTTCCGATTGCAGCAGCGCTGCTTACCTCTTCAGAAATTGTATTAGATAATCTTGATTTAACAGATCATCAAGGAGATAAACAGATTATTCACTGCTTGCTTTCCATGGGCGCCCATATAGAAATTGATTCTCTTAAAAAAAAGGTCATTATAAAAAAAACCAAATACTTAAAAGGAATAGATATTGATGTGAATAACTTTATTGACGCGATTGCAATTTTAGCTGTCATTGGATGTTTTGCGGAAGGAAAAACCCGTTTATACAATGCAAAAATTGCAAGGAATAAAGAATCTGATCGGATTTCTGCAATTACTCAAGAATTGAAAAAAATGGGCGCTAATATAGAAGAAAAAGAAGACAGCCTTATCATTTACCCCTCTTCTCTTAAAGCTGCAAAATTATATAGCCATAAAGATCATCGGATTGCTATGGCGCTATCGATTGCAGCATTAGTAGCTAAAGGGACTAGTTTGATAGATGATGTGGAATGTATTGCAAAAACCTATCCTCGCTTTATCCATGATTTTAGGCTTTTAGGAGCAAAAATAGAGCTATGAATCTGATCTTATACGGTTTTAAAAGTTGTGGTAAAACCACCTTAGGTCAAAGCTTCTCTAAATGGATGGATTGTGCTTTTTATGACACAGACCACTTGGTAAGATCCCTATATCAATTAAAAACAGGTCAATGCATTTCTGTTAGAGAAATTTTTAAAAATGAAGGGAAGGTTTATTTTCGAAAATTAGAAAGGCAAACCTTATCCCTACTTACTCATGTAAAAAACAGCATTATCGCAG
Organism: Candidatus Rhabdochlamydia porcellionis; assembly: GCF_015356815.2. Taxonomy (GTDB): domain Bacteria; phylum Chlamydiota; class Chlamydiia; order Chlamydiales; family Rhabdochlamydiaceae; genus Rhabdochlamydia; species Rhabdochlamydia porcellionis. The sequence continues at coordinate 789,102 of NZ_CP075585.1, forward strand.
TAGGTGGAGGATTTGTTTTAGATCCTTTTAATAGACAATCTCTTGAACAACTAGGGAAATTGGTATATCTCAAGGTGAAAAAAAAAATCATACAAGAAAGAATATTTTCTGCTAAGAGACCTTGTTGGCCCGTTTTTTTAGATACAAATCACCCAGAAGAGTCTTTTGAACAGATTTTCAAAAAAAGGAGTCTAACATATGAACAAATCCTCTCCTATAAGCTTATCGTGGAAAATCAGAAAAAAGATAGCGAGATTTTTAACGAATTAAAAACCCTATGGGTAGAATATGGCAAGTAACTCTTTTGGCACATTTTTACGTATTACAACTTGGGGTGAATCTCATGGCAAAGCTATTGGTGTTGTCATAGATGGTTGTCCTGCAGGGTTGTCTTTAAACGATGAAGATATTAATCTAGTGCTTAAAAAAAGAGCTCCTGGAAAAAACCCTTATGTTTCTCCTCGCAAAGAACCAGATTGTGCTGAAATCTACTCAGGTCTTTTTGAAGGTAAAACCACAGGTTCTCCTATTTCGATAATAATTTTTAATCAAGACCACGACTCTCAAGCCTATGAGTTAAATAAACATCTATTACGCCCTGGGCATGCAAACTTTACGTACTTACAAAAGTATGGTGCCTTCGACTATCGTGGAGCTGGAAGAGCTTCTGCTAGAGAAACAGCTTGCCGAGTAGCAGCTGGTGCAATAGCTAAAAAAATCCTTAAAAAGATCGATATTGAAATAGTTGCTTATGTTTGTGAAATAGGAGGAATCTCTATTCCTCCTTATACGCCTAGTTCTTTTAACCAGTTACGAAAAATCGTAGACTCTAGCCCCCTATTTTGCCCAGATCTTACCATATCTACAAAAATGTCTGCCTTAATCGATCAGGTAAAAACAGATAAGGACTCACTGGGAGGAGTTATTGAATGTGTAACCTCTTCTTTACCCATTGGTTTAGGTGATCCTATTTATGAAAAGTTAGAAGCTAATTTAGCAAAAGCCATGCTTTCTATTCCAGCTAGTAAAGGTTTTGAATTCGGCTCTGGCTTTAAAGCAGCCCAAATGAAAGGTTCTGATCACAATGATTTATTTACCCTTGAAAAAGGGCAGATTGTCACACAAACAAACCACGCAGGAGGAACATTAGCTGGGATTACTAATGGAGCCTACTTAATTACCCGTACAGCATTTAAGCCTACATCTAGTATTGCTCGTATACAACAAAGTATTAATCTAGATGGAAATAAAGAGAGATTCATTCCTTCTGAAAAATCAAGACATGATCCCTGTGTAGCAATTAGAGCAGCCCCTGTAGTTGAAGCTATGACAGCATTAGTACTTGCTGATGCCTATTTAATGAATAGAGGAACACGACTCTAGAAATTAGACACAAACTCTCCAAGCATTTGCACATCTTCTCTAGATGAAAGCTCATCGTAGGAATCCCCCTCTCTTGTAACAACCTCTCCTTCTACTAGAACAGCTAGTCGACGAAGATTATCTTTTGAAAGCATTTGATGAGCGACCATACAAAATCGATCGTAAGATAACCCATGCAAACCATCTATTAGTTTTTTTATCTGTTCAAAATCTCGACAATAAAAAGATAAGGCAAACATAGTTCTTAATCTATCTAAAAAATTTTCCTTTTCCATATTTTTAAGAGAAGAAATGATACTAGAACGGATTGTTTCAAAGCGTTCCAAAGAGATCTCTATATCCAAATTCTTATCAAAATCCCTTAAAAATAGCTCAAAACGCGCTAATAAATCATTCGCGGTATGTGTATTGGATTGAACAGAAAAGTATTGTAGTAGTTGATTTTCTCTTTCTTGATCATATGAGTTAACAATATAAGCTGTTTGCTGCTGCGTACGCAGCGCTTCAAAGAAAGCTGTTTGCAAAGCTTGAGATAGGATTTTTTGCACAGCTCTTGATTCAAAATTAAAGGATCCTTCTTGTAAAAGAATTACCATTCCTGATCCTTGCTGTTCTGTTTTAAGAACAAGTTTAGAAGGCTTATTTAGATCTGATAAAACAAGCATTTTATGTTCTATATGCTGAATAAGAGGATAAGCTTCTGCATGTAAAATTGCCTGTAGATCCTGAAATAACGCTATGGCTTGGCTTTGCAAAAGATCTACATATAAAAAAGCTTTTGTATAAAGACATTGACTAAAGCTTTCTGAAAAATTAAAAAAATCTTCCCATGAAAGACTTTGTAAAGCTAATAGCCTTTGTTGAGTGCAAGGACTATCAGAAATAATGCTTTCCATTTCCATTTGCGCTTGAAACAACGCTAATTTTTTAGAGCTATTTTTATATTGAGCAGCTAAAGAGCCAACATATATCTGAAACTTTTCTTCTGAAATACTCACTTGTTTTGCTGCTTGAAAAATTTTCTTAGTCAAAAGCAATGCCTTTTCATTTGAACCAAAGACCTCAAAATACAAATACAAAGGATTGAAATCTATGTTAATGCCAATCCCTGCATCAGAAGCAAAACATAAATCATCTGCTAGTAAATCATTTAAAGCATATAACCATAACTCAGCTAGTACTGCAGATTTTGGAGTTTGATCTAAAAAAGGAGATTTGAATTGAAAAGCTAACCCATTAGCAGAGGAATGTGTTCTTTTAAAATACACTTCAGAGCCTTCATCTTGATAAATAAGAATAGGGTTATCATCTTGTATATCTTGTAAATAGGGATTAGCTTCTGGTAAGGTAATGTCAGGATGAACCGATACATCTCTCCATTCTTGTAAATATTTGAGGTCAATGGGGACAAGGGCATACTCCACTTGCATCCATTGCTCTTTTCTATCAAGAATAACTCCTGTTTTATTAGGGTCTGCCATGAGAGAATAAACACAATCAGATGGATTTAACACATCAAGAAAGTCATTGCTAAATTTTTTAGCATTAAATAAAGAAGGAATTCTGGTTTTAGTTGGATAAGTAGAAAAATCTTCATAGATAATGTCAGAAGCTAACTCCATAACTTTATTAAAAACATGATCTATTGATTCATAAGTTAATCTTTGGGTATATATGGTTTTAAACTCTTTAAACAGATCATCAAGTAGCTCTAATTTTAAGCGCTGCAGTGCCGCAAATACATAGGATATAACAGTATTGGTTTGTATAAGACTCGAATCTGTTAAAAATACATCTATAAAAAAAAGACATTGATCTTTACTCAAACGATGGCAATATACACTCAGATTTTTAGCAATATTTTCCCTTTTTAACTTAGCTAGTAAGCTTCCCTTTACTTCTTTATTAAGGATATAAGCAATAAATTCTGGAAACTTTTCATCCAAATTACTGGCAAATGCACTTGGAATCTCCCAACATAAAGTAAGCTTTTTTAGATCTTTGATTGGTTTGATAAAAGATATGCTTCCTTTCTGCTGATCAGATAATAAAGAAGCCTGAGGTAACTTTTTCCAATCAGTTGCGCTAGCAATAGGAGAAAATTTTGCAATAGCGAACTCTCTCATTTCAGCAATAGGTAAAGAAGAGATCATCACTAAATGCATACGATTTGCCGTATAATGCGCTCGATACCAATCTTTTAAAACAGATAAAGGGATTTTAGACAAAGTTTCCTGATTCCCACAAGAAAAATTACAATTGGGATGATCGAGGTTCCCTGTCTCTTTGAAAACCATATACTGACGCTCTAGGTCATTTTCTATATTTTTTGCATGCTCTTGATCAACAGCATGCAATTCTCGTCCAACACAACTTATAGAAAATAAAGGATCAATAAAAAAATGAGAAAAGCGATCAAGCGCTAATCCATAAGCTTCAGTCTCAACCGAAAACCCATATACAGTTTTATCTGTTGAAGTAAAAGCATTTTCTAATCCCCCATGATCTTTAATGAATTGTGAATACTCCGACTCTTTAGGATAGGTTTCTGTTCCCATAAATAATAGATGCTCTACAAAATGTGCCATACCTGGATATTCCTCTGGATCGTCCCAGAAACCTGCTTCAACAACAGCCGCTGCAGAGGATTGTTGCACAAAAGGATCTGATATCAGATACATCCGTAGGCCATTTTTTAACACGATCTTCTCTACTTCTCTTTCTGAAAAAGCTGAAGGAATACAAAGATCTTGGATCTTTGTATAGTCTAAACGGCTAACTTGCGCATACAAGGATAGATGTAAAAAAATTAAAGACAGAATATACTTCATTTTTAGCCTTTATTAACTAATAAAAAGAATAGATATTAACTTATGTATTGCATTTATTCAATTGTAAGATTTTATTAAAATTTAAATTGCCTATTAAAATTTTAAAGATTTTTAATACGCGCGATTTTATAAAAACTAGTCGGTAAAGGCGCAACAAAAGTCATTTTTTTTTGCTTTACAGGATGTAAAAAAGTTAGGGAATAAGCATGCAAAGCCATACGCCTGAGCGGATTTGCATTTGCTCGATACTTTTTATCCCCTACAATGGGATGGCCTGCTTCTGAACAATGTACGCGTAATTGATTTTTTTTACCGGTCAACGGCTTTAAACATAAAAGCGAAAACTGTTTATTACTCCATATTTGATCAAATTCAGTAATAGCTAATTTACCGTTTTCTGCAGAAGTACTACGAACAAAATACTTCTCGTCTTCTTTTAAATAACTTTGCCAGCATCCTTGTTGGGTCGCAAGCTTTCCCTCTACTAGAGCGTAATAAGTTTTTTGTATTTGACGCTCTTCAAATTGGGTTTTAAGAGATTGTTTAGTAGATTCTTTGCAAGCAAACACCATAATACCAGATGTTTCGCGATCCAGACGATGAACAGCAAAGACATTTTTACGATGCAATCTTAACTTTAAGACATTTTGGAGCGTATTTTGCGCTTCAAAATCAGTTGCTACACTAAGCATCCCTTCTGGTTTTTCTACAACAATTACCGCATCATCCTCATAAAGGACCTTAATGCCTTCATCCAAGAAAATAAACTTATCTCGAATAGTAATGCACTGCCCTTGTTGTAATTCTACACCAAGCTCTGTTGCATAAAGACCATCTACTAAAATCCGTCCAGAATAAAACCAAGAACGGAGAGTGGTTTTTGAGCTTTTAGGAAAAAGTTTTTTTAGGATATCTTGCAAAGAAATATTTTTATCAATAATAAACTTCATGCTTTCCTTTAGATTTTCTGAAAATTTTATCAATAATTAGATTAAAAAAAAACAATTTATAATCAAAAGTTTATATTAAATTAATAAGAATCAAGCTCTAGCTCCTTAAGCCTGAAAGAAAAAGCCCTTGTCCCCCAATTCAAAATCCGTTATATAGTCACTTATCTAAAAGAAAAAATTGGAGATATGACAATGCAAACGACTAAAGAAAAAGTAAGCTATGTCATTGGGTTAGAGACGGGAAGAAACTTAATACAACAATTTGGAGAAATGGATTTTAAATATGTCTTAGAAGGAATTCAACATGGTATCTCGGGGACAGATCCTCAATTACCTCAAGAAGAAATTACTTCCATTATAGAAGCTCTTAAACAGCAAATTCAATCTAAGCAAAAAGAATTTTTTACTCAACTCTCTGAAGAAAATAAAAAAAGAAGTGAAACTTTTTTATTAGAAAATAAAAAAAAAGAAGGTGTAATAACACTCAACAGCGGACTGCAATATAAAATACTAGAAAGAGCTCCAAAAGAAGGGCCTTGTCCAACTGCATTGGATACTGTAAAAATTCATTATCGTGGTTCCTATATCGATGGTAAGGTATTTGACTCCTCTTATCAAAGAGAAGAACCTCTAGTTATTGGTTTGAATCAAGTTATCTTAGGTTGGTCTGAAATTTTACAAAAAATGCAAATCGGTGATAAGTGGCAGGTATTTATCCCTTCTTATTTGGCTTATGGAGAAAGAGGATTTGAGCCTCATATTGGCCCTAATGTCGCTTTAATCTTCGAAATGCATTTATTGGGCATTAATAGTTAAAATTGTATAAAAGATCCTCTATTCTTCCAATAATTAGGACCATAATCATAACATAATTGTGAGCCCTTATGAATGTCTTTGCTTACATAGAGAATGATATGCCTTTTCCCTTGGTAATAAGCTAAAACGGAATTTACATTTGGTTCTGCACTATGGTTGATAAAGCGCGTATGATTTCCCATTGAACGCGCATCGATTACATAAGGACTTCTCTTATATTCTAAAATGGGGTATTCAAAACAGTAAATATTATTATCTCCTTCAAACCAAGAACGCTTGCGAATTAAACCTGTATATTCTCCAATACAAGTATTCCTAGCAATTTTCTGATTTGCAAATACTCCATACCCCGCTTTTTGATTAATCCAAGCAATGGTTAGCGCTACCTGGCAACCCAAAAGCATATCTTTAGCATACAAGCACCCTAACCACTTTTCTCTTTGACTTAAAAACCGTCTAGGTAATTTCTTTTGGACTTTTTTTTCTAGATCTAGCGAATGAAAAGCTAAGCAATTCGTATATTCAATAGCAAATACCTGCCTAAAGCAAGCTGAACTAGTAATGGATATTTCTTTATGTTCTTGCAAAATCGCTGTTAATTTCATAATCTGGCAAATATTATACTTTAAAAATTATTAAAGGTAGCTCATTTTATGAATGATCTTTATCTTGTCCGTCATGGACAAACAAAATGGTCTATAACAGGTCAACATACTAGTTCCACCGATCTTTCTTTAACAACTCAAGGTATTAAGCAAGCAGAGCTTCTTAAAAAACATTTATCTAAAATACCTTTTGAGCTTATTTTAACAAGTCCACTTAAGCGATCTTTAGAAACTTGTGAATTAGCAGGCTTCTCTAAAGTTGCAACTATAGATGTTCATCTAAGGGAATGGAATTATGGTCTGTATGAAGGATGGACAAAACAACAGATTCTTACAAAATCTCCTCAGTGGAATATCTTTATAGATGGTGCTCCTAATGGAGAATCTGTTGCAGATGTAAAAAATCGAGCTCAGAATATTCTACATAAAATTCAATCCACTCAAGGAAATGTCTTAATTTTTTCTCATGGGCATTTTTTGCGTTTATTTCTTACAGAGTGGCTGCAAATCCCTTCTAATCAAGCAAACCTTTTTATGCTAACCACAGCCTCTATTTCCATTTTAAGTTTTAATGAGAGCTCTCACGTGATAAAAACTTGGAATAACATATATTTACAAGTTTAAGATCTCTTGCTTTTTTTTGCAAAACTGCTATTCTTAAATTTAATTTTTTAAGGTCTTGACATGTCACTCGCTTGGTTTTTTCTACTATTAGCCGGTTTCTTTGAAATTTGTTTTACAATTGCATTGAAGTTCAGTCAAGGGTTTACCCGCCTGATCCCAAGCTTAATTACCATTATTTTTATTTTTTTTAGTTTCTTTTGTGTATCTCAAGCAATGAAGACCATTCCCATTGGTACGGCATACGCTGTGTGGGCAGGGATTGGTGCTGCTGGTACAGTAATTTGTGGAATCATCTTTTTTGGTGATTCTTATCACATCATACGCTTGATCTCTTTATCTCTGATCATTATCGGAATTGTAGGTTTAAAGTTAGCTCATATAGACTAGTAGAACTAAACCTTGTAGAATTTATGAATTTAAAAAAAAACATTGCACATAATTAAACAAATAATTATTTATCTGTAATACAGTAAAAATATATTTTGAGGATTAATAGATGATAGTTACAGGCAGAAAGGCTCATACTAAATTAAAAAATAAAACAAAGGCAAGCTCTTATAAAAAGCAGACATCTGCTTCTCACGAACAAATGGAACTAGAAACAGTAATCTTTCAATACACGCTAGATGCTAAACAAGCCGCATATAGCCAAGCTTTTTGCAATTGTATCCAAGATTTACAAAATAATTTGACTAAATTGCTTAAGCCAAACAACCTTGCAAAAGATGCTAAATTTCTTAGAATTTGTGCTTTAATTATAACAGAGCTTTATTATAAGGCAAAACACTACCCCCTTCCACCAAGAATAAAAAAAAATGCCAAGCAAATAATAGAGCTTTTAACAACTGACTTTCAAAATACTAATTTAATACAAGCTGCTCGCTTATTTAGCGAACAAAACCCCCAGGGGTCGGATTTAAGTACTATATTTACTCAGATATCCTTAGATAAAATGGCATTTTTAAACCAATTTGGTTTTAAACTGACTAGTGAATGCTTAATCTGAAGCTTTTATTAGACGGTTCATCAAAGCTACATTACTTTGAGCTATAGCATCACAAAAAATTAAAATTTCGCTATAGCCATTTTTCTCTGCATGACGAAAATATGCATATAGATCTTGCATATTAAGTTTATAATAATCACAGTTTTCTATAAAAAGAGAAGATACAGAAAGTAACATCCGTTTATTAGAATCTGCTTTTTTACAATAGAAGTTTATTTGCTCTTTCTCGTAAAAGAGTTTAACAGGAATACAAGGGGCATAATGCCGATACTTCATTCCAGGAGAATAAACAGGACCTTTTTGTAGAGATATTTGTACATCTATAGTTATACCTAGTACATGCTCAATCTCTTGTTTTGTAATACTTCCAGGACGTAAAATCACAGGGGGATTAGATAACAGACTAATTACAGTTGATTCAATCCCAAGATTGGTTCTTCCTCCATCAACAATAGCAGATATTTTCTGATCAAAATCATCTAATACATGCTGTGCATCGGTTGCACTAGGTCTACCTGAAAGGTTAGCAGAAGGAGCTACAATAGGAGCTTTTAACATCTGGATAAGGTCTATTGCAATTGGATGAGATGGCATGCGAACAGCCACAGACTCTAATCCCGCTGAAATCAAAGGTGATAAATCACGACGACGTGGAATAACCATTGTTAAAGGTCCAGGGAAGAATGCCTCTGCTAATTGAAAAAATAATTCAGAAGGAGGTAGAGCTATCTGATCTATTTGCTTGAGATTTGCAACATGCACAATAAGTGGATTATCTATAGGTCTTTTTTTAACTGCAAAAATAGAAGAAAGGGCTGATTCAGAAGAAACAAGGGCAGCTAACCCATAAACCGTTTCTGTAGGGATGGCTACAAGTTGCCCCTGATGCAGAAGGCTTGCTGCTTTATATAACCGATTAGAATTTAACATTTTTGTTTTCATGGAAACTTCATTTTATCTCATTTAACGAACAAAATCAAGAAAACAGCTTCACATTTTTTTTCAAAATTATTAGTAGTAGATATATATTAACAAGGTAGCGCGCAAATTAATCCATTTCGTATACTCTTTTTTCATTAGAGAAGGAGACTACTTATGAAAATCACTGCATCGATTTTAAGTACATATGGCTTATTAATTTTGATCGGAGGGCTAATCGGTCACTGGAAAGCCTCTAGCACAGCTTCTCTTATTTCCGGATTATTGTGTGGATCTATATTGCTCCTGCTCTCTTATGCAATTGCTCGAGGTAAATTGCTAGCACAATACATAGCTTTGGTATTTATATTCACTTTAGATGCTTTTTTTACTCATCGATTTGCAAAAAGCTTGCATTTTTTCCCTGCAGGAATGATGAGTTTTTTAAGTTTAATCGTATTAATCGTTGTTGCTTTAAAAATTCGTAAAACAGTTAAAGCTCGCTAGGATTTACATTGATCATCCAAGGTAGCTTCTAATTGAATTGCTACAATAGATTCATCTCCTAGAATTTTTCTTGTTAAAAAAAATAATGTATTTATGATGATTTTTATACAGGAGTGTCATCATGCGTCATCCTTTTGAAAAAGAGGTCGAAAAGATTAGAAAAGCAGCATATCCTATTCATGGGATGATTCTTAATCGCTGGTCTCCTAGATCCATGACAGCAGAAGAAATTACAGATGAGGAACTATTTCCCTTGTTTGAAGCAGCTAGATGGGCTCCTTCTTCTTATAATAATCAACCCTGGCGCTTTTTATACGCTAAAAGAAACCACCCAGATTGGTCTTTATTTTTTGACTTGATGATTCCCTTTAATCAATCTTGGACAAAAAATGCCTCTGTATTGCTTTTAATTATTTCTGATAAGTATTTTAAACATAATCGTAAACCATGTCGCACACATAGTTTTGACACAGGTTCTGCTTGGATGTGCATGGCATTAGAAGGGGCTTGGCGAGGACTGGTTGTACATGGCATGGAAGGTTTTGACTATGAACAAGCTCAAGCATCCTTAAGCGTCCCAGATAACTATCAAGTAGAAGCGCTTGTTGCTATTGGAAAAAGAGCTCCTTTCACCCTACTTTCAGAAGAGTTGCAACAAAAAGAAAAACCTAGCGTAAGAAGGCCTATTTCAGAAATTGCACAAGAAGGTAAATTCTCCTAACAAAAATCGAGCAAGCTTACGACCTTTCTTGCTCGATAAATGAAAAAACAACCAGCAGCGCTTACTTACGACGAGCTGTAGCTCTTCTAGTAGTTCGACGAGCTGTTTTTCTAGCACCGGTTTTTCTAGTTGTTCTTTTAGCTGTTTTTCTAGCACCGGTTTTTCTAGTTGTTCTTTTAGCTGTTTTTCTAGCACCGGTTTTTTTAGTTGTTCGTTTTCTAACCATATATCCTCCAAATTTAGGTATTACGATTGTGAAACTAACTCATAACAATCTATTATACCCTATAATTATTAATATACATAAAGAAGAAATAAAATTAAAAAAAATTTAAAAATAGTTGACTTCAATTAGAAAATAAAAAAAAGAAAAACCTTTCAGAAGAGTTCTTAAAGTGGATTTTTTAAAATAAAAAAATTTTTGTTTAACTAATTTAATATTAAAAAATTCCATTAATTATAGAATTTTCTTATATTTTTAGTTTTCATTTAGAGAAAAGACTTCTATATTTTTAATTACATCTCCTTCTTCAAGAAGATCTAAAATATCCATTCCTTCAATGATTTGTCCAAAAACAGAATATTCTTGGTCCAAATTAGAAAGGTTTTCTAAGGTAATATAGAACTGAGAACCACTAGATAACTTCTCAGGATTTTGATAATTAGGAAGCCTAAGCCAAGCTAAAGCACCTTTTTGATGAGATTGCCCTATTTCTGCAGCAATTCTAAAATCGTGTCCATCAGGGTCACCTGCTTCTACAACATATTTAGGCACAATGCGATAAAAAGTTAAACCATTATAGAAACCGCTTTTTGCTAATTCTATAAAAAATCCCACGGAAAGAGGAGCCTCTTTATAATAAAGACGACAAGTTATATTTCCCTTAGAAGTATGAATAATAGTTCTCTCTTCTTTTGCTTCAAAAGCAGCTATTTCAGAAAATTCTTCATTCTTTTCTTGCGCCCTAATAATAGATATAGTACATAGAACCACGTATAAATATAGCAGAAGTTTACTCATTAATGCCTCTTGGTCAAAAAGATATGATTGTTGATATACTAAATGAACGAGTTTTTTATCAAACTAAAAACATTATAAAAGTTCAATAGATTATTATCATGTTTTATATCTTTTATTTTGAGACTGAAGAGTTTTTAAGATGAGTTGAGCTTTAAAATTCGCTCAACTCAAAAAGGGTTGTTAACAACCGCAGCCAGGTTTGTGATGTGGATTATGTGGCTTGCAAGGACCACTAGGATTTGGTTTCGGAGGACAATGAGGTTTATTTGGCTGATGATGATTTGGTTTATTATGCTCTTTCATGATTTCTCCATATGGGTTTAAGATGGCTATATTAAAAGCTACAATACAACCTAAAAATACAACCTAAAATGAAAAACATATTTGTTTTTCATAGCTCTTAACTATTAATTACCATTTTTTTATTAAAATGAAAACCCACTCTTACTATAAAAAAAATACAAACAAACATAACAATTTAATTATTAAAACATTGAGCAATAATAAAAACAAAATGATTTTATTTTTAACTATCTAGCTAATAATGCAAGTTATATATTGAAAAAAATTAAGGAGTCATAATGAAAAGCTCTTCTGATAAACCTAAACGAGTCTTAAGCGTATTTGTACTCGCAATGTTAAATGTATCTATTATGGCAAGCCTGCGTAATTTGCCCTTAGTTGCTGAATTTGGATTAAGTGCCATTTTCTTTTTCCTCATCGTTGCTCTTTTTTTTCTCATTCCTTGCGCTTTAATCTCCGCGGAATTAGCTACTGGTTGGCCAAAATCAGGAGGCATTTATATTTGGGTTAGAGAAGCTCTAGGGGATCGTTGGGGGTTTTTTGCTATTTGGATGCAGTGGATACATAATGTAGCTTGGTATCCTGTCATTTTATCTTTTGTAGCTGGTACTTTAGCCTATGTAGTCTCCCCTAGTCTCTCCCAAAATAAATTTTTTATCTTATCTGTAATTTTATTAGGATTTTGGGGAATGACCTTTTTTAATTATTTTGGAATTAAAACTTCAAGCTGGTTTAGTACTATTGGAGTAATTGCAGGAACTATTGCTCCAGGAGTATTGATCATTTCATTGGGTATAATCTGGATCCTAGGAAATCGCCCCGTGCAAATGGAATTAAGTTTGAATGCTTTAGTTCCAGAATTTAAAGGCATTAGCGACTTAGTTTTCTTAGCAGGGTTGTTTCTTGCATTTGCAGGCTTAGAGGTTTCTGCTGGCTATGCCTCTGATGTAAAAAATCCCAGAAAAAATTACCCCATAGCTATTGTATTAGCCGCCATTATCACTTTTAGCTTATTTATGTTAGGCTCTCTTGCTATTGGAGCTGTGATCCCCAAAACAAATATTAGCTTTGTTTCTGGTTTAATGGATGCGTGTGCGATCTTTTTTCAATATTATCAGTTGACTTGGATTCTACCTATTTTAGCTTTTCTATTAGTGATTGGAGCTATAGCTGAGGTTAACTCTTGGTTAATTGGACCTGTTAAAGGTTTATATACCACATCTATACACGGAAATTTACCTCCTTTTTTTCAAAAGGTAAATAAACGCAATGTTCCTACTCGACTATTATTATTTCAGGCAATTATTGTTTCTGTAGCAGGATTTATTTTTTTATATATGCCCAACGTAAGTGGCGCTTTTTGGATTCTTACTGCCTTAAGTGCTCAAAGCTATTTAATCATGTATATTTTGATGTTTCTCTCAGCTATCATTCTTCGCTATTCCAAGCCACATGTTCCTAGAGCTTATAAAGTTCCTTTTAAAAATAAAGGAATTTGGTTATTTAGCTCTTTAGGAATTCTGACTTCTTTATTCATAATTATTCTAGCATTTGTTCCACCTGCCCAATTAAATACCGGAAACCCTTGGATTTATTGTACTTTCTTATTAAGTGGTCTTGTATTTATGTGTGGAATACCTTTTTTGATTCATGCACGTCGTAGGCCCAATTGGATACAAAAAAAACATTAAAAAAACAGCTCTGTATCCGAATATGTAAGCTTTTATCTATAATAGGTAAAAATATAGAGAAAATATGATAACTCCTCTTGCAGAGCGTTTACGCCCTACTCAATTAGATGATATTGCAGGTCAAGAGCACCTTTTGTCAAAAAATGGATTAATAAAAACATCCCTTTTGCAAAAAAAACCACTTTCTTTACTGCTTTGGGGGCCTCCTGGCTCAGGAAAAACCACCCTAGCCCTTGCTTATTCCAAAGCATTTGATGCGCGTTTTATTCCTATGAGCGCTGTTTCCCATGCAACATCTGATATAAAAAATATCATTCAAGACATCCAAACACTTCCACTTTTGCAAAAGCGGATAACCATTCTTTTTGTAGATGAAATCCATAGATGGAACAAAGCCCAGCAGGACTTATTCCTTCCTTACTTAGAATCTGGCTTATTTATACTTATTGGGGCAACTACAGAAAATCCTTCTTTTGCTTTAAATAATGCTCTTTTATCTCGATTTAGAGTATTGCAGCTTCATTCTTTGAGTTCTTCTTCTTTACATAAGATTATTAATAGGTATGAAGAAAAATATACAAAACTTTTGCTCTGCCCAAAAGCTAAGGAAATGCTAATTACAGCAGCTCAAGGAGATGGACGCCACTTAATTAACCTGATTGAAAATCTAGAACCGCTTCTTATAAAAAAGCAACTGATTGAGGAACAAGATCTTCTTTTATTATTACAAAAAAAATCTCCCTTGTATGATAGACAATCAGATCAACACTATCAATTAATTTCTGCCCTGCACAAATCCATTCGAGGCTCTGATCCCGATGCAGCTCTCTATTGGCTTGCTCGCATGCTAAATGCAGGAGAAGATCCGCAATTTTTAGCTCGTCGATTCATTCGTATGGCTGTAGAAGACATAGGTCTTGCTGATCCACAAGCACTAGGCCTTGCTCTTCACGCTTGGGAAGCATTTGCACAACTCGGAGCCCCAGAAGCAGAGCTTGCTTTAGCTCAAGCTGCTGTTTATTTAGCGCTAAGCCCTAAAAGCAATGCACTTTATATCGCATTTAACCAAGCCAAAGAACAAGCTAAAACAACCTCTCATCTCCCACCACCTGCTTTTCTTATCAATTCTGTTACAAAACTCGACTCTGAATTAGGACATGGAAAAGGCTATCAATATGATCATGACCTGCCATTTGCTTTTTCAGGGCAAAATTATTTTCCACAGGAGTTGATAAGATGCAAGTTTTACCACCCTAAGCCTTATGGCTTTGAAAGAGAGATGCAAAAACGAGTAAGCTATTTTGAACAACTTCGAAAAAAAAACCTTCCCTCTTAGAAACCATTTACTTATCTTCATAAGTAGAATGAAAAAGGGAAGGTCAAGAGAGCTTGTTTTCTCAGGCTGGGTGGATAATAAGTAGTGAATGACACTTAACTTATGGTCTTTGCCATCTAGCCGATGACCTGTTAACCCGAGAATCTTGGTTGAAAAAGTTCTTATTTTCAGAACATAGATACCAAGCAAGCCCTCTTTATAAATAAAAATATTAATCATCTTTGTTAATTTAAATTTAACAATATTTCTATTAATTTAAAAGGATTGATTATAGTTTTTATATAAAGATAAAAACTATGGTATTGACTATTTCCGATTTAAGAATACTTCAATTTCACCCCAAGGCGTAGGAACGGTAAACTGTTTAATTACCTTAAACCCTTTATAGTAATCTTTTAAAGGATAACTTAATGTAATGATCTTGACTTTTTTAGGTAAGGATATACATAGCTGCGTAATTATACTATCCGACAAACATGTTCCATAAAGATAAATACACGTAGCTTGATTAAAAACTACATGTTGAATATCATTACATATAAATGTTAAGCGTTCTATATTAAGAATTTCTACAATCTTTTGTGCGTTTGAGATAAAAAAAGGAATAAAGTCCACCGCAGTAACGCTGCAGAGCAGCATGCTTCGCAGAAAAAAAGCAGCTCTACCTCTACCACAACCTAGTTCAAATACATGGTCATGAGGCGCTATTTCACATTCTTTAGCAATAAGTACAAGTGATGTTAAAGGGATCTCTCCATAAACATCTATTTCCTTTTCTCCTTTTTTTCTTAAAAATTCCTTTGAAATAGTAAAAGGATTGTGGAAGCGGTAAACTTTTTTAAGAGCAAGGTCGCACTTCTGAAATAAATCGCAGCTATAAAATCGCTGAAGCACTCTTTTTTCTTCCTGAAAAAAATAGATCTTTGAGCGTAGATAAACCATAAGAAGGTTAAAAATTGATCGCATATCCAGGAGGCACGGTGAGAAAAAAAGAAGGGTCTATTTGATATTTTTTTAAACTCACGTATAAATCATAAGGTGGACGATTCATTGGTTCATCAGATAGACAAAACGTTTTCCAATGCATTCCGATACTCAATTTAGAACCAACTTCTCGATGAATCATTACAGCCTCCTCAGGATTAATATGAACAGATCTCATAAAGGAACGAGGAGAATAGGACCCAATTGGAATCAAAGAGAGATCTATAGGAGAAAAGCGTTCTCCAATTCTTTTAAAATCAACCGGGTTATATCCCGTGTCTCCTACAAAGTACACTTTTTTAACCAACTGATCTTTTTCATAGAATTCCAAAACCCAACCTACCCATAGAGTCTCATTTAAAGACCAATGTTTCCTACCAGAAAAATGCTGCGTAGGCACAGCAGTAATTTTTACTCGTTTAGAATTCATATTTGGGAAACCAAGCACTCTTTCTTGCCACCACTGACATTGATACACCGGAAAAATTTCTTGGATATCAAACCAAGGTTTTACCTCTTGGGGAACCATCCAAGTAGCTTGTGGAAAACGCTTAGCTAAAGCCAATACTGTAGGTTTATCTAAATGATCATAGTGATCATGACTAATGAGAATTAAGTGAATTATTGGAAGCTGATTAAAAGAAATACCGGGAGGATGGTGACGTTTAGGCCCTAGAAAAGATAAAGGAGAACAACGTTTACTCCAAATAGGATCGGTTAAAATCCGCAGGCCATCTACTTCCATGAGAAAAGTGCTATGATTAACCCAGATCGCAAAAGGATTGCTAAAGCTGGCTTGTTTTTGAAAAATAGGATAATTAAAGAATACGCAACTCTCTAATTTTTCATCATCGTAATATCCTAATTTCCATAATAATATGTCTTTCAGATCACGACGAATGCTTTTTTCATGAGGATTAGTGAAGCCTTTTTGCTTATACATCAATGGATAAGGAATAAGAGGTTGTGTCGGTTAGTTGCTTATCTCCAAAGAATTGCATAGGTCCTGGGTATAGATAATGATCATCTAACCTCCAGGCGTTTCTATGTTGTTTATAAAAACTAAAAGATTTAGAGCAAAGATCAACCAGAGCTTTTTTAATCACCGGTTTTTCTTTGCCTTTGCGCCATTCTAAATTCATCAAAGAAGTGAGCGGAACTCCTAAAGCCTGCCAGTCTGTAGGATTTTTTGTTAATCCTGTTATACAACACATATATCCTGTTGCTTTATGAGTAATTAATAAAGCCGCCGTATATCCTAAGGAATAACAATAATTACAATCAAAATTAGATGGGAATCCAGATCTTCCTTCATAACCTAAAAAATGATGTAAAGCAGAAAACTTACCTGCATACTTGCGTCTTTTTAACTCTTGGGTAACTGTTTCTATCAATAACTTTTCTGTCTCAATAAAAGAGACTTGCACATTCCCATGAGGGTCTCTGTTTAAAAGAAGTTGCTGCTGGATTCTCTTTGGTAAAGAAATAAAAGACTTTTGAGAATCTTCAGTTAATCTTCCAACAATCTCTTTATTATCTATAGAATCTGCTAATAAATGATTTAACTCTTGA
This sequence comes from Candidatus Rhabdochlamydia porcellionis, assembly GCF_015356815.2. GTDB lineage: Bacteria > Chlamydiota > Chlamydiia > Chlamydiales > Rhabdochlamydiaceae > Rhabdochlamydia > Rhabdochlamydia porcellionis. The sequence continues at coordinate 806,370 of NZ_CP075585.1, forward strand.
ATCAAAACACTGATTTCTGGAATGAACTCTATTAGTCCTTCCGGAATGAGGATCACTCCAAAATTTTTTCCTATTTCTGCACGTTCACAGATTAAATCTGCTATTTGATTCGTAATTTGTTGCAAAGTTTTTTTACTTTCTGCAATTTCTTCTGCAATTAATACCATATTTGGATGTGTACTTAGGCCGCATTCCAAAGCAATATGCGAAGCAGAACGTCCCATTAGTTTAATAAAGTGATAGTATTTTTTAGCTGATAAACAATCCTTGGCAATATTACCAATAGCCTCCGAAAAAATCTTACAGGCTGTATCAAACCCAAAAGAAGTAGCAACATAGGTATTTTTTAAGTCTCCATCAATTGTTTTTGGAACCCCAATAACCATTGTTTGAGAGTTTTTACTCATAAAATATTCTGATAAAATAGCAGCATTGGTATTTGAATCATCTCCTCCAACGATAACTAGACCATCTAACTGCATAAGTTCAACTGTATTTAAAGCAGAGGCTAAATGCTCAAAGGTTTCTAACTTAGTCCTTCCCGATCCGATTAAATCAAATCCTCCCTGGTTACGATAGGATTGAACTAGCTCTTTGGTCAATTCCTTATACTTACCTTTTATAATCCCTTCAGGGCCTTCTAAAAAACCAAACAGCCTTGATTCTGGGTTGAGTAAAACCAAAGCGTCCAAAAGACCTGTGATGACATTATGCCCGCCTGCAGCCTGTCCACCGGAGAATACAACTCCTACCCTCATTAAACGATTCTTGCTATTGCTCTTGTTTTTTTGAATTTTTAAAACAGGCTGACCAAATGTTAAAGGAAAAAGTGCACGAATCTCTTCATTTTCCAAAAAAATGTTTTCGTTTTTTACCCACTCAACGTTATCTATTTGTTGTAATACGCTAGGCAATATAGGAAGATATTTTTCACGGGCTTTACGCAAAGAATTTTCAGCTAACATAGGGATTGCTCTTTGATTGCTCTTTTGCTTTTTTTTGCTTAAGTATGAGCTTAAAAAGGTTAAAATAACAACCATTTAAAAATCAGTTGACGAAAAGAGCTTACTTTCTCTAAATTACTTCTTTGCCCAGATGGTGGAATGGCAGACACGCCAGATTTAGGTTCTGGTGCCTCGCGGCATGTAGGTTCGAGTCCTATTCTGGGCAAATTATTGAACGTATTAAGCATCATAAAAAATGCATAGAACACAATCATAATCATTTAGATCAACTAGTTGCTTTAGACGCCGCGTAAACTTACCGAAAAAACCTAAGAACCTCAAGCTACGAGGTTCTTATAACATACATGTTCTTGAAAAGTCTTCTATCTTAGCCTTTGAATCTCCGCTGTATTTCTGTCATATTCTGCTTTTTTTAAAAAATACTCTTTTGCAAATTGTGTTTTTTGCTGCATTTCGTGGCAAGTAGCAACCTTACCGAGTACATCTGACATATCTTGCTGTAAATTAATATTCTTATCTTCTAGCGCACTGATGCGGCGTAAACGTGATTCGTTATCAGAATAAATGCTTAACACTTCTCCAGCATTACGAGCAATCATGCACATAGATTGTTCTATTTCAGCCGATAGTTTAAGGCTATCTGCTACCTGAAACAGCTCTTGTTTTTGGATTGTAACTTGACGTTGTAGTTGATCATTAGCATCTTGCAGTTCTCTAATTCTTTGTAAATCTTCATTACGCAGCGTTATTCGTTCTTTACCAACATAAAATTCAAAGCGATTGTTCAAATCCTGCTTAGAACTAACGGTTTGAGCCTTATCTATTTTTACTTCAGTAATAGAAGCAATGACAGGAGTGCTTACTTTTGTTTTAAGCTCTTTATTTGGAGTATCTTGACCATTTAATTGCTTATTTAACTTAGAACTGCCTAGTTGTTTGGTTTTTGAAGTGGGTTGGCCACCTAATTGCTTAGTTGACATGTGACACCTTCCTATATTAAGACATGTTTACTATAAATTGTTTACGGAAAGCTTTTATATGGGTCTCTAGCTTAAGCTCCGCTAATTTAATAATAGATTTATAGTTTTAATTTGTCAATTAACTAGCTTGTATAAATTAATATAGTTTTTATTGCAAAAAACAACTGTTTAAAATAAAAAAAATAAAAAAACAGAACTTTTTCATTTGCGTCAAAAGAACAATTTGCTAGTTTGACAAATTACTCTCTTAGAACAAAATATGAGAAATAATTTTCCTAAATCATCGAAATATGGGTACTTTATGCCAAAAAAATACATGCAACTGCTCTTATCCATTAATTTTTGCTTAACAGCAATAGCTGCTGCTACAGACTCAGATGGTGATAAAGATATAAACTTTATTATTGCTCCTGATAATATAGAAGCTAAATTGAATGATCAATTTGATTATATTTGGCATTGTTTAAAAGTAATAAATGCAACCTACCCATCTGAACTATTGCGCAAACTTATGTCTCAACACCAATCGGGTATTAAATACCCTATCCAAGATGGTAAAAGCGACCTTAGACAAAAAGATTTAGATAAACGCATTCTTTCTCTTCATACCCATTTGGAAGCATTTTCAGATAAATTTACAAAAGACATAACCGAAAATAGCAACTTTATGCTACATAAAGATACATTAGATAATCAACTCAAAGATACATTAGATAATCAATTCACCGAAATCTTTAATAGCTTGCAAGAAATCCACAATCTTTATCAGTCTAAGGAATTTTTATCTAATGAAGAAAAAATGCTATCAAGAGATCGATTAGAAGAACTCCTGGTTTTTTTACAAAATTTTCTTACAGAAGATTCCACAAAACCTTTAGATGGTTTCTTTTTAGCCAGCTTAGATGAAGAAACTCCCCACCTTCTCACTAAGAGAAATGCAGAGTTTAACTCCAATGAGCCTTCACCAAGAATCTTCAAATTAAGCAATAAATTCGATAAGATTTGGCATCATTTGGGAAAAATAAATAAAATCTATCCATCTGAATTATTGCAAAGGCTTATATCTCAACATCAAAAAAGTAAAAAACACCCTATCCAACATAGTGTAAGTGAAATTAGCCAAAAAGATTTAGAGGAGAGTATTCTTTTTCTTCGTGAGCGTTTGCTCACATGCTTAATAGATCAAACCACAAAAAACCCCATAGAAGGACTTAATAAAAACAGCCTATCTATATTAAGTAAGCAACTCGCTGAGATTTGTAGTATTTTAGATAAAATCTATAACTTCTGTCATTCTAAAACACACTTATCAAATGAAGAAAAAGCTTTTTTAAGTAATCAATTAGGAGAAATTCTAGTTTTTTCACAAAACTTTCCTACCCCGATTGTGGATAAAGAAACTTCTCATCTTGCTAAAAGAGAAACTGACTCATCCTCTTTCGTAAATAAATCATCAATAAGAATGGAATTAGAAGATCAATTTTATCAAACTTGGGTTTGCCTAGGTAAGATAAACGCAATCTACCAATCTAAACTGTTACAAGAACTTATATCCCATCCTAAAGATCAAGAATTTTCATATGATGAAAGCTTAGAAGAAATTAGCAAGGAAATTTTGGATGATCAATTCATCCAACTTTTCATCCAACTTCAAAAAGCTTTAAAAAAGCAGAACGAACAACTTTATCAGATTAAACACCATTTGAAAACCGTTTATAAGATTTATGATTTAGAAAAAGAATCTTTATCCCAAGAAGAAAAAGCTTTCTTACAAGATCAATTAGGGAAACTTCTCTATTTTTTCCATAATTTTATAACAGAAACCTCTCTTCAAGATAGAAACGTTGAAAGAGCTGAACTAAGCTCTCTAGATGAAATTCAAGGGTTATTAAACAACTGTGAAGAAGAAGATTTTTTGATTTACCCGCAATATGAATACATTATTAATAGCCAAGAAGCAAATGTCTCTGATCTTTTAAAAAGTTCTCAAACTAAAAACAACATCCAAAATAATTTCCTTTATTTTAATAAATCCGAAGGGTTAATTGAACTACGACATATACAGCTATTAAATGATGATAAATATCAAGACTCCTATACAACAACATGGAGCATCCGGCCAGCTGATGTTAACCTCATAAAAGATTGGAAAAAAGGAGATCCTATCTCTATAGATAAGACAAGCTTTTTTTCAGTACTCACCATGCGTGGAGAAAGCCTTCAATATACTCTTAATAACAATAAAAAATCTGTGCGGGCCAATTTCGTTTGCAAGAGTTCTAATCAAAATACATATGCTATACTATCGATAGATTATCTTGAAAAAGTGGTGGTCCTTGAAAACGGTCCCTGTTTATTTGTGAAAGATGGAGATTTGAAAGAATGGCATGCTAAAGACACTGTAGTTCTACAAAAATACGGATCTGCTACTGATACAAATAACTCACATGAATTAATTAATAAAACAAGAGGAAATGAGAGAGTTTGGATTTTATTAAAAAATAAATTATAAATTGTAAAATCTCAAAGCCTTGTTTCTTTTGAAAGAAACAAGGCTTTTTCTTATACATGTGGCAGAAAAAGACAGATAGATTCCATTTCTTGAGGGGTTAAGCCTCCATGAGCTGCAAAAAAATGTTGTTCAAAGCGGTTTTTTTCGAACCACCAAACAGCCTCACCATAATAAGGTAGAATGACTAGATTCGCTATTCTTTGTTGGAATCTTTCTGAAGCTATGTCAAAAAATCCATCCTTCATCATTTTTTTTGTCAAAACAACATCAGCTATACCTTTTAACTTTTTTTCTAAAAAACTTGCGATTTCTAACAATTTCTCCTCTTGAACATGTAAAAATAAATCTCTACAAGAACCAGCAGGAGCTAATATCCGACCTTGACTATCTTTTTTCATAGCTGGTAGAATGGAAGGAGCAAAATGATTCAAATAAAGAGTTTTGTTAGGATCTACAGGGCTCATTCCATGATCTGCTGTAAATAAAGCAGCAATGCGTTTTTTTGACTTGCGAAGAGGCGTCCAAAAGTGATTTTCAATGAGTTTCCAACAATTTATTACAGCATTAGAGAAAAAATCAGATGCAATGCCATGTCGATGTCCCATTGAGTCAATATCAGCGAAATAAACAAAATAATAAAAAGGAGTTTGCTTGGGATTACAACATAATTCTACTAGTGAATCTAAAGCCGAAGAAAATGTTGTATAAGGAACCATTGTTGCTGCTTCGCATAAAGCTTTAGAATAAGAAGAATGAGCAATCTTATCGCTTTGGAATACATAGCTTGCAATATTGTGAATAAGCAATTTTTGATACCATGTCTTAAAGGGAAAAATCTGTTTGGGATCGTACTTTGGGAGTAACCGATCAGATGATTTGTCTCCTGCATAAGAAAAAAGCAAGGGAGTAATGATTTTTTCTATAAGAGGCTCGTAATAAAACCATTCATAAATTCCTGTTTCTCCTACATTTAGGCTGGTGTGTATTGCGGTTACGTGAGCCGCTGTTGTAGATGGGAATTGAGAAGAGATTTTAGAAACCACGCCTTCCTCTACAGTTCGTTTTAGAAAAGGGCAAGAGGATACATATTTTTCAAAAAATTCCCATCCAAAACCGTCAATAAAAAAAAGAACTACACCATCATAGTCTCCATAACTGTTAGCTATTGCAGATTGTGGTAGACCACCTTTAGACTGTTTAGTTAGCAAATTCATAATGGTTTGAGGAAGCTGGGAAAATGCATAACCCTGATAAAGTGGCTTCTTAAAATAAGAAGTGTATTGAGCAAGTTTCAATGCATCCAAAGACTCTTGATTAATCAAAGAAAATCTCCTAATAACTATACTTTATTCTATTTTTTAGATAATATATATTCCTTTTAATATAAGAAATCTGATTATGAAAAAAAATTTTTCTCCAAAACGTTGTATTAGCGTGTTTGCTTTAGCCATGATTAACTTAGCTGCTATTGGGAGTGTAAAAAACTGGCCCATCACAGCAGAATATGGTTTTGCATCTATTTTTTATCTTTTGTTAGCAGCCTTGGTCTTTTTTTTACCTTTATCGCTTGTGTCAGCAGAACTTGCTACTGGTTGGCCTCAAGCAGGAGGAGTATTTGTATGGGTAAAAGAAGCATTTGGTGCAAAAATAGGATTTTTAGCTATCTGGCTTCAATGGATTGAAAATGTGATCTGGTATCCTACTATTCTCTCCTTTATCGCAGCTACATTAGCTTACCTTTTTAAACCAGAATTAGCTGGTAATACCATGTATACTTTAGCTGTAGTTCTTATTTCCTTCTGGTCTGCTACCTTATTAAATTTAATGGGCATGCAAGCCTCGAGTTTAATTAGCACTATTAGCGTAATGCTTGGATCTTTCATTCCTGGGATCCTTATTATCGGCCTTGGTCTTTTCTGGTTTTTTCAGGGAAATCCTCTAGAAATTATTTTAGATCCACAACATTTAATTCCAAATACCACCTCTGTTGATAGCATGGTATTTTTTACAGGAGTCATTCTCTCTTTTTGTGGAATGGAGATGTCTGCAGCTCATGCTAGAGATGTAAAAAACCCTCAAAGAAATTATCCAAGAGCAATCCTACTCTCCGTAGTTATCATTTTGAGCATGTCAGTTTCAGGTGTATTATCCATTGCAAGCGTTGTTCCACAAAAAGAAATAAGTTTAGTTGCGGGCTCTATGCAGGCTTTTGTGTATTTTTTTGATAGATATCATTTAAACTGGCTTATACCCTATATTGCAGCGCTTGTTGCCCTTGGAGCTTTTGGATCCATGAGCACTTGGATTGTAGGCCCAACTAAAGGCTTGTTAGCTGCAGCAAAATCAGGCGATTTACCCCCTATGTTTCGCTTAGTGAATCGAAAAGCGATTCCTATTAACTTGCTCATTTTACAAGCTATTATTGTCACCTTGTTATCACTTGTATTTGTCTGTATGCCCAGTGTAAGCAGTGCCTTTTGGATTTTGACTGTGATCGTAGCCCAGTTATATCTAATCATGTACATTTTGTTGTTTGCCTCTGCTATCAAATTGCGCTACACAAAACCTCATATCGAACGCTCTTATGTAGTACCTGGGGGAAAATTAGGCATTTGGTTCATTTCAGGATTAGGAATCTTAAGCTCTTGTTTTGCTATAGCAATTGGCTTTGTTCCTCCTTCTCAAATAGAAATCGGTAGTTTTTTATTTTACGAAGGTTTTTTAATTGTAGGTGTATTAGCCGGTTGCCTTGCTCCTTCTTTAATACTTTTTTTTCAAAAACCACATTGGAAACACCTTTTACCTCATGAAAAAGAATAAGCAAGATACTTCGTGGGAGTCTTCTTCTGCTTGGTATGATAAGTTAGTTAGTGTTGAAGGACATTACTATCATCGAGAAATCATTATTCCTGGGATTTTGGCTTTGCTAGAACAATATCCAGATCCTGATGCATTTCTATTAGATCTTGCTTGTGGGCAAGGAGTATTAGCTCGTCATTTGCCCAAACAAATGAAATATATTGGGGTCGATGCCTCTCCTTCTTTGATTCAATCCGCTCAAAAAAATGCATCCCGTAATCATCGATTTTTTGTGCATGATTTTACCCATACCCTGCCCAATCCAAAAATGCTCTGCAGCCATGCATGTTGTATACTCGCATTGCAAAACATATCTCCTATTGTTCCCTTACTTCAAAGCGCCTGGGAGCATATTAAAAAAAATGCTCCACTAATTTTAGTTCTCAATCATCCTAGTTTTCGCATTCCTAGACAATCGAGTTGGGGTGTAGATCTAGCAAAAAAACTACAATATCGCCGAATGGACTGTTATATGACACCTTTGAAAATCCCTATCCAAACACACCCTAGCCTTAAAAATCAATCAGAAACAACTTGGTCATTTCATTGTCCACTATCTACTTATAGTGCTCTTTTAAAAGATGCTGGCTTTGTGATTGATCTCATTCAAGAATGGTGCTCGAACAAGAAAAGTCAAGGAAAAATGGCTAGTATGGAAAACCGCTCACGCAAAGAATTCCCTCTCTTTATGACCCTTGTTGCGCGCAAGATTTAAAAGTTCATCTCTTGACGTTTTCTCTCTCTTTCTTTTTTTTCTTTTTTACGTCTTTGTCTGCGGTCATCCGCTTCCTGATAACGTCTTTTTTCCAAAGCATTTTCTGGAATCACTTGTGGAACTTCTACAGGGCTTCCTGTGTCATCTAGCGCTACAAAAGTAAAATAGGCAGATAAAATGTGCTTACTATGTCCTGTAGTATAGTGTTCAGCTATTACTTTTACGCCAATTTCCATAGAGGTTTTCCAACTGCGATTAATCGCTGCTTTGAAGACCAAAATATCCCCTCTACGAGCTGGCCCTAAAAAATGCATAGAATCAACCGATGCTGTTACACAAGTGCGCTCACTATGCCTTTCTGCTACTACTGAAGCAATACGATCTAAAATAGACATCACTAACCCACCAAATACAGTATCATTGGAATTAAGATCATTGGGAAACACTTTATAGGTTTGATCATTAATAGCAGACTCAGAAACCTTTTTAGGAACAAAAGACATGAAAACCTCCTTTACTTATGCTTAGTATATCGAATCCGCTTTTAGAAAGTACTCTAATCTGCTAACCTTAAGTTTAAAAACAAAAAAGAGAGTGATTATGTGTGGTATATTTGCATACATTGGTCCGCGTAATCCTGCAAAAACCTGCTTAAAAGGGTTAAAGCAACTCGAATACCGTGGATATGATTCTGCAGGGGTTGCTGGAGTGGAAAAAGGGATGTTAATCACCTACAAAGCAGTAGGTAAACTAAGCGCTTTAGAACATGTAATTGAGCGCTGTCAAAATCATCAATTGCATCTTGCTATTGCTCATACTCGTTGGGCTACTCATGGTAAACCAACAGAAGAAAACGCTCACCCTCACTTCGACCAAATCCAGTCCTTAGCTGTGGTGCATAACGGCATCATTGAAAACCACTTTGCACTTCGCTCTATGCTACAAGAAAAAGGCAGGCACTTTTACTCAGACACAGATACAGAGGTGATAGCACAGCTTATCTCTCATTTTTATCAAAATGATCTACTTTCTGCAGTAAAAAATGCTATTTCTTTGCTTAAAGGATCTTGGGCTCTTGCTATCATCCACAAAGATCATCCAGATCAAATCATTGTAGCTGCCTATCAGAACTCCATTGCTATTGGTTGTAATTTAACTCATAAAGAGGTTTTTATATCCTCAGATACAAATGCTTTTTGTGAAACAGACCTAGAAGTAATGTTCTTACACAGCAAGGAGATAGCGTGTATTTCTTCTCAAAAAATCCAAGTATTCGATAATACACATGCACAAATCAATAAGCCAACAAAGCATTTTGAAATAGAAAAAACACTCGTTTCTAAAAATGGCTACCCTCATTTCATGCTCAAAGAAATCTTCGAACAGCCTAAAGTAATTCAATACGCCTTTCATAATCGACTTTTACGTGCGCAAGGTTCTGTTTTTTTTGAAGAGCTTCTCTTTACATCAGAAGAATTAATAAAAGTACGTCAAATTTTAATCATTGCTTGTGGCTCTTCTTGGCATGCAGGATTGCTTGCTGCTGCTTTTTTCCAAGAACAAGCACGAATCCCTACTCAAGCCCATATTGCTTCAGAGTTTCGCTATAGTCATCCCATTCTCTCTAAAGAAACCTTAGTAATTGCAATCAGCCAATCAGGAGAAACTCTAGATACCCTAGCAGCTGTTAGAGAAGTGAAAAAAATGAGTGCAAAGGTTTTAGGAATTTGCAATGTAGCCCATTCCTCCCTAGCAAGAGAAGCAGACTCAACGTTATTTTTAAAGGCAGGAACAGAAATTAGTGTCTGCTCGACAAAAGCCTTTACCAATCAACTAATTGTTCTTTTTTTATTTAGTCTTCAGATGGCAAGACTGCGACAAATGGATCTAAAAACAGGTCAGTATTGGATCAATGAAATAGAGGCTATTCCTAAACATATAGAAACCATCTTGCAACAAAAAGAAACGATCTCTTACTTTGCTAAACAATACGCCCATCTACAACATTTCTTCTTTTTAGGGCGTAGTTATATGTATCCCACTAGCCTAGAAGCTGCTTTGAAACTTAAAGAAATTAGCTATATCAATGCACAGGCCTATCCAGCAGGTGAGATGAAACACGGACCCATTGCCCTTGTTGACCACTCCTTAGCTGTTATTGCTTTATGCGGCAACACACATACTATGGAAAAAATGTTGGGTAATTTAATAGAAATTCAAGCTCGAAATGCACCCATTTTAGCATTTGCACCTCAAAGCTGTTTAGATGTTTCTTTGATTACCAATCAGGTGATCTGGCTCCCCTCCTCTCCAGATGCCCTCTCTTGTATTCCCTACTCAGTAGCTACCCAACTTTTTGCCTATTCTATAGCGCTGGAAAAAGGCACTGATATCGATCAGCCACGTAATCTAGCTAAATCGGTAACTGTGGAATAGATGAATTATTCATCTTTCAATCTGTAAAAGCAAATATAGCTTTGTTTTGCAGCTTCTAATACTTGATTTTTGTTACAAAGAGAAACACGCCCATCATTACACTTTATCCATTGATCTTGAACTTTCCGATATGCCATATAATGACCATCATTTAGAGAATTTCCTAAATGAACAATAAAGGAGCTCAGCTCATAAGATCCAAAGGGAGAATTTTTAATATTAAGTAGTTTTGCATCTAGTTTTTCAGGAATTTCAATAGGGTTAGTAAGCTTAGTCCGGTCTGCTTTGAATCGTGCAAAATTAATGTATAAATCCTTTGGTAGTGTATCAAATTTTATTTCTTCTTTAACTAAAGATACCTCAGTATAAACCCCATCTACCAGATATCGACGTGTTTCCGAGCCTATACCTATCTGCTCATCACAAAAATATTTCTCTAGAAGTGAATTTAAAGTGAATTTTTTTTGTTTCGAATCAAAGCCAATTTTAATACCATAATTAATTTTCTCTTTTCTATATGTATTATCTGGATTTAAAGATGAACAGTCTTTATGTGGTATTTCATTAAGAACTCTCTTAGGTCGATAGAGTGTCACGTTTTCGAATTTATAGTTTATTGAAGAGACATTTATTAAATTTTGCTTCTTAAGAATATCATCATTTTTTGCAAAAAGAATTGTTAAAATCTCACTTGCGTCTTCTTGGATACAATGCTTTGAACTGATTTCCTTAGGACTTAAATAATGCATTGCAAGGCGCAGTTTATTAGACACTTCTTCTGAAATAGGTTCTTGTTCTTCAATTGCTTGATCATAAAAATCTAGAATAGAAAGCATCCAATTTCCGCATTCTTGATCCTCTGCTTTTGTGCTTTTAGCATAATGGCTAGCAACTGTAGTATAAATATTGAGTAATGCTGGCTCATTTATGATCATTTGCAAACAAGAATTAAAGCTACAATTATTCGATTTATTTTCAAAACCTACTGGTTTATTGTAAAAAGTTACTTGTTTTAAATAGTCGTTCACCCTTTCTGTTTTGATTTCTTCTAGTGACATTTTAATAGATGAAGAATTTAGATTTTCTAAATTCCCTTCAGATAACAAAGAACTAGTTAATATGTGTTTTGGAATTTTTATTTTTTTAAGAACTGCAAAAATCTTGAAATTTTGAGATTCTGTTAAACTAAAATTTGCTACCTTCCTCACAACTCCATCTGTATCTTTAGCTTTACAAATACAGCCCTCTTTTAGATCGATAGAAGTGGTTATTTCAATATTTTTATGCGGAAATTTGATCTGTTCTTGAAGGATTTTTTGCAAATCAACACCTTTTGCCTGCTCTAAATAGCTCTGGCTAATCTCTTCCCAGTCTGATCCTGGCTTTTTGTGATAAACCGTAAGGTGGTAGGACTTTCCGTTTAAGTTGACAATAGAACTCAACTTATCTGTGGAATTAAAAGAAGACCGTGCTGTATAGAAAGATTCCACAGAGCTCATAGGATGTGTTGTAGCCATAAGTATTACTTTAATTATATTAATTACTATATTATAAAACAAACTGAATAAAATTTCAATTAATTTTGATTTAAATTAATACTGAAAAATTAAATAATAAACGACTTATAATTAAGATTTAATAAACTAACATTAATCTAGTCTTAATCATTACTAAGATCTCTTTGTCTTAGTTGGTAAGATGAGCAAAGTTTTTGAAGATCTTGTAAAGAAAAAGGTGAGTTTTGCTTTAAGAATTAATTTATATTTCAGAGCAAAATGGTTTAACGAAGTTTTTATGATGTAAAAATATGGTCCTTCTGCAAACGAACCACTCTAATTAAAGACTTCTCAAGACCAGTATTTTGTTTATAGGATGTCTTTTTTTAGAGAGATTTTTAGCCTCTTATAGTCATAAAATACCGCTAGTACACTCAAAATCTTCCGCTATTTATCGAAGATATGCATCTGGATGCTCTTGAATAAAAAATTGCAACTCTTGATTATCGATTAGGGTTGCTGATTATAAAAACGCATTTTTCCTAATCAACTCATCAAGAGATCAAAGGAACTGGCTTATAGCCTCTTACATTAGAAAGAGAAATAGAGATCTCTTGTTGTTTTATACCAAGTGTAAAAATAAAAAAGGGAAAGAATACTTAGGATCGGGATATGGTCTGTTATAATTTCCACGCCCCGATGGATAGGAAACTAATTCTTGTTGTATGTTCTGAGTAGTAGCAATAACATCAAGAGAAGCATTAATAATCTGTCCACAAGGAACAAAAGCTTCAAGTGCACCTCGTCCTATTTGAGTGATCCCTGTGAACAAACATTCGTCATACCAATGACCTACAATAAAACCCTCCATTGCATCTCTTTCGCCCACAGCCAAGGTAGCTGTACACATGAGCAATCCTGTTCTGCAAAGTCAGTTTTCCAATGTAGGTAACGCGATTTAAGATCTTACTCTGCAAAGCGTTTTTTCTACTATTGAATAACTATTAGTAGTCTCTTTTCTTTGAGCTAGATTAAGACGATAAGATATTCCAGATAGAATAGATAATAGATGATCAATCTGGGCTTGATATGAGTTTTTGATATTTTGTAAAAAAACAGTACTGGAAACTTGCTCTGTTTGAATGAGGCTATTGCTTAATGCATTTGCGGAAGAAGTTATACAACTAGTCATAACACTATTATTTTATAGATAAATTATAGAATAAATCAAATAATATTCCATTCATCAATGATTATATGAATTTTTAAGTATCATAAAAATAAACTGCTATTTTTTTTAAAATCAAAGAATTGTCAAAAAATGAATAAGCGCTTACATTGCATTTTAAGATGCTTATCAAGGGATGTTATGAATTATCGTACAAAGCTCTATTTTGCTTTTGTAATCACTTCTATAGCTTGTTTAATTTTTGGTTTTGGTATTCTTTTGATAGAGCTTGAATACAGTGCATTTTCCAGAGAACAAAATAAGGCACTAACCGTTGCTACAACTACTGCTGCATTACTAGATGTAAATCAAGTCAAAGCTCTTATTGCAAATCCTACTCAAAATAACCCTGCATATGACCATTTTCGTTTGCAATTAAAAGCGGTTCGAGATGCTAATCGAGGAGATATTGTTTATATTAAATATCTCTATCTAATCACAGCTAATCCTAAAGACCCTCATTCTGCTTTTTTTTTAGCTGATGCTGAGGAAGATCCTGCATTCCAAGCCATTATTAAACAACCTTTTCACACAGAACACAAAAGCTCTTTATTTCATTTTTCTAAACACCATGTAAAAACGACTATTCGAGAAAATGAAGGAAACTGGATTATAGCTTTTGCTCCTATAGTTGATAAGGAAGGCAATTATATCGCATCTATAGGAGCAAACATCCCCACTGAACTTCTTTTCAAAGACCTTATGCGCTTTATCCCTTATATATGTATTAGCTTTATCTTAGCTGTTGTTCTAGCTCTTGTCATAGCATCCTTCTTTGCAAAACGAGTTACCTTGGCCTTAGATAATCTTATTGGATGCGTTAAACAAATTGAGAAAGGTAACCTTGCTTGCAGAACCTGTTTAAAAACACATGATGAATTTGAAGAACTCAGCGATGCCATCAATCGAATGACAAAAGGCCTACAAGAAAGAGAACGCTTAAAGATGAATTTTTCAAGATATGTATCAGACCATGTCCTGCAAAAGATTTTATCTTCTAATAAACTCACTAAGCTAGAGGGAGAAAGAAGAAAAATCACTGTGCTTTTTTCTGATATTCGCCAATTTACCCACCTATCAGAGAGTTTGCCTCCTGAGCAGGTTGTAGCCTTGCTCAATGAATATTTTAAGATTATGTTGGATATTATTTTTGAACATAAAGGCACTTTGGATAAGTTTATTGGAGATGGCCTAATGGTAGAGTTTGGAGCTCCTTTAGACGATGAATTTCAAGAAAAGAATGCTGTTACAGCGGCTATTGCTATGCAAAAAGCACTCGAAAAACTCAATACAACATGGAAACAGCCAACTATTCAAATAGGAATCGGCATTCATACAGGCTTTGCTGTTGTAGGCAATGTGGGCTCTGAAAAACGAATGGACTATACAGCAATTGGGGATACCGTAAATATCGCTTCTAGATTAGAACAAATGACAAAATCTACTAAAAGATCCATTTTAATTAGTGAAAACACCTACCAAACTGTAAAAGAAGAATTTCCTGCAGAAAGCCTAGGTCCTATTACACTGCCTGGCAGACAAGAGCCCATTAGAGTCTATGCAATAGAAAAAAGCTAATACTATGCGAAAAATATGTTATGGAACACTTCTAGCTTTGATTATTTTTTTGCTTTTTCTACCTAATTTCTTATCTACCCAATTAGGAACACAACTATTTATTTCCTTTTTAGGGAAAAAAATCCAACTAACCAAGCTTCATTTAAGCTGGTTTGGTAGACAAAAAATCCTACAACTTGAAGTCATCAAACAGAACCAGACTTGGTTTAGCAGTCCTGAGGTTACCATAGATAGCTCGCTTATTTCCCTTTTGTTATTTCATAAACTTAAAATAGAAGTTAAGGAACCTAAACTGCTCTGGGAAGAAAAATCACAGGCTTTTTCTGCTTCTCTTCAGAGTCATACAAAATCAAAGAGTTCTTTTAACTTCTTTAAGTCTATTCAAACCTTACGAATAACAAACGGCTCTTTTAAGGTTGTTCCCTTAGATTATCCTACTATGCAATTTGATCATATCGATCTTAAATGGAGCAGACAGCAGGATTTAGGTCATTTAATTCTACTAGCTAACAGCCTGCAAAATCAAAACAAAGGTTCTATTCGCCTGCAAGGCAGTTTTCCTATTTCTAAAAAAACTCACCCCTTACCCTTGACTCTTACAGCGACTTGCATAAATCTATCTACTGAATTTTTAAACCTTTTTACTCAAGGTTTCCCTATAAGATCTTTAATAGGCGATGTATTTGATCTTAAATTAGATATAAAAGAACAGCTTTACACTTTTGACCTATCAAGTCCTTTAGTAAAAACACAAGGCTTAGTTCATTGGAATAAAAAGAAAGAGCAATTAATAGCCTCTTCTATTCCTATATCTTTTACCCTTACCCAAGGTAATTATGCTTTTATTAGATCTCTAACAAAGCTACCTGCACTAACTCTTGCAGAGCCGAGTGTATTTCATGGCATGATTCACCAATTATCCTTAAATACAAAAGCTAAAGGATTTTTTCCTACATTTAACAAGTCTTCTCTAGTTTTTCATGCTGAACTAGCAAATGACAAATTACTCTTAACTTCTTCATCTGAAGTTTCTCTGATCTCCTCCTTGCAAGTTCAAATAAAGGCTTCAAAAGAGCATATTTCTTCTCAAACACAAGCTATTATTTCTGCTAAAAAACAAGGATCGTTTTTTTCAGATATATCCTGGGAGAAACAAACAGAGGCCTTATATGCAGAGATAAGAGCCTCAGAGTTCCCTTCTTATTTGCTCGAAGGAATATTCCCTCAAATATCCTTGCAAAAGTTATGTGGACCTAGCATAGAACTCACTCTAAATGCAAAACTACTGGCTAGAAATGGCTCTCTATCTGTTGAAATAATCTCCCCTTACTCTTCTTTTTCTTTACAAGGACAGCTACAAAAAGAAACCATTACATTAGACAAACCCCTCTATTGTCAACTAAGCAAAGAAGCAGGAGCTTATGCGTTAAAAGAAATTTCTCCCAGTTTGCAACCTAAAAATCCTATTTCTATCAAGATTGCAGCTGGAGAAACCCTTTCTTTCTCCTATCCATTTCTCTCTATGCAGTGGGTTATTCCTACTTTAGAATTAGAAATGGGAAAAGTACTTTGTCATAAGCAAATTTTTACTTCTTCCTTGTTTAATTTACTAAAAATACACCAATTTGACACAGCTGCTATATTCAATCTTTGGATAGCACCCATTACAATGCACATAGATAAATCTCTGATTACAGTAGAAAGAGTAGAACTACTATTAGCTGATCTATACGAAATAGCTATTTGGGGAAAAATTAAAGATCACTTGCTTAAAATGAAAGTTGGTCTACCTGCTTCTACCTTAACTAAAGCCTTTCAGATCCCTAATCTTCCTGATGATTACGTTTTAGCTCTTACATTAGAAGGTAATATAGAAAACCCTGAAATCAATTTAAAAAAAGCTGCTGCTAAAATTGCAGCATTATTTATTTGTCAACAGAATAAAAACCCATTGAGTATCCTTTTTTCATCATGTAAATCTTTGCAGAAAACTTCAATCCCTCCAGCAAAACACCCTTTTCCTTGGGAACAGAGAACTGCATTTGCAAAAAATAAAAATAGCAAAAGGTTTAAACAGGATGATAAACCATTAGAACAACTATTAAAAGTGATGCGTTAAGAAGTTAAATAAGCTTCATGTGAGTAAAGTAAATAAACAACTAAAAAGATACCTATAGAAAAGACGAACAATGCAAGCAGAGCGTTTAGCCAAGTTGAAGACTGATAAACGTCATTATTAATCTGCCTCTCTGTTTTTTTAAACTTAAAAAACGCAAAGATGCAAAGCATAGCTCCAAAACTTACCAAAGATATACCGAATAGAGAAGAATATCCTCGCAGGGTTAAATGTGAAGGTCTTTGTTCCTCTAAAAAAGATGCTATTTGTTGCGTGAAAAAAGAAAACCTTCCCACAACAAACCCAAATGCCATTATTCCAAGATTGGTTCTAATCCATGCTAGGAAAGTTCTCTCATTAGCTAAATGATCCGCGCGATTGAAGATCTTTGCAGGTTTTTCAGAATGTTTTTCTATCATATTTTTCTTCTTTATAAAGAAGGAATATGTTTGCTGCAACTTAAACAAGGCTTTATTTTAAATAAGCCTTGTTTTGATTGGGCTTTTTAAGCGATTGTAACCTCTTTACAGAGGTATACATCTTGGATCGCATGAAGAATTTGCACGCCTTCTTTAAGAGGCCTTTGAAAAGCTTTTCTCCCAGAAATCAACCCCATGCCGCCAGCTCTTTTATTAATAACAGCGGTTTCTACAGCTTGACTTAAGTCATTTGCTCCTTCTGAAGGCCCACCTGAATTAATTAAACCCACTCGACCCATATAACTATTTGCTACTTGATAGCGGCATAGATCGATCATGTGATCAGAGCATAGTTCTGTATACATTTTTTCTGTTTGCTTACCAAATTTTAGCGCTTTAAAACCACCATTGTTTATGGGTAATTTTTGTTTTACAATATCCGCTCCAATTGTAGCTCCTAAATGATTTGCTTGACCGGTTAAATCAGCTGCTTCATGATAATCCTTATCAGCTGTTTTAAAAGCAGGATTGCGTAAATAGCACCATAAAACAGTTGCCATGCCTAAATCATGAGCGAGTGCAAAAGCTTGAGATACTTCTTGTATTTGCATGCGGCATTCCGGTGAACCAAAATAGATCGTTGCTCCTACAGCAACACAACCCATATCATAGGCCTGTTCTACATTTGCAAACATGGTTTGTTCAAATTTATTAGGGTAACTTAATAGCTCATTATGGTTTAATTTCAGCATAAATGGAATTTTGTGCGCATAACGACGCGCAACCATACCTAGCACTCCTAAAGTAGAAGCAACAGCGTTGCACCCCCCTTCAATAGCTAATTTTACAATATTTTCAGGATCAAAATAATCGGGATTTGTAGCAAAAGAAGCTCCAGCTGTATGTTCTATCCCTTGATCTACCGGCAAAATGGAGAGGTAGCCTGTTCCTCCTAGGCGTCCTGCTTGAAACATCGTATTTAAACTATTTAATACGCGATTATTACGATCAGACTGGGAAAAAATGCGATCGACAAAGTCAGAACCTGGTAAGTGCAAACGCTCCTTAGGAATCTTGCAAGTATGACCTAGTAAATCTTTAGCTTTTTTACCTAATAGCTTTTCAATATGAACAAGCGGCATAGAAGAACCTCTAGATTTTAAAATTTTTAAAAAAGACAACTATATACAAAAAAACAGCTTTTTTAAAGGATTTTAAGATCTAAAAGAGAAAAATCTGCAAATTTTAACCTTTTATTTTTATAAAAAAATTTATTTTTGCAGAATTTGCTCAATCTCCTCTAAGCTTTTCCCTTTTGTCTCAGGTACATATCTAAGCACAAACCAAAAAGCTATAAGGCTAATTACTCCATAAAGAAGAAAAGATCCCCCAATTCCAATAGAAACTAATAAATTAGGGAATGTCAATGAAACAAAATAATTACAGAGCCAATTTACAAATGTAGCAAGAGTCATTGCTTTACCGCGTACCTTTAATGGATAAATCTCTGAGAGCAACACCCAGGTTATCGGGCCTAAACCAATAGCAAAAAAAGCAACATAAGTCATTAAACTAATGACAGCCATTTCATCAATTAATGAAGAGCGTAAAAAGGAAGTAATAGCAAGAGAGCATAAACTAACCACCATCCCTGCAATCCCTATCAAGAGCAACCTTCTTCTCCCTATACGATCTAATAGCCAAACAGATACAAGCGTGGCTAATACATTAATTACACCAATAGATAAAGTAGCAAATGTGGCGCTAATGGCAGACGTATACCCTGCTCCTTGAAAAATGCGAGGCGCGTAATAAATTACTGTATTAATCCCTGTAATTTGTTGAAAAGCACTAATGAAAAGCCCTATGAATAAAATAATGTGCAATTTAGAAGAAAATAAAAACTTCCAGACCCTTTTATTCCTGGAGCTAGCTGAATGTTTCATTTCATCAATATGGCTCTTCCAATCTTGATCTAAACGCAGTCTCTCTAAAACAATAATAGCAAGACGAGATTTGCCATTTTTAAAAAGCCAGCCGGGAGATTCTGGTGTAAAAAAAAGAGCAAGGAGTTGAATTGCAGCAGGAAGGCTGCCAATAATAAACATTTCTTGCCAATCTGCTTTTTTTGCATAAATATAATTAATAACATATGCTCCGAGAATTCCGAGCGTAATGAATAATTGATAAGCAGAAACAATCGCTCCTCTATGATTAGGAGGGGCAATTTCAGCCAGGTACAAAGGAGCTGTTACAGAAATAATCCCAACAGCTATTCCGCTAAACACACGTCCAAATAGCAACATAAAGTAAGAATGCGATTCTGCTGTAACCCAAGAGCCCAAAATAAATAAAACAGCTGTTAGCATAATCGTCCATTTACGTCCTAAACGATCAGCTAAATATCCTCCCATTAAGGCTCCTAAAAGAGCTCCTAATAAAATGATGCTAACTAATACTCCTTGTTCTGCAATAGATAGATGAAAAATCGGAGATAAAAAAATTAAAGCTCCCGAAATAATTGCCGTATGATACCCAAATAACAAGCCACCTAAACAAGCTATTGTCACAACAAAGATCATATATCTACTTAAACGCTGCTTATGAGCCATATTCTGCCTCTTTTTTTTGCAGTGTCTTTTTCATAAGTCGATGTGGAATGCCAATTTTTTCAATGGTAGGACCCTCCGATTGATAACCCATTTGCTGATAAAAACCTTCTACTTCTTTATACGCATAGAGATACACATAATAGATGCCTTTTTTCTCCAACCCTTTTTCTAATGTACAAAGTAATTTGCGGCCAAATCCCCTTCCTTGATATTCTTCACTCATGACCATTTGGTACATGCGTCCCCTAATTTCGCTCTCTGGAGAGAAGGAAACCGAGCCTACTACTTTTTTGCTATCTAAAGCAACCAGATGCAAACTGTTAATCTCTTCTGATATTTCCTCGGTTTCTGGAGCTAAACCAAGTGGTTTATGCAGCATTTCCCAACGTAACATCTTTGCTGAACTATATTCTACATTGTTAATAGTAATCCATTTGAATTTCATAAGACATACACTCCTTTTATAGATAAAGAGGCTCTCTTTTTGCACCATACAATAAAGTAGTATTTTTATAAAAAGAGGTAACTTTATTTGTTAACGAGCTCTGAGAAGAAAGCTCTTTAAATCATCCTCTTCTGGATGAAACAAAAAAGATAGGGTGATCTAGTGTTTGAATATGTTTGAAAAAGTAGTTGACGAAATAAGAATAAGAGCTACTCAGCAATAAAGAATTATAAAGCATTTTAAGCCAAACTCAGGCGATTTATTTCTTTATATCCAAAGCAAGTATTTCTTCTCTTTACATAAGACTAACTTGTTTTTTTCATACAACCATATTAAGCAAAGTTTTTTTCCCTAAGGATCGAATGACTCTTCCAATCAAATCATAATCAGCGACATCTGTTATTTCCACTTCGTATAGTTCAGGTACATTTTTTACCTTGCGAGCGTCATTGATAATTACCATACCATCAATTTCCGGCGCTTGCCCAGAAAACCTTCCACATAAAAGATAGGGTGAATCAGGATGAGTGCCTTCTATAATAACAGGTATTTTTTGCCCTATATATCTTTGATTCCTTTGAGCAATAAGCTGCATTTGCGCCTTCGCTACTTTCTCAAAACGAGCCTGTTTTACCTCTTCTGCTATATGGTCTGATAGCTTTGCAGAAGCGGATTGTTCTTCGCAGGAATACTTAAAAAGCCCAATATGATCGATAGGATGCTTTTGAATAAATTCAATAAGTTCATCCACTTCTTCTTCTGTTTCTGAAGGGAACCCAACCATTAAGCTTGTACGAATGACCACATTCGGAAGATTTTTTCGCAGTTTTTCTATTGTGTCAATAATCTGTTCCTTAGAGGTTTTTCGTTTCATAGCTTTTAAGATTCGATTACTAATATGCTGAATGGGCATATCTAAATAAGAGCAAATCCTCTTATCAGCTTTCATTAAAGCAATTAACTCATCTGTAATCTCATCAGGGTAAAGATATAATAATCGTAACCAAAAAAAGTCTTTTTCAGATAAAAGAAGAGAGATTACGCTCTCTAGTCCTTGTTTATCGATTAGGTCTTTGCCGTAGTCCCCTAAATCCTGAGCGATTAAAATGACTTCCTTTACTCCTTGAGAAATAAGAGCGCGAAATTCTTTAAGAATTTGAGGCATAGATTTACTACGCAGACGGCCTTTAATCTTGGGAATAATGCAAAAAGCACACTGTTTAGCACATCCTTCTGCTATTTTCAAATAAGCATAATGCTTTGGCGTAGATAGCTGCCTTGGTATCTCTCCCCATTCCAAATAGCTACGGGCATTAGATACCGCTTCTCCAGGATGATCAGCTAAAATAGCTTCTAAAATTTTCTCCACATCCCCAGAACCTAAAAAGTAATGAATGTAGGGAAATCGCTCCTTTAGTTGCTCTTTATGTTTTTGCACCATGCAGCCAGCTACAATGACCTTTGCCTCTATTTTTTTCTCTTGAAAAAAGTGATTTACTGAATCGATAGATTCTTGCCTAGCAGAGGCTAAAAATCCACAGGTATTAATCACTAGAAAATCCGCTTGATCAAGTTGGTCTGTAATCTGATAGCCAGCCTTGAGCACCATTCCTAACATAACCTCGGTATCTACTAGATTTCGGGCACATCCAAGACTGGTAAAGTGAATTTTGTTTTTTAACTTTCTTAGCTGAGAAGGATATTTCATGATATTTTCTTAAGTAAGTAGAAATTATCAATAAAAGCAACATTTCCTGCTAGCTCTTATTATTAAAAAAAATTTTTTATAAATGAATTGTATTAAAATTATATTAATAAAATAAATTGATTAAATTAATTCCAGTTAATTGAGATTTAATTTATAATTAATATCGTTTAAAACAATATTAAAGGAAATAATTATGACAACTTTAACACAAATAAATAGATTCACACCTTCTGCTCCTCCTCCATCATATCAAGAAGCAATGGGAATAAAGATCCAACCAACAGCTCCTGCTCAATCACTAGAAGACGCCCTGATAGAGCTTGGGCAAAGATCTAATAATGAACATATTAGGAATATTGCTAAAAATCATATAACTTCTAGGCAACCCAACCTAGCAACAAAAATTAAAACCTTTTTTACTGAAAAGTGGACTGTAGCTAAAGCATATCCCCAGGCAAGTGTAAATAATGTAAAAAATATTTTTAATTCTATTTATTACCACCCAGCCGTTCCTTACATAGGAGCTGGTCTATTAGGCACAGCTACAGGCTTATTAATGGGCTTAAGCATTCCTGCAGGGTTTATGCTAGGTGTTGCTGTAAAATTGGGAAGCACAGGTTTAGATGCCATTAACAGTGCTGCTAATCGAGTATTTAACTGGATTAAAGGTTCCAAGTCACAAATAGAAAGTACCTCACAATCCTCTTTTAACCAAACAGTTAGAATGATTCCCATTGCTGTTTTAAGCTTCTCTTTAGGATTAAACTCTTATAATCTTGCTTTAGCTGCTAAAATTGCTGCTGCTGCTGTGGTTATTGGAGCGGGAGCTTTTACACTAGGAACTACTCTACAAGTGCAATAGAACTTTAAGTTTAATTGAGGTTTTTTTGAAAAATCGCTGTATTTAATCTTTGATTATCCTACTATAAGTTGATCTTTTTAAGAATATAGATCGGCTTTTTTATTCAAAAATTTTTTTAAAATTAAGCAATAAAAGTTGTCAATCTTTAATAAAATACCACTTTAACCAAGGAGAAATTATATGGCCGCCTCAGCAAGCTTACCATTTTTAAATCAGCCATTTACAACATCTTTTAATAAGCAGACTACTATAAAGGATTATCTAATCGGTCAAACCGCCTTTAGTACAGCCTTTGGATTTTTTGTTTGTCGCCTTCCTTTTTTTCAATCAGCAGCATTAGGCTTGGCAACTGAAGGTTGTCGATATATAACAGACAAAGCAATTGCGCAACTTTCTAATAAACTCCCTTTGATTAAAGAGAATAAAACAGCTGTAAAAACAGCTTTGGTTTCTGGATCATTTTTTCTAGCAAAAATGGCGATTAATACAATCCTTCCAGGATCTTCAACTCTTCTTAGAGCTGCTCTTTTAATGAGTGCTACTTATTTAGCGGCAGAGCCGATAGCTACAAGAATTTACCAGGCATATACTGAAGAAGGCAAGACGGTTAAACAGTCTATTATAGACATTAAAACTGATATCTGCAGACAATATCCAACTGCAACGCAAAAAATAGCTAATCTATGGAATCAGTTCTTCGGATCTAACGGAAATAGTTTAGGTGGCGATGGTACTTAACAACTCTTAGTTACTTGTATCTTAAAAGCTCATCTTGTTATAATAAGGTGAGCTTTGTTTTTTCAACTAATTCTCAGTAAAAGCTCTTTTTATATTATCTAGTTTTTGTTTTTATTATAATTATAGATTAGGATTTTTTATGCTGTCTTTTGACATGACTGTGAAAACACCTGATAATCAAGAAAAATCTCTTAGAAGATACGTAACAGAACAAGCAATTATCGGGTTTGCAATAGGAAGATTCTTTTATTGTCTATGTCCTTTATCAGGAGCTCTTTTAGGAGCTGCTGCCGCTGGATCTCATGTAATCAGAGAAAGGGAAATTTTAGAAAAGCTTCCAGACCCTTTTAAGAGTCCTTTGCTAAAAATCAATGATACCATAAACAAAACAGCCTTATTAGTTGCTGGTTTTTTCACTTCTATATTATGCATAAGTTTACTAATAGCTCCTCCTCTCTGCTTTCTCAAAGCAGCTGTTATCATGGGATATGTTCACAACATGGGAGAAGAGACTTTTAATAAAATACATGAGCTTTTCATAAATGCATGTTCAAAAATAAAATTTATAGAAAAAGAAAAGGAGCCTTTGCCAAAAAAACCCATTTGATTATCCTAGCTTAGAACGAAACCTCTTATGCAAGGATGTTAGCTTTCATTATTTATCCTTTATTGAAAAAAACATCTACTTTAGTTAGTTCTCTTTTAGCTGTAATTACAGTGACGTTTTTTTTAATGCATTCTATTCCAGGTAGTCCTTTTGCGGATGATAAGTTAGATGCTGAAATTTTAAAAACTCTTGCTACCCACTATGGCCTAGATCAACCTTTATGGTTACAATATATAAAGTATTTAAAAAATATTTGTGTATTTGATCTAGGTCCTTCTCTTCACTACCAAGGAAGAGCCGTAAAAGATGTCATTATTAATGGATTTCCTACATCTTTTGTACTAGGTTTAGAGGCTATGACGCTCGCTATTTTAGCAGGTACAGGATTAGGAATGGTTTCTGCAGCAAATCATCTTAAATGGCAAGACTGTGTAAGTATGCTCTTTGCTACTTTTTGTATGTCTTTACCTAGTTTTATTTTGGCAACCCTCCTACAGTTCGTTTTTGCTATGAAACTTGACTTGTTACCAGTAGCTCGTTGGGGTAGTTTTGCACAAAGTATTATGCCAGCTCTATCCCTTGCTGCTTTGCCAACAGCTTTTATAGCCAGGCTTACTAGAGTAAATCTCATCGAAGCCATGCAACAAGATTATATCTTAACTGCTAGAGCAAAAGGGTTAAGTCAAATGCAAATCATCTATAAGCATGCCCTGCGTAACGCCATCTTCCCTGTTCTTTCTTATTTAGCACCTCTTTCAGCAAATATTTTTATCGGAAGCTTTGCCATTGAGAGAGTTTTTGCTATCCCTGGTTTAGGTCACTCTTTTGTACAAAGTATTATTAATCGCGATTATTCGATGATTATGGGACTAACCATTTTTTATAGCTGTATTCTATTGCTAGCTGTTTGGCTAATTGATACAATTTATCTATTCTTAGACCCCAGGTTAAAAGACAGATGAATACAGACGAACTATTTACCCCTTTAACTGCTATAGAAAGAGATCTATTGCTTGATGAAAAAGAAGAAATGCCAAGTACTTCCTCTTTATGCCTAACCTGGGGTCAACTCGTTAAAAAAAAATCTGCTTTGTTAGGACTATCTCTTTTAATTTTACTCATGATCATGGCTGTTATCGGACCTTATCTTTCTCCTTACAAATACTATGAGATTAATCTTCCTCTGAGAAATCAGCCTCCTTGTCGCAATTATTGGTTTGGAACAGATGATCTTGGAAGAGATCTATTCACAAGGTGTTGGTGGGGAGCTAGGATCTCTTTTTTTGTAGGCATCTCTGCTTCTACCATCGACTTAATCATAGGCGTACTCTACGGGGTATGTGCTGGATTTTTAGGTAAAAAAATAGAAATGCGTATGATGCGCATGTTAGACATCTTTTATTCTATTCCCTATTTACTATTCATCATTTTGCTAATTACAGTCATTGGCTCGGGGGTATTTACCATTATTCTTTCTTTGGCCTTAATAGGCTGGGTCAATATGGCTCGTATTGTACGTAGCCAAATACTACAAATTAAGCAACAAGGATATGTTCAAGCAGCTTTGGCTTTGGGTGCTACTCGTTGGCATATCATGCGTAGGCATTTAATTCCTAATGCAGTAGGCTCCATTATGGTGACTTTGACCCTTACGGTTCCTTGGGCTATTTTTGTAGAGGCTTTTTTAAGTTTTCTGGGATTAGGAGTACAAGCTCCTACTGCTAGCCTAGGAATGATGATCCACGATAGTTTATATGCAATTCGTTATTACCCTTGGCGCCTAATTGTTCCATCTGCTTGTATTAGCTTAAGCTTATTGAGCTTAAACTTATTAGCAGAGGGCTTAAGAGAAGTGCTTAACCCAAGACATATGCAATGAAACAACCTTTGCTTACTGTTAAAAACTTAAGTGTCCAATTTTCCGACAAAGATAAATGCATACATGCAGTTCGCGATGTCTCTTTTGCATTAACTACAAACCAAATCTTAGCAGTTGTAGGAGAGTCAGGTTGTGGAAAAACAACATTAGCAAAAGCAATCATCGCTTTACTTCCTCCGGAAAAAACCGCTATTCAAGGACAAATTTACTATCAAGATCAACCTCTTCTTCCCTATGTAGAAAAAAAAATGCAAACGATTAGAGGTAGGCGTATTGCCATGGTTTTTCAAGACCCTATGACCTCATTAAACCCAACCATTCCCATCGGTAAACAGCTTAAAGAAGGCTATCTACACCATTTTCCCCATGCTTCTATGCAAGAGGCTCAAGAAAAATCTTTAAATCTATTAGAAGAAGTAGGCATTACTAACCCTAAGCAGTGCCTCTCTAGTTACCCTCATATGTTAAGCGGAGGTATGCGTCAAAGAGTAATCATTGCCATTGCATTGATTTGTGCTCCGCAGATTTTAATTGCTGATGAACCAACAACGGCTTTAGACCTAACCATTCAAGCACAAATTCTCGAACTACTTAAGAAAATACAAATAAAAAGAGAGATGAGCATTTTGTGGATTACCCATGATTTATCTATAGTTTCTCAATTTTGTAACCATGTAATGGTAATGTATGCAGGACAAGTGATAGAAAGTAGCAATACCCAAAAACTCTTCTCTTCTCCTTTGCATCCTTACACACAAAGGCTACTACAAACATTGCCTCAATCCCGCTTAACCCCTTTCGATCCCATTGCTGGCTTCCCTCCTGATTTAAGCACCGTATTCCCTGGGTGTAGCTTTTGTCCTCGCTGCGACCAATCCATGCGCATTTGCCTTTCCCAAATGCCAGCTTTAAAAGAAATCAAGCAAGATCAATTATGCGCTTGCTTTCGATATGACCCGAGGAGAAAACCATGAGTCTTATGCAGGTTAAGGCTTTATCCAAGCGATTTCTACTGAAAAAAGGCTATACCCAAGCATTCTCAGATCTTTCTTTTTCTATCTTGCCTCAAGAGACTCTTGGACTAATTGGAGAAAGCGGATCAGGCAAATCCACTTTAGGGAAGTGTTTACTACGTTTAGAAGAACCTACTTCTGGAGGAGTATGTTTTAAAAATCAAGATCTACTAAAATTTTCTAAAAAGCAATTATTTAATTTTCGGCGTAAAGCGCAAATTATCCTACAAGATCCTTATGCCTCTTTAAATCCAAAAATGACTGCAGCTGAAGTTATCATGGAGCCTTTGGAAATTCACTGTAAGTACGTTAAAGAGGTTAATCGACAGCTGGCTTATGAAGCATTTATTCGTGTAGGGTTACACGCTAGTTCTTTCAATCGCCTCCCTCACGAATTTTCAGGAGGTCAAAGACAAAGAATTGCTATTGCGCGAGCTCTGATATTAAATCCTGCTTTTATTGTATGTGATGAACCCATTTCAGCTTTAGATATATCGACTCAAGCGCAAATTATTACCCTGCTAAAAAAATTGCAAGAAGAGTTGCATATCAGTTATCTATTTATTGCTCATAATCTTAATATGGTGAGGCATATCTCTCATCGAGTAGCTGTTATGTATCTAGGAAATTTTGTAGAACTTGCACCCACAGAAGATCTGTATCAAAACCCTTTACATCCCTATACTCAGGCTCTATTTTCTACTATGCCAGGATCTTCTTTTCAAAAAGCTAAACCTACAATTAGCTCTGCTATTTCTTCAGGCTGCCCTTTTGCAACTCGCTGTCCCTATGCTACAAAAATTTGCTCCCAAGAAAAACCTATGTGGAAAGAAAAACATTTAGGGCATTTTGTCGCATGCCATTTACACTAATGAATCCGTCATGCATACCCAAACACGACAAGGAGCTAAGCGTAATACCTTTCCAATAATGGTTCCTAAGCCTACTTCATCAAAAGGTTGTCCAGCACCAATTACAATTAAGTCGTATTTTCCTTTTCTTGCCGCCTCTAAAATAGCATCTGGGATAGATCTAGAAGAAACAACCATTAGTTCAATATCCATATTGCGCTCTCGTGCAATGGCTTCTGCTCTTTTTAATACAGCCTCTGCCATTGCTAAACGTCTGGGAACCATCATATCTAAAGGAAGAGAAGAGGCAATTTCAATAACTTGCAATGCAGTAATTTCTGCCCCGTGCAATTTAGCGAAATCACAAGCAATCTGAACAGTTTCTGTTTGAATTCCTCCTCTTGTAGCTACTAAAATTTGCTTAATTTCCAAAGGTTTGTAAGAAGGAACAAAAACCTCTTCAATCATCAATTGACCAGCGGGTTTTAATTTACGTTTTTTACGATAATAAAAATACATTGCAATTCCTAACATCATCCAGACAGAACCTAAATACCTTCCTTCAGGCTTTGTAAATACAATTAAACACCATACACCCAAAGTAGATAAAGCTCCTATAATAGATGGAATAGGGATCGAATATCCTTTAATACGCAGATTAAAGGGAACTCGAAAAGAACGTTGTGCATCTGGCTTCTTGATCCTTAAAACGATTAAAGAAAGATGGGTGAAAAAAAAAGCAATCATTGCTCCAAAATTGTATAGATCAGCAAGAAAGTCCATCTTTCCTCTGCTTGAAAAAACAACAATGCAAGCTAAAACGCTAAAAAAAATTAGAGGAACGATCGGCGTACGCAATCGAGAATGAACACGATTAAATAAACGAGGCAATTGATAATACTGACTTAAATTAAAAGAAAGACGAGAGGCTCCTAGTAAATTAGCGTTTGCAGCTCCTATTAAAACCGCTGCCGCTAATCCTGCTATAATAGGAGCAAAAAACCAGTGGCCAAAAGGCAGAGCGTTTACAATCGCAGCAAAGGGGTTGGAAAGATATGTTGTTCCCAATTCTCTGGGAGGAACAGCAGAAAAAGTGACTAATAAAATACCTGCATACACTACGATTAGCACAACAGTAGCAAGTAAAATCGCACGAGGAACCGTTTTAGCTGGCCTTTCTGCTTCTGCAGAAAGTTGCGCAATAGATTCAATCCCTGTAAAAGCAACCATAGCCATAGCTGTTCCTTTCCAAAAATCAGGCCAAGAAGCAGACCAATTTACAAAAGGAATGCCAATCTGTAACTGCTCAGTGAATCGAGTAAGATTTAAAATAGTATCCAAACCAACTGCAATAATAGCTAATTGTATCAGAATAGTAAGGCTAGATAAAACTAGCCCGATTAAAGTTGACCCCTTTACTCCTAAGATATTGATCACACATAAAATGGTAATAAGAGCTGCTGTAAATAAAATCTGGACGAAAACATCAGAAAGGTCCACGAAAAAAAAGCTTAAATAAGGAGCTACGGCAAAAGCGGAAATCGCAATAGCTACGATATAGTCTAATAATAAACCCCAACCAGCAATAAAAGAGACCAAATCATTAAAAGCATGCCTAGCATAGCTAGCTGATCCTCCTGATTCATGAAAAATAGAAGTCATTTCCGCATAGCTAAGTGCTGTACATACAAAAACAATCCCTGCTAATCCAAGAGCTATAGGAGTTGCCCCCAAAGCAAATAAAGCAGTGACTCCCAGAGCATAGTAAATCGAAGAGCCTAAATCTCCGTAGCCTATAGCAAATAGCTCAAATACGCCCAAAACCCTCTTAAACGTATTTTTATGTAATTGAGCAATCGTTTGCCTTAAACCGCTACCTTCTTGCATAATTCACCTTCTTTCTTAAGGTATGGACTATCTGAGTTTTTAACAACTATTACATGAATTGTAATAAGGTTAACGCAATTATTTCTTAAACAACTTAAACTTTATCTTATTGTTTTATCATGAACTTCAAAACTCATTGCATAACACATCTTTTCTACTGTCGTTTTTCTTTTCTCTTAAAACCTATCGGTTTAAAAAAAGTTTACAAAATAAACTCCCCAACACGGCCAAATCAGAAAACCGATAAAATCTAAAGTAGGTCCCTTATGACATCTTCTGCAACTTTTTCTAGGAATTCATAGAGTTCCATTCAATTTTCTTTCATCTGTTCCTTAGAGAATAAAAGTTTCTTAAAGAGCATTTTAACTTTGCATCAACAAAGTAAAAAAAAATTGACTTTTTGTATTTCAGTGTGCCATCTTTTTATCTCTTGATTCTTTTAAGACTTAAGATCAAACGCTTTTTTATAAAAGTGTAATTGTATGAGGAGTATTGATATGGAAACCCCAAAGCAAATCCCAGAAACGTTTTCGGTAGAGCAAGCATTTAATCTTAATATATTTTTTCTTCTTGGCATTTGGCCTTTAGTGAAGCCCAAAGTGATCGAAGAATAGCAAAAATCAGGATTCTATTCTTTTTTCTTTATAGATATTTGCTCTACTTATGATTGCTATGCTGAATGGAATGAAGCAATACGTCTTATGTTGCATATTCCAAAGGAAGAGCAAAAAACGCTGCAACTTACCTTACCTGAAGTTTTCTCTTGTACTATAGAATTTTGTAAAATTTTCAACAAGTACTTTAATACCAAGATTGGATATCCAATTGATCTTCTAGAATCTATGAGAAAGGATCCTGAAAGTTATAAAAGAGAATGGGCGATTTGGCAGGGAATGGTTACAAAAATTACAAACGACTTTATGAATAAGGAAAATTATTTTAATTGGTTAGATCAGCTTTGTCCATGGAAAGCAGAATGAATACATTTTTTTAAGTAGGAAAAACTTTTATGACATCTCCTATCTCTTCTATTAGGGAGTTATCTTTCCAAACAAATTCTTCTTTTTCTTCCACTCAAAAGTTATCAGATCATTCTCAAAAACTCATTTCTCTATTTAGAGGAATGTTCCCTATCTCCAATGAAACTACCGATTACCATTGCTGGTAGGGATCTTTCTAATGATGTTCGTCATAGAATAATAGACTTTTTTTATTCTACAAACTCTTATCAAAAAAGGAGTGGATCTTTTTATTAAAGATTCTTCAAGGGTGGACAGCACTGCATTACGCAGCAGCAGTTGGGGATTTTGCAGCTTTAGTTCTTCTGCTAGAGGCAGAAAAAGGCCTGGTCAACATTCCTGCTTTGAACGGAGAAACACCGTTATACCTAGCTGTACAGAAAAACCATCTTTCTTGTGTAAAAATGTTATTGGAAGTAGGAGCGGACCTTTCTCTAAAGCCGATGCACGGATGGAACGTTCTCATGAGCGCCATGCATAACGGTCATGAAGAGTTAGAATCTTCTTGGCGTGGAGGAAAAACAGCTCTACACTTTGCGATTGAAATGCAGATGGGAAAATTGTTAGAAGAGCTTTTACACCATGGAGTGGATAGAAATCGAATCTATAACGGACAAACACCGCTTTCTTTAGCAAGGGATCAGAACTGGCAAAAAGGTATTGGTCTGCTTCATGCAGAAAATAGAGAGAAGCAAAATTCTTGGTGCTCGGTGATGTAAAGTGTTTTTTTGGTGATCCTAAACAAGTAGCGATTATCTAAGTCTTAATTTATAGATAAGGATATATTATAGTAGTTTGAATTTAAAATTTCCATTAACTACACACTTGTAAAAAAGATTGATCAATAGCTTCTGCAAGGTTTGAATATCAGGTTAAGGCTTCTTTTACTCTTTTCTTAAAATGTGCCCAAAACTTTTCGATAGGATTCAAATCAGGAGAATAGGGAGGCAAAAATAATACTTCGCATCTAGCTCTTTTAATGATTTCTAAACTCTCTTTGGACTTATGAAAACTCGCATTATCCAAAATAACTACTTGTCCAGGTTTTAGCTCAGGGATGAGTATTTGTTCGAGCCACATGTTAAACAACTGGGTATTACATGTTCCTGTATAACAAAAGGGTGCTAAAATATTTGATCGATTCTTAGCTGCTATAAAACTTTCTCTGTGATAACGATTTCCTGATACAGCCCCATACGCTTTTTCCCCTCTGGGTGCTCTCGCATTCTTCCTTTGAAGATATTCATTAATCCCACTTTCATCGACATAAACTCGATCTTCTTCAGCAATTTCCTCTACTCTCTTTTCTCATCATCTCTTTCTTGATAGAAGGGCGTCTTTTTTTTAAAGTAATCTTTAGTCTTTTACATGCATAAAAGACCGCAGTTATCGTTACTCCAAAGCATTCGGCTATTTCTTTTAAGTAGCTATCCGGATTCTCTTGAAGATACGCTTTTAGCTTTTCTCCTTCAATTTTATTAGGACGTCTTTTTCTTGTTTTATTAGGAGCTAAGCGCCTTTGTTCTTTTCTCTTGATCCAATTAAATATGCTACGCGCCGTCACTCCAAAGATCTGACTTGCTTCTTCTTTTGAATTGCCTTTCTCTATATAGTCTAATGCTTTTTTTCTTAAATCATAGGAATATGCCATGTAAGCATCATACTTCTTTGTCGTGAAAGTTTAAAGTTAAATTGCTATATATTACGATCCAAAACCACTGGAGCTATAAATGAAGATCTCTTGCTCTAACTGCTATTCACATGCCGTAAGAAAAAATGGTTCTATCCACACAGGAAAACAAAAATATCTATGTGTTTCTTAGCATAAGCAATCTGTAGATCTTTTAAAACTTAATTAATTACAAGCTGTCGAGGCAAATGAAAATACACATCCTCTATTGTATAGATAACATCTTCGATCTCTTGGACTCCATAGTCTTGTAATTTCTTTATACATCTTTGCACAACATCTTCAGGAGTAGATGCACCAGCTGTCAGACCCAGTACCTTAACTCCTTGTAGCCACTTGGGATTGATTTCATGTTCTGTATTGATTAGATAAGAGGGCACATTGCGTAAATGGGCTACTTCACATAATCTATTGGAATTAGAACTTCTAGGATCTCCTACTACTAGAATAAGGTCTGAGCAATCCACAATACTACGCAAGGCCATCTGACGATTAGTTGTAGCGTAACAAATAGAAGAGCTAGGGAGTGTTTCAATATGAGGGTATTTAGTAATTAGTGCCTGTGTCACCTCTTTCACATCATCTAAGCTCAATGTGGTTTGTGTGGTATAAAATAAAGGTTCATGGGAAAAATATAAAGCCTCTACATCTGCTAGAGATTCGACAACAGTTGTCACTTCAGGAGCTTCTCCTGAAGTGCCTATAGTCTCCACGTGATCGCGGTGACCAATTAAGATAATCTGATAGCCTTTTTGCGCATATCTTTTTACAGCTGAGTGCACTTTTGTAACCAAACCACATGTAGCGTCGATTTCTATTAGATTCCTTTTTTTAGCCTGAGCGCGCACTTCAGGAGCAACTCCATGCGCAGAATAGATCAAATAAGAACCACAAGGCACTAGTTCTAAATCCTCAATAAACACAGCTCCTTGTTTTTCAAGACTCTTAATCACATGCTCATTGTGAACAATCTCATGTTTTACATAAATAGGAGCTCCCCACATTTTCAGTGCCTTTTCTACCGTTTCAATGGCTCGTACAACCCCTGCACAAAATCCTCGAGGTTTAGAAAGTAATAATTTCATGTTATCCTTATTCTTTTACAGATAAAGTTTCTAAATGAGTGCATTCTTTATCTACAATTGCTGTTACGCTTAAATCAGACCATACATTCAAACTGGTCTCTATCATATCTATAAAGGCATAAAAAGGTAAAATAAGGCCCATTGTGCTAAGAGGAACATCCATTCCTATTAAAAACATACTTGTTAGAAAGAAGCATCCCATAGGAATTCCTGCATTTCCAATTGCCGCAAACGTTGACAATACGACCCATATCCCTAAATCCAATAAACCAAAAGTATGTCCGTGAATAGTCGAGCAGAAAAGTACCGTGATTAAGATAAAAGCAGCGCATCCATTCATATTAATAATCGTACATAAAGGAAGAGAGAAATGTGCTACTTTAGGATGGATTCCAGCCTCTTTTTCCGCGCACTTTAAAGTAACTGGCAAAGTTGCATTAGAGGACTTAGAAAAAAAAGCAAGACTTAGAGCTGCAAGAGAGGCTTTTGCCAACTTTACAGGGGATATTCCTTTGCATTTTAACAATAGAGGCAAAATGATAAATCCTTGCACGAGATTAGCGCTAACAATGGTTAATAAATATAACCCTAAATGTTTAAAACTATTGGTATGATTAAAACCTTTAAACATGAGGGCTGTAAAGGCCCATGTTCCTAAAGGAATAAGATAAGCAATTCCTTCGGTAATCTTTAGAATGAGTTTAAAAAGCGAAGAGAAAACTTGATGCACAGAAATTCGGCTATCTTCGGGTAGATACGTAGCAGCAACACCCATAATAAATCCAATAAAAGCAGTGCCTATTACATTGTTCTCTAGAAAAACCTGTACAATGTTACTAGGTACAATTTTCCATAAAAAAGACAGGTAAGTGTCTGTAGGTGCTTTAGTGATCTGAGCCGTATCTGTTATGTTTATTTTAGCATTAGGTTGTATGATAAGAAAGAGTACAAGACCAACAGTTGCTGCTATAACTGTTGTAAGCAGCGTATATGTAAGTACTCTTTTACCAAGACTGCTTATTTCCAGCTGACTTTTCATCCCAGAAAGAGTAGAGATAATCGATAGAAAAATAATGGGAATACTCAATAACTTCAAAAAATTCATAAATAGAGCAGCTGTGATTTCTGCTCCTTTTAAAGGCAATTCTTGCCCAAATAGGCCTGTAATAACCCCCAGAAAAATGGCTCCCAATAAAAATAGTAAAGATTTTTTGTCTTGCATAATTTTTTTTCAGTAAAAGTACTAGATAAAGATAGTAAAAAGAAGTAGCTAATTTAGCAACAACAAGAAGTTTTTTTCATAATTTATGGATATCACTTAATGGTTTTTCTATCAATATCTATGAGCTTATAGCTCAATAAAGTAATGATTTAAGTTCTATGAAAAAAAACCTAATTTAATATAGTATTCTCTTGATCATTTGTCTATATCTAACTTTTTTTATTATAGGAAATCTTTCATGTGGAAAAACATGCTTTCAATTTCCAAATCTCCTTGGTTTTTTCATTCACCTAATTCAAAAAATCATGCAACTATAAACCCCCTTAATTGCATTAAAAAACTGATCCAAGAGCTTCCCTATTGTCAAAAAACAACACCATCTATTTCGAAAAGAAAAGTCGCAATAGAACCATGGTCTTCTTTGCTGTGGGAGAATTTGCTCTATCTGTTTTTTTTATTAAAAATAAAATTACTGCCACATCCTACAAGCAATATTTCTCAACTGAAAAATCTACTTACTCAAGAACAAGTTGAAAAAAAAATATTTATTGAATACGCCTCTAACGTGTTTGGTAAAAGAGTAATGCAAGCAATTCAAAAGGATATTGATTCTTTACCTGACTTTATTGAGAAGAAAGATCTTTGCCACGTATTTGCTATGATTGGACACGCCCTAACCACAAACGATTTAACAGACTTGCTAAAAAGAGTAAATACCGGAGAGGTTCCTTTAAAACTTTCTCGAAGTCTGTCTACAGATCTTAGTGAACTGTCTTCTGAAGACATGGAAAAATTAGTAGGTTTTTACCGCAATCCTTTAGAACACTTATTACCGAATGAAAAAAAAATATTGTGGGAAGAGATTGAAAAAAGCGGTATACCCATCAACAATAGAATTTTAGCTAATGAAGAATATGAATATCATATACGTAAGTTAGCTGGAAAATTAGAAAAAGAAGAAAAATATACAAAAGAAGATTTAAAGCTTCTTCCTTTTGCTATTTCTGAGCAATTAGCTAGAACTGCAGCCTATGCACAACCTGATACTATTCGTGAAAATATGATAATCCCCATCCTTATTTTTACCGAGCAACAAGATATTGTCTATTACCAACTTAATAACCATATTAACCAAAACGGCTTACACTGCTATTTGTTTACTCCTTTAAAGGGCGATTTTCCAGCACAACTGGTTTTTAGAGGGACAGATGATTCAGAAAGTTTCTCTAGAAATGTTTTAGATCCAAATGGCATTGGGAAAACCGTTTTTGATGAATGCAAAGACCAAATAGCTGCAATGATAGAAGCCTACTGTAAAACAGCCAAATGCCCTGCTTTAGACATCACAGGCCATTCATTAGGAGGCTTAGATGCACAACGCGCTACGATTCTTTGCTTAGAGAGATTTAATCAAGAAAATAACCATAACCCTATTTCTTGCTTATCCGATATTAATTGCTTTGCATTTTGTTCTCCTAAACTAGATCAGGCTACAATTAAATCATGGGAAGAGCAAATAAATATCCTCAAAAACCATCCTTCTCCTCCTCAAATCAGTCTTAACTTCTGCTACCACAAAAATGACTTATTAACTCAAGCAGGATTTAAAAATTTATATATCAAAGAACATTTAAGCTTTTTACATGGGAACTACTTACAAGTAACTTCTAACTCGGGAATTCTTGCTACCAATACACATCATAGAAAATCTTTTTTCAAGGGCGGTAAGTTTTATTCGAGCACAGATGACCGTAAATACATTCATTATAACAGTGCGGATTTTACTTATTTAAAAGAAAAAATGGATGCCCTGCAAAAGATCATGGGAAAAGAATCCGAGGTTAACCTCTCCAAAGAAGACTTAGAAATTCTTGAATCATCCAAGAAAAAACTAGTTACAATGAGAAAAAATCAAGAAGAAATACAATCTTATCAAGAAGGATATTCATCTGATTCTTCTTGGGGGATCTTTTTTGCTGACAAGCTGTTCATAACTCCTGGGCAGTGGCTTTTTCACTGGATGAAATCTCAAGAAAAACGATTATTTAATTCTTCTTGGAAAACTTCTTCTATTTATAAATTACTAATGGCCTCTAGAAAGCAGTTTTCTCACTGGGTGAAATCTCATTATATTAAAGTTTAATTTTATTCTCATAATATCTATTTAACTTTGCCTAGATCAATCATACGCTACCTAAAAGAAAAAATCAAAAATTATCAAATAGGAATATCTTCTAACAACTCTTGGTTATTCCATATTTTAGAAAAATTATTTATATTTCCTACTCAAGCAATAATCACCTGCTTTACTTAAGGAGTAGTCGCTACATCTGCTGCACAACGAAATCCATAAGTCCCATTCATAGTTCCTGGATTATTTCGATGCCTATGAGAACACCTAAGATCTTCTTTTAAACTCTTCCAACAGCCTCCACGTAGTACACGATATACTCCTTGTGGTGGTCCTTGAGGATGGTTTGGTTCTTGGATAGACAGATCGTAATACTGATAATCATACCAATCTTGACACCACTCATAGACATTTCCCGCCATATCATATAGTCCGTATTCATTAGGAGGATAGCTAAGCATAGCTGTAGTATCGGAACTGAAGAAGTTAGCCTGTGTTCGATCTATATCTTGTCCTGTTGGATAAAGGAAGTCTTCTTTTCCTCCATAAGAGGCAATTTCCCATTCAGCTTCGGTCGGAAGTCTTTTTCCTATCCATTTAGCATAAGCTATAGCTCCATACCAAGTAATGCCCACTACAGGATGTTTAGCATAACCTGATTCAATACTAAGCTTTCCTCCACTGCGTTTAATTCTAGATTCACGCAAACGGATGATATCATTATTTTGCCCATCTTTTTCTCCTCCCATTGCTTCTAAAAAACGGGCAAATTGCTCGTTTGTTACAGGATGAACATCTAAAGCAAAAGAATGCATATGGATTGAATGCCGAGGATGTTCATCGCGTGCACCTTGATTACTACCCCTCAAATAAACACCGGAGGGAATGATGACCATATCGGTTAAAAGAGGTTGAACAGCTTTTTCTGCTTGTGGTTTTGGTTTATAGGGAGAAACCGTCATTTCTGTTTGAAAAACAGCCCCGGGATCTGGTTCAAAAGAGGGCCTTGTGAGCTCTTGTGGATTTAAGATGGGCTTAGCATGACAGGCTGTAGTAAAGGAAACTTTAGTCCCCATAATGTATTTTTCTGCTTGTAATCTTTCTAAATGCGCTTCACAAGAGGAAAGAGCAGAAATATTGACCAGTTCGCTCATTTTTTCTTGAAGAGGCCCTAAACGCATTTCAGGCTCTGTTTGCAAGCAACTACAAATTAAAGCATCCCATTGCCATTTAAGATCAGAGATTTTTTGAGAAGGGAGTTCGAAAAAACCTTCAGGAAATTTACGCATCAAAAGATAATATAATAACACACCAAAAGCCCATACATCTGCTTTAGGCTGGCTTGTCCAATTAAATTGTCTTTTTTGCTCTGGAGCTAAAAAAGGAAATTGTTCAACAAAAGACCGGTGGACTTCTTTAGCACAGGCTTCATCCCAAGGTCCGGTTACATAATTTTTGCCATTTGCATCACAGCCTATTTCTAAACTGTAAAAAGAGCTCATTGCATAATAAATGCGGCTTAAAACAGCAAGCGGTCCAATGATATGTGATAAACCAAAATCTGTTACAATAGCCTCTGCTCCTTTAGAAGTGTAACGAACTAAAATATTGCTAAGTTTCAATGTTCCATGAGCAAGCGGTTTTTCTTGGGTATGCGCATAATCAAGAGCAGAACTCACTTGTTGAGCAAAACAAAGAATAGTTTCTTCTGGTAAATCAGGGAATTTTTGTAAAAATTGTGATAAATTTAAACTGGGTTGCTGATCTTCATCTAAAATTGCCTCTATAATAATTGCATAGCGCTTATCTAAAAATAATGCGTTATAAATTTTTGCAATATGAGAATGATTTAAATGAGCTAATTGAGCAATGTGTGTTTCAAATCGGGCAATAAAATTGGCATCAGAAGAGAGCTCTTCGGGTAAAATTTTTACAATGTACTGCTTTTGCAATAAACGATGTTCTGCAAGATAGGTCTGCCCTAATGCCCCTCGTCCCAAAGGTCTCAATAACTCATAATCCCCAAAGTGAGTCATTACCATAAATTGTCTCCCCTTAGATTTTAGTTTTTAAAGAACACCTAAAAATTTTGCTAGATACCATGCAATAACCAGTACAAATGCAGCAATACCGACCCATAGCAAATTAGGTAACCATTTAATTCCCCCACCCATACTACCACGTACTTCTAAAGTTCCAATACCATAAGAAAATTCATGCTTTTCTGCTGGCATATGAAACACTTGAGGATTTTGACGAATCATATGCTCAATGTCTACTCCTAGAAACTGAGCATATTGCTTCATAAATCCTAAAGCGTATACTCCAGAGATATATTGATCGATCTCCCCTTCCTCAATTGCCTCTAGATAACTAGAACGAATAGAAGTTGCATTCTCTGCTTCTTTCAATGATACATTCAATTCTTGGCGTTTAGCTTTAAAAAGCTCCCCTACGCCCTTAAGTTCGGCACTCATACCCCTCCTTTAAAATTTCAAGCACTATCAATGAATAATATTCCTATCTTAGGGAGCATCATAGCATTTTAATTGCAAATCTATCCTTGTTTTTTTTCAAAATCAATGTAAAATTACTATAATCTCATTATTTTTAGATTAAAATGACATTTCAAAAGCGCTCTTGTTTTGTAACAACCATGGATCTTAAGTTGAAAGATCAGCTACGTGAAGATCTCATTGATCAAGGATTTACCTTGACCACACCGGCTTATACGTTTTTTTCAGCAAAAAAAAAAGGAATTAGTTGCACTTTGTATACATCTGGAAAACTGATGATACAAGGAAAAGAAATGGATGGTTTCATTAGGTTTTACATTGAACCTCAAATCCTACAAACGCTTACTTATTCAAATCCAGAACCAACTGACACTTCAGAGAGAATCGGAGTAGACGAAGCTGGCAAAGGAGATTTTTTTGGTCCCTTATGTATTGCAGCAGTATACGCAGATAAGGAAAAAATCCAATCTCTATTAACCTTAGGAATACGAGATAGTAAAACACTTTCCGATCCTGCAGTGATTGCACTTGCTTCTAAAATCAAAACCGTATGCCCTCATACACTTATCATTCTCAAACCTAAAACCTACAACCAACTTTACGCTCGTTTTCAAAATCTTAATCGTCTATTAGCATGGGGACATGCAACTGCTATTGCAGAGCTTGTGCAAAAAACACATTGTAAACGAGTAATTATTGACCAGTTTGCTAATAAAACAGTTGTTTTAGATGCTATAAAGCAAAAAAAGCTCGATTTAGAATTGACGCAACGCCATCGAGCTGAAAGTGATTTAGTAGTAGCAGCTTCTTCCATTTTAGCACGAGCTGCTTTTTTACAAGGACTTTATGATTTACGCCTATTTTATAAAATTCAGCTCCCTAAAGGGGCCTCTCAAGAAGTTATTCGAATAGGAAAAGCCTTTTGTGCCAAGCATAGCAGCTCTTTATTGGAAGATATAGCTAAACTTCATTTTAAAACTCTACGGGAAATTTTAGCGCATTAATTCGAAAGAGTCGATAAAGGTCTTATAGCTTGCTTCGTCATAATATTGCGCTTCACATTCCATTGCCATTAGATAAAAACTATTTTTTACCATTAGGGCTCTTCCTTTAAAATACATCCCTTCTTTACAAATAAACAAATCTAGTACGGTATGGCCATTTACTAAAGAGAGCTCATGAGTAAGACCTGGATTATGCTTAAGAAGACCTTCTACAAATCCTTCTAAGTTTTTGTTCGCATAGGTTTGATCCACAAAATCTGGATATTGGGCAATTAACAATAAAAATGTGGTTTTTTGATCTATTGCAGAAATATAAGCATCGTATTTTAAATCAAATCCTATTTCAGGAAGGCGTAATTTTTCTGATAAATGATCTGGGTATTTAGGAAATTTCATACAACATTCACCATTGATAGAACGAAACTCCTGCCAATGATTCTTTATCTTACTTACTTCTTTGCTAAGAACTGCTTCTTTAGCATCAAGAGAAAATGATGTAAGCGCTAAGTTTAAA
Organism: Candidatus Rhabdochlamydia porcellionis; assembly: GCF_015356815.2. Classification (GTDB taxonomy): domain Bacteria; phylum Chlamydiota; class Chlamydiia; order Chlamydiales; family Rhabdochlamydiaceae; genus Rhabdochlamydia; species Rhabdochlamydia porcellionis. The sequence continues at coordinate 847,457 of NZ_CP075585.1, forward strand.
ACACAGCAAAAGCATCCTGCTTGTACGATGGAATATAGTTTTCTCATAGTCTAATCTCCTAATATATTTTAAGTCTTTGTAATAAACCAGCTGATCACTCCGCTTATCAATATAGATAAAATTGCCACTGCTATAATAGGAATGATAATATTTAATAATCCTTTCCAAATAGAAAACCCTTGAACTTCCCTAAGACCCTGTATTAGAATGATAAAGGACCAAATAGCTGCAGTCCATTGCCCTAACATGACTAGTAGAAATAAACCTGTTTTATTTGCCAATGTGAGCTCTATAGGAAAATCTGAATAGAAAGCTTGTTCTTTAAATACGCCAATCAAAAGAAGCCATACCAATATGTTGATTACTACTGGTAAATTCGACCAGGCAACAACACATCTAACTTGTTTAAAAGGAGCATTCCCTCCTATAAGACGTCCACACCACTGTAAAATATAAGCAGTAATGGTAATAGATATTAAACCAAACACTATACCCAACAACAAAGAGCTAAGCAATATAGCCCATAAAGGATAGAGAGTGATTAAGGAGAACATCTTAGAAAAACTTAAAGCTATCGTAATCCCATAAATCCAAGAAAGCCTCTTAAACCCATAGCTTGGATCCTTAGTTACAAGGGCTTGAATGGTTGCTCTGGGTTTAGTCCAAATATCGCGCCAAGGATACATATTTTTCCTCTTTATTTATCTTTATAATAAATTCAAAAATATAACTAATCAATAACAAACTATGCATGATTTAATTTAGTTAATAACCCATTGCAAAACAATATAATAAAAAAGCCGTTATTTTTGTAAATAACAGCTTTTATAAATCACCTATTTTTAAAGATTATTTTTTTTAATTAATTAAGGAGTTTATCTTCTTCTAGAAGTCTTAAATCTTCTTCTATACTACTATAATCCTCATCTTCGTCATCAAATTCGATTACAATATCTGAACTATCTTGATCGGAACAAGCAAAGGAACCCATAAATAAAGCACAAATTAGTCCTAAGTGAAGTATCATATTATCCCCTAAAAGATGTTTGAAAAACTCATCTTTACAAATTAATTGCTGATTTTCAATAGAAAAAAGGATGGATTTTTTTTAAAATTTTTTAATTTCTTAATAGATGCTTTACATGACCCAATTCAACGCTTCTTGTAAATCAGGGTAACGAAAAGAGTACCCCGTTTCCAGAAGCTTTTGTGGATAGACCTGAGCACTAGTTAATAACATCTCTTTTCCCATATCTCCCAAAGCTAAAGAAATAAGAGCAGAAGGGAGATGAAAGAAGTGAGGTCTGTGTAGTTTATCTGCTAAAATAGCGGAAAACTCTTTTTGTTTTACAGGATAGGGAGCCACTAGGTTAACGGCTTTTTTTAATGATTCTGTCATTAAAAGATGATACAAAGCACTCACCGTATCATCAATCCCAATCCAACTTAAATACTGGTTACCAGATCCGATCTTCCCGCCTAAACCTAAGCGATAGAGCGGTAAAATCTGGCAGAGCATACCACCTTTTGCTCCTAATACAATGCCAAATCTAGCGTATACAACACGGCAGCCGCGTTGTTCGATTGCTTCTAAGGCCATCTCCCACTGTTGGCAAAGAGAAGAAAGAAACCCTTCTCCTACAGGAAAGATTTCGGTAACGCTTTCTTTACAATCCCCATAAAAACCAATGGCAGAAGCGGAAATAACGGTTTTAGGAGGAGAATATAAACGAGATAATACTTGAGATAGTAACCAAGTATCACGGCATCTACTATTGAATAGCTTTTTGCGGTATTTCTTTGTCCATCTATGAGCAATAGGAGCTCCTGCCAAATGAAAAACCGCATCAAAACCTTCAAATTCTTGTTTAGAGAATTGCCCTTCTATAGGATCCCAATAGACAGTATCAGAGCTCATTTCTTGTTTATGGCGCACTAGCCTCATAACATCATGACCTGCTAGGCGTAAAAAATTAGTAAGTTGAGAGCCTATAAATCCATTGGCTCCACTTACTAAAATCTTCAAAGGGACGCTTGAGTATTTGTAGATGAATTCAAGATCTTCTTTCATGATTTTTTGATGCCATTTTAAAAATCGTACAAATTGCTTAGCTATAAGGCTTTCTAAAAGAGAAATAGAGTCAAATCCTATCTTATCACTCAAAATGCAGGATTGAGAATCAATGGGATTAAAGCGGTAAATATGTAAATAGCGCTTGAAAGGGCCCTTTATTTGTTTATCTCTAAATTCTTGATTAAGCTTGAAATTTTTATGTTCTAAAATCCATCTAAAGAAAAACGGTCCTATATAAATTTTTAATCCTACCTGCATTTTATTACAGGGTGAAGGATCGAATAAAAAATCGGTTTTTACCCAAGGTGGCAACAGCCTTTTTAAGGCTTCAGGGCGTAATGCCCAAGCAAAAGCAAAATCACAAGGCACTTCAACTGATAACTTAACTTTTATATCCATGCTTACTCCATCGATGATAAACCTGTAGTGCTCTTTTGCGTGCGAGATCATGCTCTACTATGGGGTAGGGATAGTTTTTTCCCAAATAAACACCCGCTTCTTCTAACACAGACTTAGGACTTAAATGTGGGGTGTGAATCCATGAATTAGACAACTTTCTCAATTCAGGAACAAATTGACGTACATATTCTGCTTTTGGATCAAATTTTTTTCCCTGGATAAATGGATTAAATATACGAAAATAAGGGGCTGCATCCGCACCACATCCTGCACACCATTGCCAACCTAAGGTATTGTTTGCAAGATCTGCATCCACTAAAGTATCCCAAAACCATTTTGCTCCTTCTTGCCAAGGAACATTTAAGTCTTTAATCAAAAAAGAAGCAACGATCATACGAACTCGATTGTGCATCCAACCTAGTTGCCATAATTGCCGCATGCCAGCATCGACAATAGGGATTCCTGTCAGGCCTTTTTGCCAAATCCTAAGCCATTTTGCATTGCTTTTCCAAGGAAAATGGGTGAATTCTGCTTTTAGAGGTTTCGAAGGAGTATGAGGAAAAGCAATTAAAAGATGATAAGCAAATTCTCGCCATCCTATTTCTCTAAGAAAAACCTCTGCATGAGTACTCTTTAACAAATCTTCGAAAATTCTTTTTACAGAGATCTCACCAAAATGCAAATGAGGAGAAAGCATGGATGTTCCCATTTCTGCAGGAAAATCACGTCCACGAGTATATTGATGTATCTTACCCCTCAAGAAATGCTTCCATTTTCTTAAAGCGTTATCTTCTCCTGGCTGCCAAAGAAAAGAAAAATCTTTAGCCCAAGGAATATGCGGTAATAAATTTAATGTATGTAAAGATACATGTTTAGAATAGGAAACTAATCGTAATTTTTTTGTAATTTTACCCTCTGGCTTACCTACCTCTTGTTTTAAGCAACATCGCCAAAAAGGAGTGAATACTTGATAGGGATTTCCTTGCTTAGTAGTAATTTGGCCAGGTGTAAATAATAGATTCGCATGAAATCTTTTTGCTATGCAATTCTTTGCAGAAGCTAGCTTGATCAGTTTTTTTTCACGTATTAACGCACTTGGCTCATAACAGCAATTCCAAACTATATGTTTTGCATCTGCCTTATCTATAATCTTTTGCAATGCATGCAAAGTTGTACCTTGAAAAAAAAATAAATCAAGATCCAGAGCTCTTAAATTTTTTTGCAAAGATTGCAGAGAATAATGTAGCCACCAACGAGAGCTTGAACCCATTGACCAGTTTTTATCCTCTTCTGGATCAAATATATATATGGGCAAGACAGGGAGCTGTAGTTGAGAAGCATATTTTAAGGCAGGATTATCTTGAATTCGCAGATCGCGTTGAAACCAAATAACTGTTGTCATAAATACAAAGATAAAAAAGCGTAAGAATTCTTAAAAACCATCCTTACGCCTCATATAAACTACATTTTACAACTACCGCCCTTATCTTTTGAGCAGCAGCAGCACATATGCCTCCAGTGAGGAATCCAGCGCAAACTCCAAAGACCAGCTAGACCTATTAGTGCGTAAACTAAGCGACTTAAGCCAGCCATTTGGCTTCCAAATAACCAAGCGACAAAATCAAACTGAAAAAAGCCTATTAAGCCCCAGTTTAAAGCTCCAATTACAATTAAAAGAAAAGCGAGAGTATTTAAAAACTTCATTTGTTCCTCCTTAATACTCCATGCATGCCCGTTTCAAGGCAACATGTCCCGTTAGCATCATCTTAGAAACTTTTTATTCATTTGTCATCTTTTTTTTTTAAATAGGTGTTTTTAACCGACATCCTACTCTTTTTAATAGACCGCACAGCATTTCTCTCCGGAAAGAATCAGCTTTTTCCAAATTATGATGAATCATAGATAAGCATGGGTCTTTTTGATCTAATAAACCCGGTAAATATTCAAAATGAACACCGCTTAATAGCGCTTTTCCCTGTCCACGGTTAATTTCGACAATTGCAGGTGGGGTTTGAGGTAAATCAAGATAACAGGATAATATTTTTATTTCTGAAGAGTTAGAGCTAAAAAAACACCCTCCATTAAAATAAACATACAAAGAATGACTGCGCCAATTAATTAGAGCATTACAAGCTCCTTTAGAAGAGTTATACGTATATTTTCCTACTCCATAAGCTGGACCTTTAGCAATTCCAGGAAAAAAACACAAAGAACGCTCGTCCAAAATTTCCAAGCTTGTTCCTTTTTCAAATTCAATTCTTTCACATGCAAAATAAGCTCCTGCGCAAATTCCCAAATAATTGCCTTCTTCCTCTACATAAGAGCGAATTTTATCGGTTCCCTTTCCAGCTAAGGCGCTTTGATAAAAGACATCCCTACCTCCAGGCATAATAAATAGCTGCGTATCCTTTTCCCAATTTTCTTCTATAACAGATCTAGCATCTAGCCTTTTTATTTTCATCTCAGGACTAAGCTCTTGTTTTAAGCTATGAACCAAATGCTTCAAAGAAACCCCATCTACTCCTTTATCTGTGTAAATTACAACCTGGTTTTTCATAGAGAACCTCCTTTATTTCTACCTAAGCTCCTCTCATAAAAGAGTATACTCTGAAGACTATGTAGAAAATACCTTTCTTTATGTTTAACTATGTACAGAATACCTATTTTAAAGCATATCATTTCAAATGAAAGAAAAAGAAATTATTCAATATACTATTAAAAATTCTTCTCTTGGATTAATTTTAATAGCAACAAGCACACAGGGTCTTTGCGCAGTTCTTTTAGGAGACAATTTCCAAGATCTTAAGATCGATCTTCAACATCTTCTTCCCATTGCCCTATTGAATGAATACAAAGAAATGGCTGAAGCATCCCAAATTTTGGATTTGATTAAAGACCCTTCAAGACAATTTAATATTCCTCTCGATGAGAGAGGAACCGCTTTTCAAAAATATGTTTGGAGAAAACTGCGTGAGATACCTGTAGGATCAATTATGAGCTACACCGATATTGCAAAAAAAATACATGCACCTAAATCCTTTCGAGCAGTAGCTAGAGCTTGTGCAGCAAATACATTAGCTATCATCACTCCTTGCTATCGTGTTGTACGAAAAAATGGCATGCTATCTGATCACCGATGGGGTATACAGAGGAAAAAAATTTTATTACAACGCGAAAGTGCCTATTTTCACAATCGCATAGGAAAATCCACCTCTAATCTAGAAGATCTATCTGAATTTAACCTTACTCCTAGGTATAAACCGTATACATTAACTTAAAATATTTTTAAAAAAAATACTTTTACTTATTTTGATTAACCAATCAAAAGAAGTAAATCAACATTATTTTTCCCTTTACAGACAAAGAAAGAAAAATTATAGTAGCCATTCGTATTCAGCTCTTTTAAGGAATTTAAATGACAAAGTTTGATGAAGAAGATCTTGAAAAGCTTAATAAACTTTCTCGTCTTGGTGAAGCAACACATGAGGAAAAAAAAGCCATATCTAAGCATTTAAAAAAAGTGTTAGGTTATATGGAATTGCTTTCTGAAATTGACACAACGGATATCCCTACTTGTTATCAAGTGGGAGAAATCCAAAATAGTGTCACAAGAGATGACATAGCCATGAACACCTTATCTAGAGAGCAGTTTTTAGAAAATGCTCCTTCCTATGTAGGCGGTATGATTCGTGTGCCTACAGTAATTAATTTTTCTAACTAAAGAGTTTTTGTACATGTATCGACTATCCGCCCGTGCTATTCGTGAGGAATTTTGCAAAAAAAAGATATCCGCTAAACAAATTGCGGAAAAGACGTTAGAGCGAATTTCCCTGCATGATGAAAAAATTGGTGCTTTTCTATCTGTAATGGAAGAGCGGGTAATGCTAAAAGCTGCTGAATTAGATCGCAAAAGAGGTTCAGGCAAGCCACTAGGCGCTTTAGCAGGTGTACCTGTTTCTATTAAAGACAACATTCATATTCAAGGAGAAAAAACAACCTGCGCTTCTAAGTTTTTAGAAAACTATAAAGCGGTTTTTGATGCAACTGTAGTTAGACTTTTAGAAGAAGCAGATGCATTAATCATTGGTAAAACCAATCTTGATGAATTTGCCATGGGATCTTCTACAGAAAATTCTGCTTATCAATTAACTAAAAACCCTTGGGATCTTAAATGTACACCAGGTGGATCATCTGGAGGATCTGCCGCATCTGTAGCAGCGCGTTTTTGCCCTATTTCTCTAGGAACAGATACAGGCGGATCTATCAGACAACCAGCTGCTTTTTGTGGAATTGTAGGATTTAAGCCTACGTACGGAAAAGTCTCTCGTTATGGTTTGGTAGCCTTTGCTTCTTCTCTAGATCAGATTGGTCCTTTGACCTACGATGTAAAAGATGCCGCTTTATGCATGCAGGTGATTTCAAAACACTGCTCTTATGACTCCACCAGCATTAAATCCCCTTCAGAAGACTATTTAAAAAAACTGGATCAACCCATTCACGGTCAAACAATTGGCATTCCCTATAGTTGTTTAAGTGAATTAGATCCTGGGTCTAAGGAACATTTTTTAGAAGCCGTAGAGGTTTTTAAAAAATTAGGCGTAACCATTGTAGATGTAGATTTAAATCTGCTAAAATATGCAATTGCTGTCTACTACATTCTAGCTACAGCAGAAGCCTCTACAAACCTTGCGCGTTTTGATGGCATTCGTTATGGCAAACGAGCAGAGGAAGCAAAAACCCTCGAAGAGATTTATATACTCTCTAGGCAAGAAGGCTTTGGAGCAGAAGTAAAAAAACGCATTTTACTAGGTACTTATGTTCTCTCTTCTGGTTATCAAGAGGCATATTGTAAAAAAGCACAAAAAGTACGCACTTTGTTAATCCAAATGTTTCAGAAAGCCTTTGCTAAATGCAGCATAATTGCTATGCCAACATCTCCTTTAACAAGCTTTCCTTTAGGCAAGTTTCAAGATCCTGTACAGCTTTATCTACAAGATGTTTTCACTGTATCTGCAAATCTAGCAGGACTGCCAGCAATTAGTGTACCTAATGGATTTAGTAAGGAAAACCTCCCTTACGGCCTGCAGCTCATTGGGCCTTATATGCATGATACAGAAGTCCTGCGTTTTGGATATGCTTTTGAAAGCGCCACTTCCTTTACAAACATAGTTCCCCCTTTATTTGACAACAAGGTACGAAAATGAGCGAGATCTGCTATGAAGATTGGCAACCCGTAATTGGTTTAGAAATTCACGCACAACTCAATACCAAATCTAAGCTTTTCAGCCCTGCGGCTAACCATTTTGGAGATGAGCCTAATACAAATATTAGCACTGTCTGTACAGGTCAGCCGGGCGCTTTACCTGTTTTGAATAAAGAAGCTGTACATAAAGCTGTTCTTTTTGGTTGTGCAGTGGGATCTGAGGTTTCTTTGAGTAGTCAATTTGATCGTAAATCCTATTTTTATCCCGATAGCCCTCGTAATTTTCAAATCACACAGTTCTATAAACCCATTCTAGTCGGTGGTACTGTAGTAGCTAATGTAGGAGGTGTATTAAAACATTTTTCTATTAATCGAAGCCATTTGGAAGATGATGCGGGTACTTTAAAGCATTTTAGCACATTTACAGGTGTTGATTACAATAGAGCAGGAGTAGCATTGATAGAAATTGTCTCAGAGCCTTGTATGCATGCCCCTAAAGAAGCAGTGGCCTATTCTATGGCTATTAAAGCTATTTTAGAATATCTAGACGTCTCTGATTGTAATATGGATGAAGGTTCTTTTCGCATTGATTGTAACATTTCTGTCAGAAAGAAAGAAGAACAGATCTTGCGTACAAAAATTGAGATCAAAAATCTCAACTCTTTTAACAATATGGAAATGGCGCTTGAATCAGAGATTCGCAGACAGATCCGTGAATATACCCTACATCCACAAAAAGACTTTTATGAAGTAATATCTCAAGGGACCTATCGTTTTGATCCAGAGAAGAAAGAAACCGTTTTAATGCGTGAAAAAGAAGATGCTGATGATTATCGTTATTTTCCAGAACCAGATCTTCCTCCCATTTTACTCAAAGAAGAAGAAATTAAAGAAATTAAAGCTAATTTACCAGAATTGCCGTATCAAAGATACAATCGTTATTTACAAGAATTAGAACTTCCTGAGTCTGCTGCAGCTTTTTTAATTAACGATAAAAAGCTCGCTGATTATTTTGAAGAAGCACTTAAAATCTGCTTTAGCCCTAAAAACATATGTAATTGGATGATCATAGAGTTTGCTGGGCGCTTTAAAGATACAGGAAGCAGTCTCATTTGCTCAGGAATTGGACCTAGCGATGTAGGTAAGCTTGTCAAAATGATTGAATCAAATGTTATTACCGGAAAGATTGCTAAGAGCGTTGCTGACGATATGTGTAAAGATCCTGGGACAGATCCTGAAAAAATCGTAAAACAAAATCCTGACTATCAACCCCTACAAGATATTTCAAGCATTACGCTTTTAGTGGATAAGGTTTTAGAGAATAACCCACAATCCATTTCTGATTTTCATGCTGGAAAAGCAAGAGCCTTTGATTTCTTAGTTGGACAAGTCATGAAGTTATGTAAAGGTAAAGCATCTCCTACTATAGTAAATGAAATTTTGACTAAAAAGCTAAAGCGTCCTTAATAAATTGGAGTATTCACTATTTGTGAAAGGACATAAGCTTTTTTATAGAGGCTCTAGAACTTTATCCTCTTGTAAAGAAGGACCTGGATTTTATGTTGATTGCTGTAAAAAATCATCCTTTTCTCATATATAGTGCTGATTCTGATTTAATGAAAAACCTAGAATTTTTATCAAGAGCTATAGAAGTTTGCCCTATTTTCATTTAGGCATAGCTCAAATAAGGCCCGAAGTTTTTTAAAAGCTCTTGCAATATTTAAGCTAGAAATTGACTACCGAAGGCTCTTGCAAGATGTGTTTCTTTAAATCTTTTATTTGTTCTTTAGATAAATTGGTAGCTTGAGCAACCAGATCAGCTCCACAGCCTGCCTGCAATAGGCGTTTTGCTGTTTGCATTTTTTCTTTTTTTAATGCCTATAGTTTCACCTTCAGCCTTAGCATCATAACTTTCCTGTGCCCTAGCAGCCTTATTATCCATATGAATACGCTTCAATTCTTCATAAGTAGCAAGCTCATTCTCACTCCAATTAAACTGATCGAGTGCAGTATATGCTCTATGAATAATGGTATCACTGCCCATAATCCTCTTCAATTCTTCCTCGGTGGTTTCATGAGCATGCCTGAAAAAGTAACACCATTTTTCTTCTATGGAAGAGAGTTCTTCTTTGCTTTTATGGAATTTAGGCAGTTCAATAAAGGTAAAGTAGAAGTCTTTAAGATCGTGCTCATAGGTTACTTTATCGAGTATGACATGATCTGATTTGTAATGGGATTTGTTGGGAAAAATGATGCAATCAGCAATAGCTATGAAGATAATTTCTTTGAAATCGTGGTACTCATCTCCAATGTTTGCTTGATTGCCATACACCTGAGAGGCGTAATATTGCGCGCGCTTTTCAAATCCTCTAGATTTTGTCACTTGCATCTCAATAATGTATTTGACTCCCTTTTTGTCTTTGCATAAAACATCGACAATGCTCTGTTTTTTGACAGCGATTTTAGGGTCTAGAATGGGGGATAAAAACTCGATATCTACAATGCTTTGATCTTCAGAAAAACCGAGGATGTCATTTAAGAAATGAAGCAGAATGTCTTTGTTTTTTTCTGTACCGAATATTTTCTTAAAGGCTATATCGTTTTTTGGGTCTAAATATTTGAAAAGAGCCATATTTAATCCTTAAAATCTGTTACCAGTTCTTTATTGTATAATAAGCTGGCTTTAGCAATCCAGAAATTTACAATCACACAGCGATTGCATTTTAGCTTATCTTATTATAGCAAGATCAAGTTGGTAAATGAAATTTTGACCAAAAAGCTAAAGTAACTATACTGCGGATAAAAGCATAAGAGATTTTATTCTCTATTTTTTATCAGTCATGAGTTGGCAAATATTGCTGCAAAGTTTTTTTGTGTTATGCGCATGCACGGGTTGTTACTTTAACCGTGCTGTAATAGATCCGTATAGCTATGCCTGTTTTACACCTCCTTGTCGCGAAGTCAACCCCTGCATCTTAGAGCAATACCCTGCTGAGCTTTTAGAAAAAAAAGAACCTTACGGACTTGCTGAACTAATCGCCATCGCTTTAAAGAACAATCCTCAAACAAGATCTAGCTGGGCAAAAGCACTTGCTTCTGCAGCAGTTTATGGTCAAAAACAAAGCGTTTTTTTTCCTAATATAACTGGCTCTTTTCAAGCCATACGCGCAAGACAACCGGAAATTGAGGCAACTTCGATAATAACCCCTCAGTCCATTTTTGGAACAACACAATCCCCTGAGGCTCTTCAATCAGGAAGAGGTGCTACTGATATTTATTTTGGCACTTGGGGTCCTATGCTCTCTTTATCTTATTTATTATTTGATTTCGGCACACAGAAAGCAAATGCAGAAGCAGCTCGTTATTCATTAGAACAAGCACAATTTCAATATAATGATAGTATTCAATCTTTGTTAAAAACCGTGATTACAGATTTTTATAGTTATTTATATCAAAAAGAACTACTACAAGCAAACGCAGCAAATGTGCTTAATGCAGAGTTTACTCTAGATGCTACAGAACAAGGCCTTCATTCAGGTGTACGTCCTTTATCTGATTTTCTACAAGCAAAGACACAATTACTTTCTCAGAAAACAAACTGGGCTGCACAAAAGCAAGAGCTTGAACTAGCTTTTGCAACTTTACTAAATGATATAGGCCTTCCTTCTTACATGTCTTTGCAAACACAAGAATTGCCTAAAGAACTACCCAAAAATGACCTTATATTGCCTCTAGAAACCTTAATCAGCATTGGTATACAAAATAGAGCTGATCTATTGTCCGCCGAAAGCGCTCTTCGTTCTCAAGAACAAATGGTCAAAATGACCAAGCGACAAGTTTTACCTCAATTAAATTATCAGTTTGAAATAGGTAAAACCTACTTTTCTTTTGATGGCAATGTCGCTCATGATAAATACAATTTTATTAGTACATTTAACGTAAGTATGCCTATTTTTTCTGGTTTTTACTACCGCAATGCGATTAAACAAGCTGAGTCTAATGTAGTAGTCGCAGAAGAAACACTTAAAAGTCTGCAATTAAATGCTATGAAAGAAATTACCGTTGCTCATTCTAATATTCACACCGTCTTTGAAACACTCAATTGGGCTGCAGAATTTTTATCTGCTGCAGAAGAACAGTACGCGGTTGCTTTAAGCGGTTATCAACAAGGTACTCAAACCATTCTTGATCTTATATCTGCTCAAACATCTCTTGTCGATGCAAGAGCTCAAAAAGCACAAGCTATGCAAGACTGGTACCTTGCTTTAGCCAACTTAAGCTATGCCACAGGTTTGATTTCCCCAAACACCATCTACTCTTTAGGAGATCTTTTCGAATGAACTGGATGAAACTTCTTCTTCTTTGCTCTTTATTATATAGCTGTCAAAAAAAGCCTCAAGTGGTTAAACCACATGAAGTAGTTGCAACACGTGCTCTTAAACAATCCGTGCAAATATATAAAGATTATGTGGGAACAATTACCGCCAAATCTAGTATTCAGATTCATGCTCAAGTCTCTGGTATTCTGGTTGGACAATATTTTATGGAAGGACAGTTTGTACAAAAAGGAGATTTATTGCTTGTTATTGATCCAAGACCCTATCAAGCTTCACTAGACAAAGCAAAAGCAGAGTATTTTCAGACATTCACGCAGTTTAAGTTAGCAGAAGATACGCTGCAAAGATATGCAAAGCTAGCAGAACAAGATTATATCTCTCAGCTTAATTATGACCAACACATGGCTAACTTCTTAGAGCAAAAAGCAGTGGTAGGACAATCTGTTGCAGATTTAGAAAATGCTAAAATCAATTTAAAATATTGCTATATTCACTCTCCTATTGATGCTATTACAGGCAAGTTACAATTTAAACCCGGTAATTACATTGATACTAATCAAGATACTACGCTTACTCTGCTAAATCAGATAGATCCCATTTTAGTAGACTTTTCCGTTCCTGAAAGCGATTTGTTTTCTATTCAAAAATGCTCTCAAAAATCCTTTTTGAAGTTATACATCTTTCCTACTTTAGAGCACACTACGTGCTTTGAAGGACAATTAACACTCATTGACAATCAAATTAATACGGCAACAGGAGCTGCCTTATTAGAAGGAACACTTGATAATCACGATCATTTGCTATGGCCTGGGCATTTTGTAGATGTAAGGCTTGTATTAGAGGAAAAAGAGTCTCTCATTCTTCCTTCTCAAGCAATAGGCGTTGGGCAAAACGGACATTATGTATATACCATCAATAAGAACATGGAAGTAGAAATCACACCGGTTATCATCGGTCAACGCTATGAAAATGGAACCACCGGTATCGAATCAGGAATTAGCACTAATGACATCGTTGTTGCACAAGGACTTCTTGATCTTTATCCCGGTAAAAAGGTCAATATACAAATGTGGTCAAATAACAAAGAGGCATTGTGAATTTCTCCTCTTTATTCATCAAACGCCCTGTAATGACAACTCTTGTCATGCTGACAATAGCTTTTTTTGGAGTTTTATCTTATTTTAAACTCCCTGTCAGTGACCTACCTGATATCGACTTTCCTACTATCACAGTAACGGTAGACTATCCTGGAGCAAATCCGGAAACCATTTCTAATAATGTAGTGGTTCCCTTAGAACAGCAATTTACTACTATCGAAGCAATCTCTTCGATTTCTTCTACTAGCTATACAGGAAATGCTACGATTGTTCTGCAATTTGATTTAGATCGAAATATAGATCTTGCTGCAGCTGATGTACAAGCAGCTATTAATGCAGCAAGCTCTCAACTGCCTAAAGATCTACCCTACGCTCCCATTTATACAAAAACCAATCCTACTGCTACTTCTCTTTTATTTTTTATCGTTACCTCTCCTGTTTTAACCAGAGGGGAATTGTACAATTATAGCTACACGTTTCTTTCTCAAAGATTAAGTATAATAGAAGGAGTATCACAGGTATTAATCTATGGATCTCCACAAGCGGTTCGCCTTAGAGTTGATCCACAGAAACTAGCAGCTAGAAAACTTGATTTAAATGATGTAGCTAATGCTGTTGTAACAGCAAATGTACAAATACCCGTCGGCACTTTATTTAGCCCTACACAAGAGTTCACCCTTAATGTCGATGGGCAATTAGATAAAGCAACCCTCTACGATCCTATTATCATTAAAGCTCAAGACGGATCCATTGTGCGCTTTTGCGATATTGGCAAAGCTATAGATAGTGTTCTTAACGACAAGCTTTCCGTACAATTTTTTGAAAAAGGATATACAGCTCCATCTGTTGGCCTTGCCATCCGCAAAAGACCGGGAGCTAATACCTTATCGGTTATTCAGAAAGTCAATCAAATTCTACCTAGCCTATCTACACAATTACCTAGCTCTTTGCGTTTGGTAAGAGTTTTTGATCAATCAGAGTACATACTTGAATCAGTTCATGAAGTACAGATGACTTTATTGATAGCCATTGCACTAGTTGCTATCGTGATTTTCTTCTACTTAGGCAATCTAAGAGATACGCTTATTCCTCTGATCGTGATTCCTTTATCGATTTTAGGTGCTTTTATTATCATTTTAAAGCTAGGCTTTACCCTTAACATTTTATCTCTACTTGGTATTACACTAGCAGTTGGCTATCTAGTAGATGATGCTGTTGTTGTATTAGAAAATATCACACGCCACGTTGAAATGGGAGAACCTGTCATAGATGCTACCTTAAAAGGAGCTAAAGAGATTTTTTTTACCATTCTATCAATGACTCTTTGTTTATGTGTAGTCTTTATTCCCATTATTTTCATGCAAGGAATTATCGGACGGATATTGTATGAATTTGCAATGACCATTGTTATTACCGTCTTCATTTCAGGAATTCTTTCTTTAACTTTAACCCCTCTTCTATGCAGTAAATTAATTCGCAAAGCAAATCAGGAAAAAAAAACAAATTTTGCAACCTATCACCGCAGAATGCTTCTTCTCTATGAAAAATCTCTGAACTGGGCTTTAAACCATCCTAAAATCATTTTAGGGCTAGGAGTATTAAGCCTGGGCTTATCGACAATTTTAATGATCAAACTTCCCAAAGACTTTTTACCATCAGATGATATTGGCCTTATTCAAGGATACCTACAAACAGTAGATGGGACTTCTCCTTTAGCTGTTTCTGAATCTAACAATCAATTAGCTGACATCTTATCACAAGACGAAAATATCGCTTCTGTCGTATCGGTTGGAGGTTACCCACAAGATAATGAAGGTTTTTTATATATTCGTTTAAAGCCCTTAAAAGAACGCCTTTCTCTTAAACCTCTACTAACACACATGTACTCTTTAGTGCATAAAATACCGGGAACAAATGTCTTTTTAAAACCACAGCCACTAATTAACTTGGAAGTAGGAACGACATCTAGTAAATCTGACTATCAATATACCATGCAAAGTCTATCAGAAGAAGAACTCTACAAATACGCGCCTATCATGCAAAAAAAACTTGCAGAACTTCCTTTTTTAAGTCATGTAAATAGCGATTTAGATATTACCCAACCCAGATGTCAAGTTCATATTTTACGTGACAGGGCATCTTTCTATCAGATCAGTGCATTACAAGTGGAGCAAGCTCTTAATTTAGCTTATGCTACAAGTAATCTCTCTCCTATCAATACTTCAAGCTACCAATACTATGCCATCATGGAAACCTTTCCGAAGTTCTATCGCGATCCCAGCTCTTTATCCCAACTGTGGTTGCGCTCTGCATTAGGAAAAATGGTACCCCTAACAGCTATTACCAACATAAAAGAGAGCACAGGCCCATTAACGGTAAATCATCTTAATGCATCCCCTTCTGCTACTATTTCCTTTAATTTAGTCGATACAGCGTTAAGTAGCGCTTTGGATAAAATTCATGCAATCGCAAAACAAACTCTTCCTAATACTGTTAAAGGAACTGTGCAAGGAAGCGCTAGTGTGTTTAAAACCTCTTTTGCTAACTTGCAATCTCTACTTTTAATCACCTTTTTTCTCATTTATATTATCCTAGGGATTCTCTATGAAAATTTCTTTTCACCTGTTACGGTAATGTCTACCCTAGCTCCTGCTGCAGTTGGAGGACTTTTAAGTCTTATTTTATTCCATCAAAGCTTTTCTCTTTATGCTTTTGTTGGTGTGATCATGTTATTTGGAATTGTTCTAAAAAATGGCATCATTTTAATTGATTTTGCTAACCAAGCTCTTTTAAAAAAGACAGCCCATGAAGCCATTTTTGAAGCATGCTTAACCAGATTCCGCCCTATCCTTATGACAACTTTTGCCGCAATGATGGGCGCTGTACCTATTGCGGTGGGTATAGGTGGGACCATTGCTAAAACCCGCCAACCTCTAGGGATTGTCATAGTAGGAGGCTTGCTCTTTTCTCAGGTAGTTACCCTATACCTAACCCCTGTGGTTTATCTCTATATAAAAAAATTAGAAGAAAAATTCTCTCTATGCTCTAAAAACCTTCCTTCTTAAAGGAAAAACGTATCAGGATAAAGTTTATAAATTTTCTCAAAAAGAAAACTCAAGGTCTTGGATGATAACTTTGAAAAGCTTCTATGATATGCTTATTGCTTAAGTGTGTGTAGCGATCTGTTGTTGCAATGCTACTATGCCCTAATAACTCTTGGATAACGCGTAAATCAGCCCCATTTTCTAATAGATGAGTCGCAAAAGAATGCCGCAGAGTGTGGGGTGAAATAGGCTTAGTAATCCCTATTTGTTTAGCATAGGCTTTCAGTTGTTTCCAAATGGAGAATCGATCGATCCTTTTTTGCTTTGTATTGATAAACAATGCCTCAATTTTTACATCAGATGGTCGATGATGGAGTAAATAATAATCAACGGCTTCCACAGCTAATTTAGCAACAGGAACAATCCTTTCTTTTTTTCCCTTTCCTATTACACGAATTGTATAATCAGAGAAATCTTGTATATTTAATCCACAGATCTCTGAAACGCGCAAACCCGAAGCGTATATAACCTGTAAAATTGCTCGATCTCTTGCACCTATCTCCGTGTTAAGGTCTGGAGCTAATAAAAGTTTTTCTACTTCTGTAAAAGTTAAAATCTCAGGTATTAATTGCCATATTTTAGGTGCATCGATCAATAACCCAATCTCGTTTTTAATCAGATCTTCTCTATATAAAAAACGTAAAAAAATCTTCACGCTAACCAACATCCTACAAATAGAGCTACTAGCGTATCCTTTCAATTGTAGCTTATGTGCAAATGCTAATACATCTTCTTCTGTGATTTGTTGTAAATTGCTCTGTTTTAAAACTTGAAAGAATCCCTTTAAATCACAAGCATAGGCTTGAAGAGTATGCTGAGAAAGGCCTCTTTCAGAAGAAAGATAACAAAGAAAATCTTGTAGAGCTTGCTGTAACATAGTCACTTTTTACATGACCAGGAATAGAAAAACAAGTCTTGTTCTTTTTACGCACTTTTTGGTTGATTTTCCAAACGTAAAGAAACGTAATAAAGAAGTGATAACCAAATAACAGCTAAAAGAATAGCCGCACACTTGACCAAGATGTGTTCTGTTAAGACATATAGAGCTGTTGACGTAATAATCCCTACACAGCCTGTAGCAATAAGAACCAAGCGATCGTAGAGTCCTTCTTTATTATTTTGCAATGACTGAACTAAGTCATATACTCCAAGCGTAGAAAAAGCTACTGTGGGAACTAAACCTAAAACAGTAGATAAAGTAACAAACGCAGCTCCTGGTATAAAAGAAATAGCAAGACCTAAAAGTCCAATACTTCCCAGTCCTATTCCCAGATAGTTAAATAGTATATTTTTATAAGTAACCTCTTGTACTTTTACTAGTGTAGAACCCATAGTGGCATTATCCATATTTTTAATGAGCTCTATGCAATCTCTATTAGTTATACGCTTCATATGAGCTGCTTTAGCTGCTTCTTTTTTAGAAATCTCTCTAGGGAAACGATGCGCTACATATGCATGTATATCTTTATGATAATATTTTTTAGAATTAGTAATATCTTCTATTGGTTTCTTGTTATACTTGTCTTGTAGTTTTGCCTTTAGCTGTTCTTGCGATGGCTTAGATACACTTATTTGTTCTTGTAGAAATGCTACAATGGCTTTTTCTTTTTCTTGAGGAGATGCCTGTTGCAACTCGCTTAACCTCTTGTCCAATTCTTGCTGAAAACCAAGCTGTTCATGCAGTTTCATCGATGTAAGCAATAACATAAGAAATACAGCTGAATTACTAAGTACGGTAGTGGTTTTGCTAAGAATTTTTGATGCGATGATAATCGTTTTGAAAGAAGCAATACTGCTAGATACGCTTAAACCTAAACTTGAAAAATAGAAAATACCAGACAAGAACTGCATGGCACTACGAACTTGCTTTATCTCATTTATTCTTTGCCCAGCTATATCTTTAATATCGGCAGATTGTTCGATATTTACACCTGCTAAATAGAAGTTATTTCCCGCTGAAACAAAACTTAAGCATTTTACAAAGTTTAAAACAGAAGAATCCTCTTTAGGCAATACTCTTTTAATCTGCATTGCTAAATTACCGAGTACACCCAAAGTGTTTAAAGATAAATCACTAAACTTATTACGATTCTTATAAGAATCCATTGGTAAAACAAACTGTTTAAGTGTTTCTAATGTTATGCTCATATAGTTTCCTTTTTAGAACTAAATTATAACATAAAATCAAATAATTATCTATTAAACAAAGAGTGTTAATAACTAATTAATATTAAATATATATTAAGATTAGCCGTTTGGCGTTATACAATTCGTATAAGGTAAAGATTTCGTTAAGATTTTTTGATAAATAATATTTACTTCGCGTATATCTTTGCGTAAACTGTTTAAAGTTCTTTTTCTATAGAAGACATACTTAAGATCTTGCTCCCACTGTTCTTTTACTTGTGGATTTTCTAAAACTTGCTTTAAATGAGTTTCTAAAATCTTTTTCTGTTGTTCTAAATCTTTTTTAAGCCCTTTCATTAAACAGAGAACGTATTTGGCTTGTTCATATACACTTTGAATCTCTAAAGCTAGTATACGGTCTTTGTCTAAACCTGAAATTAACCACTGATTCCAAAAATATTTTGAAGTCTTTTTAAGAGCTGAAATCTTATTTCCTAGTGATATCTTACTAGGGAGATTTTTCTGTATATGTTTCTGACGAAGGACCATGCGTACATCTTTAGGTAGCTTTTTAAATAAACCATGCACTTCTTGATCCCACTTTTTCTTTTGAAAAAGAAATGTCTGAAATACCTCTAGAGAAGGGTGAGCCTGTTTCCAAAGAGCGTCTTTTTGAGTGAGTAAGTGGTAGTAATATCCTAGAAACCCCATACCAAGGGACCCTATACCTAAAGCAACACCCAATTGGACAAGAGATAAACCAAAACCTAATGTTATCCCCGTAAGCGCAATTAAAGAGATTCCAAGTAATATGGCAATAGTAATAACAATAGCTTTATCATATTTACCGCAAGGAGTATCTGATAGATTTTTTTTAGCAAGATAAGCTTTTGATCCTATGGATGCGGTTGTAATAAGAAAAGATAAGGCAGAAATCGCAATACCAACACCAAATGGTAGGGTTAGTATCCCGGTAACCGATAGAATAGCACCTAGCAAATTAATGAGGAGAAGAGCTGTATGAATTTTTTTGGTTTTAGTACTTTCTACACGTACACGCCCCATTAATTTTTTCATCTCTGTTTTAGCATTTTTTTGTACTAGCTCATTCCCATTATTGACTCTTTCTAATAATCCTCTTCTATAAGCTTTATCAACTGCTTGGGCAACAGGAAGGCTTGATGCTTCTTTAAGCTGCACCCATTTACGGGTCTTAACTTTATGCTGATCAATTAAAAGACCTAGAGCCTCTAAAGGAGTAAATTCCCAATACTCTTTGTCATTTAGGCCAAATAATTTATGAACTTCATCAGAGCCGTCTTGTGCTTGCAAAATCTGTAAAAGCCCATCTAGATCAGAGGGCTGTATTTGTATATTTTTCAAGCTACCTGTTGCAAGATTTGCTATTTTCTGTTTAAAACGCTGCTTTTTAAACTCTTGATCTTTAGGGTCCAATCCGTCCCAAGATGTTTTTAACTGGTTTAACTGACTAGAAATGGGTACATTTTGGATAAGCCCTTGTAAAGCTAAAACATCTTCTTGTTTAAGAAGCTCGTTAAGATTTTGGTCTTGAGCTAATTGATAACCATTTTGCACAGCAGCTAAACCATATAAAGCTCCAAATATCAGTGTGTTTATATCGTTTAGAACACCTTTAGTAAGCGATAGGGAAGTAGAATTGGTAATTTCTTTAGCTAAAGAAGTGCATAAATATCCAATAAATGTGCTATGGCCCACAATTTGAACCTGTGTATTAAATACATCTACAACTTTTTCAAGTTTGCTTGGAAGTATTTCACCTTCTTTAGAAAGTATAAAATCTTTTAGATAGCCCAAAATATCAAAAACTGGAGTTTCGTCATTTTGTAGTAAAAGAGCTGGATTGTGTATAAAAATATCTTTTGGGATAGCCATAGTTATACTCTATAATTAATTCCGTTTCTATTTTATCAAATAAATATTAATGTTTGTTAAAACAATAATTCTATTAAAAAAGTTAAAAATAGTTGACTTTAAATATAATGGATACTAAGTTGATCTTCAAAGTTAATTAATTTGAATTAAGTCATGTAAACAGAATGACTTACATGAATATTAACCTTTAATAAAAAAAGCTCTTTATTAACAAAATATCATTGCAAAAAGAGCTTACAGGTAAATTAACAACTTTTTAGGTACATTCCCAAATTTTTAGATACCCTTCTTCAAGGCTTCCCATAGATTGATAATAAGAATGATCTCCTTTAAAATGCCTTTCTTGTTTCTTGGCCAATAATTGGCTTTTTTCTTGCAACATTTTATGTGTAAGTACAGTTGGCAGAGCAGGTTTCATTTTCAAATAATTGCCCTCTTTCAATTTGTCTAGCTCAAAAATAACTTTTTTTTGCGGTTTTTTTTCTATATTGATCGAAGGTTTCAGATCTAAAGACGTGCTTTTTTTATTCGAAGTTTTTTTTAAAGAAAGTTTTTTAAAAGAATTAAAAACCTTTTTTTGAAAAGACTTATTTGTTTTTACTCCAGTTTTCGTTTCTGAATTTTGAACACCCTTGATTAGGTGATTTTCTTTTTTTAAAATACTTTTCAATGGAAAAGTATTTGTTAATGGAGAAGTACTCATATTATTTAATATCCTTTATTTATGTTTTTATAAAAATATTTAAGTTTTAAAACTATTAGATATAGATTTATATTTACAAAATCTGTAATTAAACTACTCTTCATTAAGTTTTAATATAATTATATTATCAAAAATTGAAATTAAAATATATTATTATAATTATATTTTATAAAATTAATTATAAATTATTAATAATCATTAATTTAAAATTAAAAAATTAATTTAAATATATTAAGAAATATTTTTAAAAAAGATAATCTATAAAGTTTTCTTGTTAAACCTTAGGTAGGTCTGAAAAATCTGGAGTAGTGCTTTCTAAAAAGAAAAGAAATTTGCTATGTTAGTTTTTTTAAGAAGTTTTTTGGAGACAGCTATTATGCCACGAGCACTTTTTTTTGCTTTATTCCTTGTTACAGGTTGCAATTTGAATCTAATTCCTCAAGAAGAAAACAAGCAACAAATACAAGTAACGTTAAAACCTGTTGTAGCCATTGCTCCTGTCATTGATAGCACCGAAGAAGATAGTTTTTGGAGCCTATCCGATGAATTCACTTATTGCATTACCCATCAGCTTGCGCAAAAAAATCACCTTTCTTTAATAAATCTTGATAAAACCCGTACAACTACTCAACAACCCGTCTTAAACCAAAATCCTTTTGGACAAGACATTAGCTGGCTTAAAAAGGCATTTTCTCATCATGGATTTATCGTGTTTCTCGAACTTGTGGAACACAACGAAATGGTAAGGCAAGATGATAAACAAACTATTGATTCTAAAAAGTGCTCTGCTGAACTTTTAATGACTATGCGAGTACGTATTTTGGATTTGCGAAAAAATGAGCCTAAAGTAGTTTTACAAGAACTAGTACATGAATCTCATTTCATTCCTAGACCCTTTACACGTAGTAATTTCCAACAAGAAAAATGGGGTCATGAAATGTTTACCATTTCTCCTATGGGTCTTGCACATTCACAATTTATCAAACACATCTGCAATCGTCTTGAAGATTATATTCTTATAGCATCTCATAACGATTAAAAGGACTCTTAATGTTAACTTCTTCTATAAGCAGCGACTATTTGACAACGATCCTGTTATTTGGAATCCTTGGGTTATTTACTCTATTTACTGCCAAGTCACGTGGATTTTTTCATGATCGATCTTGTGCAAATGTTCCTTTTTCTTTAGCTCAACTTCTAAGTGTCTTTGTCATCTATTTATGCATGACCCTCTTAGGGCTGCCTATTTTAATTACTTTATCTAAGCTGATCTACCAGATAATAGAGCCAGAGAATCCTCTTCCTGTATTTATATTAAGCTGGCTACAACTTTTTATCATAACAGTTACTTTCTTCTTAATTCGAGCTGTTTTATCTAGCCACAATAGAACTATTTGGAAGCATATTTGGAAAAAACCAAACTGTAATCAATCTTTAGCACAAGATATAGGAATGGGTATATTAACATGGCTAATCAGCTTTCCCGTTGTTATTGCAGTAGGTCAGTTGTTTGACTTTATCCTTTATCTTTTTTCTCACTTAGAAACCTATGAACAAGTAGCTGTTCGATATCTTAAAAAATCTATCTATTCCTCTTCTCAACTCATACCTGCTTTAATTATGATCACGCTTGCTGCACCAATTATTGAAGAGCTGCTTTTTCGAGGATGTTTGCAGTCTTATTTAAAAAGATATACAAAAAAAAGCTTGGCAATTGTCTTTTCTTCTCTTTGTTTTTCTGCCTTTCATTTCTCATTTAGCCAAGGAATTGGTAATGTTTCTTTGCTGCTCTCTTTATTTGTGTTTGCTCTTTTCTTGGGATTTATCTATGAACGTCAAGGTTCTTTATTTGCATCGATTAGTCTACATATGACTTTAAACATAGTAAGTGTAGCCCGTATCCTTCTATCTCCCATGGAATAAAAAAAATATTATCGATTTAAAGGAACAAAGTATGATATGTACCAAAAAAGAAAGAGAGGATCGAGAAAAAATGGCAACTACTCGCCGTGATGTTCAGAGCTTTGGTATTTCTGATATAGGACTTTCACGCGCCAATAATGAAGATGCATGGAAAGAAATTCCAGAAAAGCGTTTTTATGCTTTAGCAGATGGTATGGGTGGTCATAATGCAGGTGAAGTAGCCTCTTATACCGCAGTAGAGAGCATTTGCTCCTCTATTCAAGAACTACCTAGTATAGAATCTATTCAAGAACTTTTGAAGCATATGAAAAAAGCTGTCCACCAAGCGAATAAAACAGTCTTACAAAAAGCAAAGCAAGCTAAAGAGTATAAAGGAATGGGAACTACTCTTTGTTGTTTTATGTTATTTGATGACTATTTGGTCTATGCTCACGTAGGAGATAGTCGGTTATATCGCATACGTAGCCGCATTGAGCAATTAACCAAAGATCATAAAATGCGTCATATTCAATGGGGACGACCATCTGATAGCTCTAAACACACTCGCCCTTTATTATTCCGCAATGTAATTACACGTGCCATTGGAACTCATATAGAAGTAGAACCAGATGTAGGAAGTTATAGTGTACAACCAGGTGATATCTATCTTTTATGCAGTGATGGTCTCTCTAATTTAGTCAATGATGAAGTTATACATAGCATCTTAAAACTCCCTTGTTCTTTAGAGATAAGAGGAAACCATCTATTGCAAAAAGCTTTAAAAAATGGAGGACACGACAATATTACTTTATTGTTAGTAAATATTCTATGATTAGCACCGCTATTTACTTAGACAATAACGCAACTACTCCAATTGCACAAGAATCTTTAGATGCTCTTATTCAAGAGTGCGCAGAACCTGTAGGAAACCCTTCCTCTATCCACTGCTTTGGACAAGCAGCTAAAAAAAGATTACAAAGCTATAGAGATATCATTGCTAACTATCTCACAGTTCCATCTGATCAGATTATCTTTACATCAGGTGGCACAGAATCCATGAATCTTTTGATCTATGGCATGTTAGAAAATAGGCTAAATGCACACGTCATTACTTCTGATGTAGAACACGCTTGTATTTATAACAATTTGACTATGTTGCAAAAAAGAGGCACTCACGTGTCTTTTTTGCAAGCTGGATTACATGGCGCTGTTCATCCAGATCAAATTGAAAAAGCAATCCTTCCTTCAACACGCATGATTATCCTCTCAGCTGTAAATAGTGAAACAGGAGTAAAAACCGATATAGAGGCAATTGCTCAAATAGCAAAAAAAAGCGACATTGCTTTCATCGTTGATGCAGTAGCTCTTCTAGGAAAAGAAAAATTTTCTATTCCCAGTGGCGTTTCTGCTATGGGATTTTCTGGACATAAATTGCATGCTCCTAAGGGAGTAGGTTGTATTTTTATACGTCCAGAATTAGCCTTATACCCTTTTATTACAGGAGGGGGTCAAGAATTCAATCGACGCTCTGGCACACAAAACCTAGGTGGGATTGCCGCAATGGCCGCTGCTGTAGAATGCCTATATGAGCATCTACCCTCTGCTACAGAAAAAATGGCTACATTAAGAGATCGATTAGAGGCTTATCTTATAGAACAAGCAGCTCCTGTTATCATTAATGGCTCTGGGAAAAGGATCTGCAATACAAGCAACCTTTGCTTTCCTGACGTTCAAGGAGAAGATCTGATTATTGCACTGGATATGAAGGGTATTGCAATAAGTCATGGATCTGCTTGTTCATCTGGAGCTCTAGAGCCTTCTCGTATTCTTGTAAATATGGGGATTTCTCATCCATTTGCTCGATCTTCTATTCGGATTTCCTTGTCTCGTATGACTACAGAGGAAGAGATCAAATCAGCAAGCTTACTCATTGCTAAAACAATTAAAGATCTTCGTTCTTAATGGTTGATTTTTCTTCTTTTAGTGGAAAGAAGAACTTATCTTAGAAATTGACGACATTAACTCCAGCTAAAACACATTTTTGTAAACTTTCTATTTGCTCTTTAGATAAGTCAGCCGATTGAGCAATCATATCTATTGCTACTCCATTCTGTAATAGACGTTTTGCTAATTCAATTTTACCTTTTTTCATACCTATTACTTCACCCTCAATTCTACCTTTCTTAACTCCTCTAGCTTCTCCTACATTCATTTTATGTTCTAAAATAGCCATGTTATCCATGATAACACGATTCATATCTTCGTAATCTCTGAGTTCATTCTCATCCCAATGAAATTGGTTAAGAGCGGTGTATGCTTTTTTAATAATGCTGTCATTTCCTATAATCTTTTGTAGATATGATTTTTCTTAAAAGAACAAAGGATGTCATTTAAAAAATGGATGAGGATATCTTTATTTTTTTCTGAACCAAAGATCTTCTTAAAAGCGATATCGTTTTTTGGGTCTAAATATCTAGAAAATGCCATACCTTAAGTCTCATTTAATGAGCCGATGTATCTATTATACAATGAACTCGTTTTAGCAATCTAGATCGTTATGAAGTTTAAGCTTCTCACAATAGGTGATTTTTCAACATTATACGAATTAAAAGCGTTTGCTATACTACTTCTATAGATCTACTAGGAATGCAGACTAGGAAATGGTTTTTACCAATACGGTTTTAATGGCTAAAAAGGAAATCTCGTCTACAGTCAACTCAAAGCGATCAATCCGCACGCTGTCCCCTGGAGAAGGGTTATGATTTAGAGCTTTCACCACTATTTCTCCTAAAGTTTCTGCATTCTGATAGGAAAGATGTACGCCAAACTGTTTATTAAATTCATCAAGGCGCATTTGAGCAGGAAAACTGCGGTCTAAAACCACATGAAAAGCATTAGGCAAAATATCAGAAAAAGATTCCCAGATAGAAGATTTTCCAAAAATTTCATGTACAATGGAATCCAAGGTTAAAACTCCTTTAGCTAAGCCTTTACGATCTAATACAATAGCTAAGCTCTGATTATTATGACGAAATTGCTTTAAAATATCTAAAACCGAGGTTGTTTGAGCAATAAACCAAGGAGATCTTGCATAATCTTTTATTCGTTTATTCTCAGGAATGCGAAGCAAATCTCTTAAGTAAGCAACTGCAATAATATTTTGTGGATGACGGTGATAAATGGGTACAAAGACTATTTGTTTACCTTCTATAAAACGACGCAGCTCTTTTATCGTACAAAAAGCTGGAACAAGTGGTATTTGAGTTAAAGGCTGAGTGATATCCTTAGCTATTTTTGCTTTTAAAGAAAAAATGTTTGCTACAATTGTATTTAATTCTTGCTTATTGGTGTGATCTGAAGGAGGGCTTTGTCTCTCTTCAATAGCATTTTGCAACTCTTCACGAGAAAGATAAGCCGTAGAAGAGATAGGGTTTCCTATTAAATAATTAATCCACCTACAAAACAGATCTAAAATAAAGATGATAGGACGTAATAATAAAGAAAAAAAGTACAAAAAAGGCACCCCAAATAATCCCATACACTCTGCATAACGTCTACCTAAAGACATGGGGGTAATCTCTGCAAAAATTAAAACAAGCATGATTTGCGATAGAGGAGCAAAATCAGGATTTAAGCCAATAGCATCATAAAAACGACGAGAGCATTCTGAACCAAAAAATAAAGCGGTATTTACTCCAATAAGTGTTGCTCCAAATAAAAGAGCAGGATGATTTAACAAATAATTTAACCAAAGAGCACTTTTTTTCTTTTTACTAACATAGTATTGCAAGCGCACTTTATTAAAAGAAACACAAGCCATTTCCGTCATAGAAAAAAATCCTTGTACAACTAGACAAAGAAGAGTAAGAAAGAAAAAAAACTTCCAAGATTGCATCAAGAGCTTCCTTTTGAAGAAGATACCTTTAGTTGTCTTACATATATGCGACGCACACGTTTATGATCTGAGGCTAATACATGAAATAAAAAACCATGCGCCGTGTGTTTAAATCCTGCTTTAGGAATGTCTCCTATTTGCTCTGTTAACCAACCGCCCAAAGTAATCATGTTATTTATACTTGGTAGAGCTATCCCAAAGATCTTTTCAAATTCAGAGAGTTCTAGTTTGCCACTTGCAATGATAATGCCTTTACCAGATGAAGTATAATCAGCTTTTTCATCTCTTGCATCTGCAATCTCTCCAACAACTGTTTCTACCAAATCTTCCAAAGCAATTAAACCTGATACAGATCCATACTCATCGACTACTAAAGCTAAAAATTCTTGTCTATCAAGCATTTGTCTTAAAAGCATAGGAGCTGATGTCATTTCAGGGACAAAAAAGGGTTTTTGTAAAATAGCTATCATATCTTTTGGTTGATGTAGTTTTTCTTTGTGAAGAAAATAGATTTGGCTAGTCATAATGCCGATTACAGAATCAAGATTCTTTTGACAAACAGGAACTCGAGAACATTGTTGATCCACAAATATACGTACAAGTTTTGTTAAGGGCTCTTCCAAATCAAAGAATAGAATGTCAGCTCTAGGTCTCATCAATTCTTTGACTTGGGATTCACTTAATTGCAAATAACCTTGTATAAGTTCTGTTTCTTCTTCATTTAGCACTCCTAACCGATGAGATGCCTTTAAAGCATGTTCTAATTCATCAACTGAGATATCAGACTCTTTTTTCAAGAAAAAAAATAATAATCTCATGAGAAATTGTGTAATAGCTACTAAAATTTTTCTAATAGGTAAAAAAAACTTTTGTAATCGATAAATATAAGGAGCCACTCGGTAGGAAATCGCATCATTATTGGCAAGACCAATCGATTTAGGAATCATTTCACCAAATATCAAGGTTAACACAAGAGGTAGGCCAATATGTAAAATCCACGCAGAAAAAGCGCCAAATAAACTAGATATGACATTCTGGAATAAAATATTGGTAATTACATTCAATACCAGAATCGTAATGATTAAATCACGAGGAGAAGAGAGCAAGTGAGCAACCAATTGTTTACGTTGATCTGCATCTGCTCTAAAAACTTTGACTTTCATTGAAGATAAAGAAAATAATGCTACTTCTGAACAGGAAAAAAAAGCAGAGGATAGAAGAAGCAATACTAGTAAAAAAGTAGCAAAGGCTAATCCCAAAGAATCACTCATCTTTCGTAAAGTAGACTTTTAATTGCCCCTCAGGAACTAGCCCTAAACCTTTCATCAAGGTTAATTCAATCCATGCTGGATCTTTTTGAGAGTTAATTTGTAGCTTTAAGTCTTCTTTTTCTTCTAATAAAAATTGTTTTTCAGATTGAAGAGCGTATAATTGAGACTTTAGCACTTCTAATACCTGCTTCTTTTTTTTTATAGCATGTAAATACATAAAACAACAGCACAGCATACACAATAGTACCCATCCATATTGAAAAAAAGCATTTTTTCTAAGGATAGGTTTATGGGTTTTATTCTTAATCTGCTTGGTTGATTGCATATACTAGCAAAAGCCCTCTAAAATTTAATACTTAGAGTATCTGTTCTTTTTTTTCTACTTTAAGCCACGGGCAAAGTAATCCCTTCCTGCTTCATATATTTCCCATCTCGATCTCTATAAGAGACTAAGCACTCTTCTGAGCTTTGATAAAATAAAACTTGTGCTAATCCCTCATTTGCATAGATTTTAGCAGGAAGAGGAGTAGTGTTAGAAATCTCTAGAGTCACATATCCTTCCCATTCAGGTTCAAAAGGTGTTACATTGACAATAATACCACAGCGAGCATAAGTAGACTTGCCCACACAAACCGCAAGCACGTTTCTTGGGATCCGAAATTTCTCTACACTACGAGCCAATGCAAAAGAATTAGGAGGAATCATGCATTCTTCTACTTCTCTATACACAAAGGCATCTTCACTAAAGTTTTTTGGATCTATGACACAGTTATGAGTATTTGTAAAAATTTTAAATTGTCTATCTACCCTTAAATCATAGCCATAGCTTGAAAGCCCAAAACTAATCACTTTCTTTCCTTCTACGTAGCGCACCTGTTCTTTTACAAAAGGATCGATCATTTCATGTTCTTCTGCCATGTAACGAATCCAACGATCTGATTGTAGAGTCATATTGATTTTTTCTCCTTCAATTATGTTTATAAATTTACGCTTCTTAAAAGAGATAGGTATAGCGCGTGAATTCGATTTCCTGCTAGAGTTTTCATTAGTTACTGATCATAGGTTCAAATTATGCCCGATAGCTTTACCCATTCATCTTGGAATAAAAAGGATGATTTTGCTGAGATTCCATTAAGACCGCAAGCCTTATCGGAATTCGTGGGACAAGATACCATTGTTAAACGGCTAGAAGTGTCTATCTTAGCAGCTAAGCAAAGAAATGAACCTCTTGGGCATTGTCTTTTTCATGGCCCTCCTGGCCTAGGGAAAACCACTCTAGGAACCATTCTATCCAAAGCTATGCAAACAGATCTTGTACTTACTTCGGGTCCTTCTATTGAAAAAGCAGGTGATTTGGCGGGTATTTTAACCAATCTAAAAGAGGGAGATATTTTATTTATTGATGAAATCCATCGGTTAAATAGAGCCATTGAAGAATATCTCTACGCTGCTATGGAGGATTTCTTTCTAGATTTAATGATTGATTCTGGTCCTTCTGCTCGCAGCATTCAAGTAAAACTCAATCGCTTTACCCTGGTAGGAGCTACTACTCGTGTAGGACTTTTAAGCAGCCCTATACGTTCTCGTTTCACTCTAAATTTCAGACTAAATTATTATTGTTTTAGATTCTTAGAAAAAATTATTATGCGTACAGGGCAAATTTTAGGAATATCTCTTACAAAAGAAGCTTGTCTATCCATTGCAAAACGCGCAAGAGGAACCCCTAGAATTGCCAATAATCTCTTAAAATGGGTTCGTGATTTTGCACAAATTAAAGGTTTTAGCAAAATTGATCAGCCTCTTGCAAATGAAGCACTAAACATGTTGGAAATCGACGAACTAGGCTTAGATGAGATGGATAAAAAAATCTTGTCCACTTTAATTGATTATTATCAAGGAGGGCCTGTTGGCATTAGTACAATAGCTGCGGCTCTTTCTGAAGAAATTCATACTTTAGAAGAAGTATATGAGCCTTATTTAATTACCCAAGGATTTTTAAAGCGTACGCCAAGAGGTCGAGAAGCTACTGTTCTGGCTTATGAACACCTTAAAATCCCTTTTAAAACTTGATGGAGATCTTGTATGAAGCTACTGCTTGCTTTTGTAACCTTCTCATTAATTGCACATAGCTTATGCCATAGTAAAGAAGCGTCTGTAAATACACAGACCTTAAGTGATATCTCTAAAAAATACAAACCTCAAACGATTAAAATCTTACTTTATAAAGAATTGCCTCAAGCTTTTTTAGAAGCCAAAGGACGTTATTTCGTGTATAATCCTCAAAATGACTTCCTACTTGCAAGTGGCATTTACTCTAAAAAACAACCCATCTTCTCTCAAGAAGCAGGATTAAAATGGGGTGAGCTCTTTCCAGGAGTTTCTCAAATTCGCCTTGTTCCAGGGGACTCTCAAAGTACCATCTTAGTTAATGGGATTGAATACAAAGGTTGTGTAGAAATATACGATATAAAAGGCAAACTTCACATTATCAATGAGATTGATATTGAAAACTACCTAAGATCTGTGCTTTCCTTTTCAACCTTGCCTGAGTTAGATGAAGAGGTTATGGATGCACTAGCTATTATTGCACGAACTAAAGCCTATTACTTAGCAAATAAAGATCCTCTTTTGCATTGGCATGTTACTAGCTCAGAAATTGACTACCAAGGCAGTGCCCTCGCTTGTCAAAATCCAAGTATTCCAGCTTGTATCTTTCGCACACGCAATATGATTCTTACCTATCAATCAGAGCCATTTGAAGCTTCTTGGACAGAAGATAGCGCAGGAAAAACAGCTTCTTTGTCTAGCGTTTTCCGTAAAAACGTCACGACTCCATTAGGGGTTGATTCCCCTGTTGCATCTGCACAAAGAGAGAATCATAACTGGTCTTTTATCATCTCAAAACAACAATTAGCTCGTCTACTAGATGTTAAAAGCATACAAGCGTTAGATCTTTATCAAGATGCAGACTCACGTAAGGTTTATGCTATTCGTTATAAAGATGACAATGAAGTAAAACAGATGGATTTTTTCACCCTGCAGAAAAAATTAGGTGCAAAACTCAAAAGTAATGACTTTACCATTGACGCAGATGAAAAAACAATCCACTTTACAGGTCATGGAAAAGGACACGGCGTTGGATTATGCTTATTTAGCGCTATCTCTATGGCAAAAAATGCAAAAAAAACCCCCGAAATTCTCAGTCATTTTTTTCCTAATACCAAATTAGAACATATAGAAAGATTAAAGAATCTCTAAATAAAAATTCTTCAGATAAGAGGACTTAAGTGCACGAAAATATAAACATATTTCTGGAAGGATAAAAAAAATACTCCTAATCCACTTAAAAAGAGAGTAATACTTATACCATTCCCATATGCTAGCAAATTCTTTTTTTTCTCATATTAACATTTTTAAAGTTGCTCAGAATTTCAACTTAATGCTACGATGTTCTTTGCCGGGGATATTTTGGAACTGCAGAACCTGAATCAGGTCAGAACTGGAAAGTAGCAGCCTTAAGGAATCTTTGTTGTGCCAGAAATCAATCTCCGGCTTTTCTTTAAAAAGTAAAAGCCATTCCACCAAACACAGCCTGAAAAATCGTCTTGCTATCATGATGTATACAACTTCTTCTCTGAGATATCTGTTCTGGCGCTGTTCCAATGCCATATAAAAAGATCATTTGATATCCCGCATAAAACTTTACCCATGAAACTGGGATCCAACCTACTTGAGCAGAAGTCTCAGTAAAAAACCCCGCTCTTACTCGCTCCCTCTTACCTTGTAGAGACTTTTCCAATCTTAAATTATTTGCTATACCACCTGCTTTGGCAGCTATGCTCCAATAGGTAACATCTGTTGGATTAGATTGTAAAAGACAACCCAATTGCAATCCAAACATATCATTGCGCATATTTACAAAATAAGGATTCACAATAGCATTAGTGATTGATAGAAGCTTTAACTTCTCTTCCAGGCGAAAGTAGTGAAAGCCAAACAAAGTAGCAAAGGAAAAATAATTTTGCGCTCTTGGGGTCAAATAATACCAATAATTTGCTTCTCCTGCACAAAAAGCCACACGATACTTTTCTCTAACTAGATCTGCTGCTGGAAAACTAGAAGCATTTTGCTTTAAAGGAATAAGCAAGTTTTGATTTCCAAATACTGATTTATTAAAACCCCAAGAGTTAACATGTAAATAATTAAATTCCAAGCTGTTAGTACAATCAGTTGTATAAACAATTCCTACACGATAGCCTGATTTAAAATCAAAATCACGTATATTAGATAAAGCACTGGTCTGATTACTCGTGTTTTTGACAAGAGTCGTTTTCTCTATATCATTGCGTTTTAAATAGATATATTCACCATAAAAGTCTAAATTACTCTCTGCAGAAACAGTTGAAGCGCAAGCTAACGCTCCGCAAACAACACTAATAACCCATTGTTTTCTTTTCATAAGACCCATCTTTTTATAAAAAATATTTTGTAAATATACCATCCGCAGCTTATAAACTTAAGCAAAAAATCCTTTCTTACTGTGTTTAATGCACTTACAAGACTCTTATAAAGCAAGAAAATGATTCATTCAATCATAAATTAAAAATTTATTAATTTTAAATTAATTAATAAATAAGAGTGTTTTTTAAATAAAAAAAACAAATGTATGCTAAAATAAGCCTCTTTAAAAGTGAGAGATTTATTATGCCTGTATCTGACTCTTGTCCTATCTATCAGAGAACCTATAGCCTGCCTCTAGTGAGGAGAATATCCTTTCCTAAAGGTCTATCTAGTGGTATTTCTTCTTTTATTGGTTCTTTTTTTAATCCTTATGACCCCTCTCTTTTCTCGGTTTTTTTAGATCAAAAAAATATAAGGATTATTGACCAACTATCCGACTTCGGCAAGACCCTAGAGCAATATCATCCTGGAAAAACACGTAAATTACTTAACGACTTTGCAAGAAAATATGAAGAAAATCAACAAAACCTAGATTCTTTACAGGATACTCACACAAAGACATTAGAAAAAATTGAAAAAGAATACCACAATATCACTAACTTGTCCGATGAACAAAGAGTTAAAGCAAACAATTTTTTTAATGAGTTTTCTGAAAAGTTTAAAGCACTCATAAGCACCTATGATGCCGAAAAGCTCCAAGAGGCTTATTATTTGCTCGATGCATTTAACGAAACAATCATGCAATCACGCCAATTATATATCGGATTAGATAAAGTAGTTAAACATATTGAAAGCAAGCATGCATTTTTACAAACATTCAAGGAACAATTCAGCTATATTATTTTGCTAAAAGAGCAATTCAACCCTAATTTAGAAACTCAAGGTTTTAACCAAATTGCTAGAAGACAAGCTAACCGTGCTGGATTACTCGATCTAGTTGCTGATGTGAATGCTATTCTTAAAACACTTGTTCCTAAAACTACTCTTAAGACAATCGGAAAAGACGACAATGTCAAAAACAAGCTGCTTAAAACCATACTACAGAAAAATGAAGAAGTTGTTTCTTTTATGCAAATACGCATGGAGAGACACAGAAAATCCATATTCAAAAAAATAAGGAGCCATCTTAAGGACGATACTTCTTCTTGTGAGGATTTACAGAAAAAATTGGAGCTCTTATCTAATGATAGAAAAGCTCAAGACCTCCTATTAAATCTCAAAAAAATGAGATTCTACCTTAAAGACGATGCCCCACTCTCTTCTTGTAACGTTCTAAAGGAAAAATTAGAACTTCTATTAAAAGAGCAGCCCTATCTCTTTATTGAAAGAGAGAAAATAGCTTTAACCCGTCTTTTAGAAAACTTATCTGTTATTGCTCTTGGAAAGCGTTTTAATAAAGAAGATTTACAGGAGCTGTTGAATCAATGCAAAAATATTATTCAAGAACTACTACCAAAAGAAACTATTTTTTCGCAAATAACCACTTCTCTTTCTAAATTAGGAATTTCCCTTATAAAAGGAAATATAACACCTAATGACCATAAAGATTTAATAGATCTCTTAAATAAATTTATTAAAAATCCCAAAATTTCTTTTAAAGAAGATGAAAAACAAAAGTTTTTAGATTTAAAAAGGGCACTTTTGTTTGATCCTAGTCAATCTATACCTATAGAAAACATACCTTCTTTACAACCTCAGAAACACCTTAAATTGGTAAAGGAAATTGAAAAACGTCCTTTTTCTAAAGAAGGGAGTAAATTGGCTATTGAACAAGAATTAGAAAAATTGGCAAAGCATACAACAAGTCTTACTTTGATGATGTCTATTGATAATTTTTTTTTTCATCCAACTAGAGATTCTCTCTTTTACCGCAATATCATACAAAAATCTGAAGAAATGGATGGCTGTCCTAAACAATTATTTCTCGAGGAACTTAAAATACAAGAATTTCCTACATGGAAAATCGTTTTAGCAAAGGTCTGCTTTTTTGTTACTAAACTTTTTAAAATAGAAAACCTTATCCATACGACGATTTCTCGCACAATAAGTAACTACTCTAAAATGATTTATCAAAAATTGGATCAAGAATACACTCATGATCAATTTCGGGCTCTAAGCCAGAAACTAATAGAAAATGCAACAATATACTTTCATTTATTAAATTCTGCCATCTCAAACGCTAAAGTAGATGCGCAAAGATTTCCAGATCAAGAACAGATCACTCACTTGATTATAGATCAGCTTTTGTCTTTAGGACTAGGAAATAATGAAGCAGCGCTTAGAGAGTTTAATCTTCCTGATCTCTATAGTAAATTAGTAGATGATCTTGTGGAAAAATCAGAATCGGGTCTATTAAAATGGATTGTATCTTATTTAAATAAACATGAGCTTGTTTCTTCTATTATCAAAACAGGAACGGATTCTTTTATTAAACCAGCTCCTAATGGAAATGCTTCTGTTTTAGATCTCTTAATCCGCAACGGCCTTAAAGCGTTCTATAAAAAATTGCAACAACCAGAGAAAGATTCTCAAGAAAAGCTACTACCTTCTAGTCTGCTTGTCAAGGAATTTGTAGAAAAACTTATGCAAACTTTTACTCAACATAGAGATATTCAACAAATAGCTTCCTCTACAAAGATTGCTGTTGCTAAGGCAAATTTTATGAAGGAATTGCATAAACACACCCCAAAATTAGAAGGGATAATTAGCCAACAGATAAAAAATTACGAACAACTTAACTACAATACAGAGTTACTATTACATGCGCAAAATACACAAGCTCTAGGAGACAAAAACAGAGAAGCTCTCTTCATTTTACCTGTTCTTAGAGATAAAATAACAATACCTCTGAAAAAACTTAACAATCTTTTTCTTGGAGAGGTAACTCCTGAAAATACACTGCAAGAACATACCATATCCGTAAATGAGGTTATAAGCGATAAAATAAATAATGCTATAAAATCTGAGATCGATCATATCATTAGAGAAAAAATTATGCTTGGTCTTACAAAATTATTAAAAACTCCTCTTTCTGAAGAAATCCTCTATGATTGGCTCTATCAAGGCTTAGCATTAACTAACCAAGTTATTGAGCACCCTAAAGAAAATAAAGAAAAACAAAGCGCTGTAAAAGAAGAGATTACAGAGCTCTTAAGTGATATTAGTGCTTTTATTGCTAGTACAGTACCTAAAACTGCTATTAAGAATTTTACAAAGATTGAGCGCTTAGCATCAAAGCTGGCAGAGAAGAGCTCCATTGACCTACTAGTATGGATTTCTCCTATAATCCAAGAGCGTTTACAAAATATTGTAGACTTAGCAGCACAAGAAGCCTTGTACCAACCTGAACTTGTATCTCAATTAGGCAGAAGAATTATTTTGCCCACAACTGCTTTTTTAAGAAACTCTTAAGAATCTTTCCTGTTTTCAAATTGTCGTTGTAAGTGAGTAAGTTTTCTTCTTAAAGCACCTTCTACATCGACCCCATTACTATCTGCTGTCATCAAAATAGCAATGAGAGAGTTAGCTATTTGTTCTTCTGTATGTAAAGGTAAAAGCTCCGATCTGAGCTCCGGAAAACCATTTGTCTTAAGTCGGTGTAAAATTTTCTGCGCTCGAGCTAAGCTAGGGAGGTTTTCTGAAATACCGCTAAGAACTCCTTTAGATTCTCGTTTTTTGATCTTCTGCCAGTTCTCTGCAATTTCTTCCACACTATGCACTTTTACATTGTCAAAAACATGAGGATGACGACGGATCAGTTTCTTGTTTATATTTGATAAAATATGGGTTAAATCAAATCGTTTATCCTTTTCCGCAATTTTAGCACAAAATAAGAGGGTATAAAGCATATCGCCTAATTCTTCCATGATCTGCTCATCTGAATCTCGATCAATGGCTTCTATCGCTTCATGCACTTCTTCGAGAAGATAGGGCTGCAAACTCTTTAAGGTTTGCCTACAAGACCATCCACAATGATTGAAGAGCTTGTCTATTGTTTCTATCAAATTCATGAATTCTTCCATAAGAGCCTTATAAAAGTGAGTTGTCTAAAGGATCCTATCATTTTTTCCGTGTTTTATTTAAGCTAAATAAAAATCTAAAAGAGGCTTCATGCAACGACAATTCACAGCAACTGTATACATTATTAAAAATGACAAAGCTCTTTTGCTCATGCACCCTAAATTCCATAAATGGCTTCCCCCAGGAGGACACTTAGAAGAGAATGAAACTCCTCATGAATGTGCTTTGAGAGAAGTATTAGAGGAAACAGGTTTAAAAATCGGTTTTTATCAAGATGGATATCTTCAGGTATCTCATAAAAACGCTTACAGCATCCCACGTCCTTTTTTATGTTTATTGGAAGAAATTCCCGCTTGGAATCAGACTCCTATGCACCAGAATATAGATTTTGTATTCGTTGGATATCCAATAGAAGAGGGTTTAGTCAAGGAATTTTCTTGTCGATGGTTTTCTAAAGAAGAAATTCTAGAGCTGAAAGAAGAAGAAACTTTTCCCGATGTTAAGCAAATTATCCCTGAAATATTTAATGCAAACCTCTTTTCCACAAAGGTTTAAATATGAGAGGACTTTTTATTGCTTCTACTGGTCAACATATTGGAAAAACCACAGCCTGCTTAGGTCTTTTTTCTGGGTTGCATAAGCTTTTTTCTCATTTAGGCTATATGAAGCCTATTGGGCAGCAACATATTACCACAAAGCAGGGTCTACAGGTAGATAAAGATGTATTAATCTTTAAAAAACATTTTGCATTAACCGATTCTTTAGAATCTATGAGCCCTATTGTAATTCCATCTGGTTTTACCCGTGATTTTTTAGATAAAAAAATCCACATTGACGATTTGCGCAAAAAATTGATCCTCTCTTTTAAAACAATCAAAGAAAATAAACAACTCATTCTTGTAGAAGGTACCGGACATTGTGGTGTGGGATCCATTATCCATCTAAATAACGCTCAAGTAGCTAAAGAGCTAAAACTTCCCTTAATTTTAATCTCTTCGGGAGGATTGGGCTCTAGTTTTGATGATTTGACACTAAACATTACCCTTTGCAATCACTATAAACTATCTATTTTAGGAGTGATTCTTAACCGTGTATTGCCCCAGAAACAAGAAATGATCCAGCATTATATAAGAAAAGCACTTAAACGCTGGAACCTGCCTCTATTAGGATGTATTCCTTTTGATCCTTTTTTAAGTACTTTTTCCATGGGGGACTTTGAGTTATTATTTCAAACCCCTATTATTACAGGCTCTAATTATAGATTTCGTCACTTTGATCGTATTCGATTGGTAGCAACCTCTGTAGAGAGCTATCGTGAAATGATTCTGCCCAACCAACTCATTATTACACCATCTAATCGCGAAGACATTATTTTAGCCACCCTTAATAAACACTTAGAACTATTAGATTCTCATAAGGAAGGTCTTTGTACAGGAATGATTTTAACAGGAGATTTTTCTCCCCGCCATTATTTAATAGAACAATTAGCAAAAGCTGACATTCCCGTTCTCTATACACCTCTACATAGTTATACAGCAATGGAAAAAATTTCTGCTTTTACTGCAAAGATATCGACAGAAGATACCGACAAGATTAAAGAAGCTATTTCTATCGCAGAAAGCCATATCGATTTTTCTTTATTACAATCTACTCTTAATGGTAGCTAACCAATCAGAGCAAACCTTTATTAAACGATGGGTATCAAGATTTTTTAAACAAGCTCCTGTGGCACACTTTCTCAAAAGAGGGCAACGAGACCAAAACTGCACTTTATAAGGACAGATCCCTTGTACAGAAAAATGCTGTAGCCCGATCGGTCGATAACAATTTGCTAGTGAAGGTCCAAATATACTAAAAGAAGGAGTATTCGTTGTTGCACATAAATGCAGAGCTGCTGAATCTACGCAAATAACTCCATCCATTTCGCTCATTAAGCTCTGCCATAAAGGTAAACTCAGCTCTCCTATACTCAAGGATTGAGATTTAAACCTTTGTACCATATAATCGGCTTGTTGCTTTTCAGATTCTGTATGGTATACAAAGATAAAGCATACGGAGTATTGGGTGCTAATGTGCGTTAGTAAAGAACATAAAGTTTCTACCTGCATCTCTTTATTTGGCCAACGAGAATGCGCTGCTATCATAAGACGCATTGGTACTTTAAGAGATCTATTTGCTAATAGAATTTCTAATCTATTTTTTTCTAAGAATGTTAAATTCATAGAAATTGATTGCGGGAAAAAAATTGTATCATCGTTAAAATAACGCTGAACCAATTGCAAATATTTCATTTGCGCATTAAGTATTTTAGCAAGGGGTATTTTTTTTGTAGTGACCAAAAGATTGATTCTTTCTTGTACGTGAGTGGAGTCAAAACCAATTTTTTCTTTGGCCCTTGCTAAGAAAGTTACACAGGCTGATTTAGCATTTCCCTGCAAATCGAATAATAGATCGTATTTTTTAGAACGCAGGTTTTTAAGGGGGCCAAAAAAAGTTTTCCAAGCACCTAAAGAAGAACGCCAGGCTTTAGTATCAATTGGAATAATATTAGAAAGCAAAAATGAAGCCGATAATAAAGAAGAATTGGGTTCTTCTACTACCCAATCAATTGTTGCTTCTGGGAATCGAGCACGCAAATATTGCAAAGCTGGTAATGTTTGAATAACATCTCCAGTAGAAGAGGTTTTAACTAAAAGAATAGAAAAAGATGAACTTTGCATATCGAAACAGAATATCCTTCAGTAAAATATAGCCAAAGTAAAAAAATCATGATAAAATGTAAAATTTATTTTATGTGAGTATATAAACAATGAAATACATAGGATCTTCACAACAACCAACAGCTCTTTACTACATTGCTTTAACAGAAATTTGTAGGCGTATAGCCTTTGGAGCTATTGCTTATTTATTTTTCTTATATATTGCCGACTTTCAATATTTTACAGAACACGCTTCCAGCCAAATAGGAACTGTATTCCTATTAATTACTATCTTTCTACCTATATTAGGTGGATTTATAGTAGAACGCATTCAGTATCGTCTCTCTGTTATTTGGGGGGTTTTATTAAACGTAGTAGGCTGCTTTCTGATTTTAACCAGCTCTTTACCTTTTCTATTTATTGCTCTTGTTTTGGTAGCTTTTGGAAATGCTTTATTTCAACCAGGTAGTTACGCGCTCTTAGGTACCTTTTATCAACAAAGGCCTCATTTAAGAGACTCTGGTTTTTCTATTTACTATGCACTGATAAGCTTAGGGCCGCTTCTGGCATTTTGGATCCTAAACTCTTTAGCTGACTTAAAAAACCTGCAGGCAGCTTTTGCAATAGCAGGTAGCATTGGATTAATGGGTTTAATTCCCTTAAGTATAGCTTTAAAACAATATAATAGACTTAAACTTCAAGCTGCAGAAAATGCTTTTTCTCCTCTTCATAAACAGGAAAAAGATCGAATTTGGGTAACGGTGATCCTCATCTTATTTTCTATTATTTTTTGGATAGCTCAAGACTTAAGTCATATGACATTAAATCCATTATTGATCGAATATAGTCCCAATATAGCTAGATCTCTTCCTTTTGACATGCAGCTTTTTAGCATACAGAGTTTATATCTCATTCTAATTGCG
This sequence comes from Candidatus Rhabdochlamydia porcellionis, assembly GCF_015356815.2. Taxonomy (GTDB): domain Bacteria; phylum Chlamydiota; class Chlamydiia; order Chlamydiales; family Rhabdochlamydiaceae; genus Rhabdochlamydia; species Rhabdochlamydia porcellionis. The sequence goes on from NZ_CP075585.1 coordinate 887,586, forward strand.
CTTGCTTTAGCAAAAATCTATCTTTTTTCTTATAAAAAACGCTCTTATAGCAATGCTATCTTAAAAATTTCCCTTGCCTTTTTCATCTTAAGTATTTGTTTTGCCATGCTTACTTTAGACAGCTTTGAGTTAAATTTTGGCTCCTATATAACTAGTTCGGTATTTACCATATATTTTTTCGTGGTTTTAGCAGAGCTGCTGTTAGCTCCTATTGGTCTTTCTTTAATCACACGCTTATCGCCACGCCGCTATACAGCTGTTTTAATCGGTATTTGGATCACTTGCTTTAATGCTGCTTTTTATTTAAGAGACTTAGCTTTTTTATTTATTCCAAGCCCTATTTCTTCACACATGCTTTTTAAAGCCACTGCGATAGCACTGATTATCATAGGCCTTCTCGTATTTGCACTTTCCAAAAAACTAAATCGTCTGTGTCATTTTGAGCTCTTTTAAGTGCTCTTTGAAATCCTCTGGAACTTTTGCTTTGGCTGTTATCATTTGATGAGAAACAGGATGAGGGAAACGCAAGATATATGCATGCAGCAAATGACGTATAGGAGAGGTTCTGCAAAAAAAATGTTTTGCATAGAGGGTATCGCCTAAAATAGGATGTCCTATATAGCTTAAGTGTACACGAAGCTGGTGTGTCCTACCGGTCATTGGTTGACATAAAAGAAGAGAAGCGGCTTTACTACGCTTTAAACAACGCCATAAAGTAACAGCTCTTTTAGCACCAGGTGTAGTAGTTACTCCATATAGGCTCTGTCCTTGGTAGCTTTTTAATTTTGCAATAGGCTTATCTATTTTTCCTTCCTCTTGCAAAACTTGCCCATCCACTAGTGCTAGATAAAACTTTTCCACAGAGTGCTTTTTAAATAAAGCAATCAATTGTTGTAAAACGAATGTATTTTTCACAAAAATTAAAGCACCTGAAGTCTCTTTATCCAAACGATGACCTAGTAACCACCTATCTTTTAGTAAAGATTGCAGGGCTCGCATATCACTGATTAACATTGCGGGTTTGTTACAGATAAGCAGATACTCATCTTGATATAAGATCTCTAAGTGTTTTGGATGAAGAATTTGGGTCTGATATAAGATTACCACATCCCCTATCTTTAGAAGATGGGTAGAAAAGCGCTCAACAATTCCATTTACAGTGCATAACTTTGTATCAATTGCAGATTTTAGAGATTTAACCGAGATGTCTTTACATTGCAGTCTTAAAAACGCAAGTAAAGACATCCCTTCATGTTTTTTTTTCAATTGAGCTTTACACAGAATCTTTTTCATCAAAATGCTCAATAAAATCCATCGTGACTCTTACCCCAGCTCCTGTCGCCAAAGTAGGATGATAAGATTTAGACTTTGATAAATAGGCCACCCCCGCAATATCTAGATGTGCCCAAGTTGTGTTAATAAATTGCTGTAAAAAAGCCGCTGCTGTGCAAGAAGATGCAGGACGGCCGCCTATATTTTTCAAATCAGCAATTTCTGATTTTAGCATTTCGGTATACTCTGGATATAAAGGAAGACGCCAAAGTCGTTCATCTGTCCTAAGAGCGGCTTCTTGCAAGCTCCTTGCAAGGGAATCATTATTAGAAAAAAGACCTGCAGCCTCTTCACCAAGTGCAATCACAATAGCTCCTGTTAAAGTAGCAAAATCAATCATAACAGAAGGAGAATAGGTATCTTCAACATAAGAAAGAGCATCTGCTAAAACAAGTCTCCCTTCTGCATCTGTATTACCAATTTCCACCGTTTTCCCTAAACGACTGGTATATACATCTCCTGGTTTATAGCTACTAGGGCCTATTGCATTTTCTGCTAGAGCAAGTACGCCAATAACGTTTTTCTTAGTTTTTAAGCTACAAAGGCTCTGTATTACACCCAATACACAAGCACTACCGGCCATATCGCATTTCATCGCCTCTATATGCCCTGTGGTTTTCAAATTAAGACCACCTGTATCAAAAGTAATCCCTTTTCCTACAAGTGCTATTTTTTCTTTAGAAGAAGGATCTCCCATGTATTCTAAAACAACTAAAGCAGGAGGGTGAATGCTTGCTTTTCCCACAGCTAGCAATAAATTCATCTGCTCTTTTTCTAATTGTTTTTCACGTAAGACGATTACTTTAAGCTTCTTACAGTCTTTACTTAAATCCTTTGCTATTTTGATTAAACCTTCTACGTGAGAATCATCAGCATTATTATTCACTAAATCACGTGTAAGATATACTCCTTGCATAATCTGTTCTACCTTCCTGATTAAAGAAGCATAGGATGGCTCTACACCGCAAATGCATGCATTCTCCAAAGGTGCATTAAGAGGATTGCTTTTAAAACAATCAAAAGCGTAATTCGCTAGGATTAATCCCTCTAAACTAGCTCGGACAATAGAAGAGCTCTCTTTTTTGTCAAAAGAAGGCAAAAGCACATTACAGCTCTTGAGATTTTTAGCTCTTAGCTGCTTGATTGCACTTGCATAAGCCTGGCGCAACGTTTCTGTTTGACAGTTAGCTTTTTCTCCTAACCCTAATAAAAGAATCCTCTTTTCTATTCCTTTTTCGCGATACAATAAAAGCGTTTCCCCTTTTTTACCGGAAAAGTCATCCAATGAAATCTTTATAAGAGCATCAAATTCTTGTAATTCAAGAGCTATTTGCGCTTGTGTCTTTGTTTTCCACAAAGGACAGATCACAACATCAGCATGTTTTCGTTTTTTTGGATCGGAAATATGGGTAATTTTAATCATAATAATTAAAAAGGAATCTCCTCTTCTGCATCGAATGATTCGTTACTTAAAAGTGGCTTGGCATGAACGCTCTCTTCTTTTAATGGAGCATCGGTTGTTTGACTTGCTTGGTCTGTGCGACCAAAAGGACTAAACATGATATTGTGAGCTGTAATTCCTGCTGAAATCTGAGACTTCCCCTCTCGATTTGTAAAGATTTCTAAGTCCATTTCTCCTTGAACTATAATAGGGCTGCCTTTCTTAAAATAAGTCATCATTTTATCAAATTGTTCGCCCCAAATAGTAACCCTCCACCAAATTGTCTCATCTTTTCCCCCTTTACGCGCACGTGCAGCTACACGCAAAGAGGTAACTTTTCGACCTGATGGGGTAAACTTAACTTCTGGATCAGAACCTAAATGTCCCGCAATTGTAGCTTGATTCATAAAAAATATCCTCGTATTTTTAAAAGTGGTGCTACAAAGAGTATTTCTTGTAGCTGCTAAAATAAGCAAGCAGTTTTCTTCTAGGTCAAAAAAAGCTCGAAGCATTTAAGTCTATTCAGAAAAACTACTTAGTTGCTCTACTTCGGTTATTACAGGACTTAAAAGTTTAATAAATAGCTTAAAAGCATGATTCATGCTTTCAAAGATTTTTCCTATTTCTAGCTTTAAATTTTGATAAGAAATTTTACGCCTTTGATCAATAAGAGTAAAGTCTCTTGCAGAAAGTAAATTTAATCTATAAGCCAAATCCCAAATATATCTATAGTCTCGTTTTAAAGAAATACTAGAATTTTTATGTAAATAGTGATGTGCGATACTTATATTAAGATCTTTAAGATCAAGCCTATCCTGTCCTGTTATTAAATCTTTTTTATAGAAGTTTTCCGTTAATTGAAGAAGAGCTAATAAATTATGAGAATAGTTATTTTTTCCTGTTTGCAAGAAAATAATTGCTCTAAACAGATGTTTAAATAATTTATCCATGTTTACCATTGTTTCTACTTGGAAAAATTCTTGCAAAGAATGAGCCTCTTGAGGAAGAAATAAAGAAATTTTAATCAATTCTAGATATCCTTTTATTGTATTAATGGGCAGTAACAGCTCTTCAAAATCTTGGATATTCTCTAATTTATTCACTGATTTAAGCATGTCTAATGCTTGGTTGCATTTTTTTGATATAGATGTTTTATTTCTGCTAAAGATCTTATTAAAATCCCTGTTTTCCATTTTACTCTGGATTTGCTTTTGCACTTCATCCATTTTTTTTAAAAACCCACAAACATTCTCTTGAGGAAATGAAGAGGCTTCTGTAATAAACTCTATGGTTTGGCTATACATTCCAAAGCACAATTGAACCGCTTCTCTTAGCACAACTAGATCTAACTCCTCTTTATTTTTATAAAGATGTAATAATTTTTGTAAAAAGATAAAGGGTTTTGGATGAGTACTTTCTTCTGGGTAAAAAAATCGATAATCCTCTGGATAGCAAAACCAAAGATGTATTCCAATATCCTTTAAAAATCCCCTTTTCTCTTCCAGGTTGTCTATATGAGCTTTTTCTGCTAACTCGATTAAATCATGAGTATTTGTAATTTCTGTATTTTCTATTAAAACTTTTAAAGAAAGCATTTGTTCTATAGCAAAATGACAGTGGATTAAGCTACTGCGAAATCCTAAAACCACTCTATCAAATCTTTGATCCTCTATTGCTTGTATGATTAGTTCAAGAGCTGCTGTTGCAATGACTAACTGAGTATGTATTTCCTTTATCTTCTCTTTTCGTATAATGTTTAACTCATCTGAAATGTGAACTTGTGTTTTTGAAAGATGTATTTTTAACTGTTTTAACATGCCATCAATGGTTTTGCTTAAAAATCCATTTACTTGACCACCTTCTTTTAAAAACGCGTCGATTTCAGCAAAGGATACTTTAAACAATGTTGGTGTATTAGAAGCGGTTACGCTCATTGATTCGCTGTCTGAAGAGCTTGAATCCTCTATGACTTCACTATCGCTATCAGATTCTTTTATAGGAGCAGCAAATGTTTTTTTTTGAGAAGAACTATATTCGTATTCTGCTTGTATAAGTTCTTTCTGATTTTTTTCAATAAGTGCAATTTGCTCCTGTGTAATCTCTTGCTTGGATTCTTTTACTTGGAAAGAATCGCTCAATTTCTTCATCAAATATTCAATATTAGAAATATCTTCTCGAAATGCCACAGGCTTCATAAGCTCTATTTGTAAGGAATTTTCTATTTTCCTCCATTTTTCTAGATAGGCTTTAATTTCCTTTTCTGACACAGGCTTATTTGTTTTATCTCTTTTTATTTCTTCTAGAGAAGCCCCTCTTATCACCTTCATTCTCTCTAAGTTTGAATTTCTATAGATAGGAATACCTTCTTGCTTTATCTCTAGCATACATTTTAATTCACCTACTTTTTGCTTTGCTTCTTTTAAAGGTTCAATCACCTCATCAAAAAACTCTATAAAATTTTTGAGCTTTTCTTGATATAAAAGAAATATGTTTTTAGCTCTCCAAGCAAGAATTTTAGAGGAAATATCTCTAGGAGTATATAAGAGCTGATACTCCCATGAATTCTTTATAAATCCTACAATATTTAATCCACAGGCATCTGCTACTTTATTCAAAAAAACATTAAGAACTTTAGCCCATAATACATATTGATTAAGATGCTTTCTAGTTGGATTAAGATGCTTTCTAGCTGTTGGAATTCTCAAATCCCCTGGAGTAGACACAGATTCTAATTTAACGATTTGTAGAGCCTTATGATTTCTATTTATAAAATTTTGCTTTGATTGAAATAGTGTTAGCTCTTTTCTATGTGAACTACTCAAGCTAGGCAAGGATAATAAAGCCTTCCATGTTTGATCTATATTTTGATCTATATACTGATCAAAATTTCGCCAAATTTTCAATAATAATAAGATAGAATCACAAGGCAGATTATAAATTTCATTTTGCATCCAAGCGAAAACCTCTGCAGAACATCTCTGGGCATAAATCTGATGAAGGTTAACCCCTGGATGTTCTATTAAGTGGGTATATATCTGTTGAGCCTCCTCTTTAGAGGAACTTGGAGTCGCTTGGATAGCAGCAAGAAAAATATCTTCAAGAGAAGATTGGCAAAAATCGGGATATATGGAAAAAACTAAGCGCCATTGCTGAGAAAAGCTATTCTTTTCCAGAAAAGCTTTTTGCTGTTCTTGATCTTTGATAAATTTCTCAAAAATATGGGTTGTATTTTTTAATGATTTATCTACAAAAGATTTTATCAAGGATTCCAATGAGTTTGGTAAATCTTTGATAGTAAGTTGATTTAGTTCGCTGAAGTTTTTTAAAAATAAAAGAGCTTTATTCTTATTTACAGAAGAACTTGAAATAGACATAATTTAACTTTAAAATGTTTATTAAATTTAAATTCACATGTTAATTGTGAATATAATATAAATGTACAATATTAAAATAAATATAATTATTATTTAATGATAAGAATAAATAAAAAAAATCTTCTATAGAAGTAGAAAATGATGATTTACTACTAAGAGCGGGCTCTTTTTAACTATTTTTTAATGCGTTTAGCAACTTTCTTAATTCGAGGTTTTTTAGCTTCTTTAAACAATTTATTTAGAACGTCTTTTTGAAGTCTTTTTCCTCCATTAGTGCCTAAATATAGGGTGGCAAGGGCCCCTACAGCAATTCCTAAGAAGGTTCCCAAAAATAGATTTTTGCATGAATGGTCTGATTGAAACATTTTTACCCTCATTTTGTTAGTTTTTTCCATAACTGCATTCCGGCAGCTGCCAATTCTAAGATATCAGCTAACTTATCCTCGTTTTTCGCAATCTTCTTATCTAGCTCTTTGAGTAAACTCTCAGGATCCTCAATTTTGTCTTTAACAACTTCTCCTGCGTTAGCAAGAGCCTTGCCTATAAAATGCAGGGTTGATTTCCTGTCTTTATAAGAAGAGCTTTTTAAAAGAATAATGATACTAGCTCCAATAGCGCTTCCGATAAGGGCTCCTAGAAGGATATTCTTTGTATCTTTATGGTAATTTGACATATTACTTATCCTTTATTTTTTTCAGTAGAATCACTGCATCTGTCACATAATTAATTACTTCTGTAAGTTTTTCATAGGTATTTGTTTTATGGGATTTTCCATGAGAGAGTTTAAGCAATGGAGTAAATAGAAAATTTAAAGACTCTGATTTTTCCTTTATATCTACGGTTAAATCATTTACGTTTTTAAGTAACGTAACGCTTTCAGCAGAGATTTCTTTTAATTCCCCTTCTACTTTAGTTAGAGTGTGTTTAGTTTTTTTTAAAGTTGCACAAGAGCTGCGCAGCGTCATAACTAAAAAAATGACTAAAACTACAAAGGCTAGGGTACTTACTGCTATGCAAACCTCAATAATCATAGAAGCTCTCTATTAAAAATAGAAGATAGTATTTTTCTTATTCTTAATTTACATTGTGCAATTATTTATAATAACATGTAAATAAAAAATATAATATATTATTATAAAACTTTAATTATTAATTAAATAAAAATTTTTTTATTATTCTATAATAAACTTTGAAAAATTAGGAGGAATATTCGAGATACTTTAAGGCTGGAGGACTCCAGCCCTAATTATATGAAGAAAATTTAAGGCTTTATAGAAGCTTTAAGAATTTTAACTTCTTCCAAAGGTTTATCAACTCTGTTTGTTTTACTTTCCTCAATTTTTTCTACCGTTTCATAGCCATTTACCACTTTACCAAAAATGGTGTGCTTATTATTAAGCCAATGAGCATTGTCTGTTGTGGTAATAAAGAACTGGCTACCATTTGTGTTAGGCCCTGAGTTAGCCATTGCAAGCAGGCCTTTTTTATTGAATGTTTTTTCAACTGTTACCTCATCTTCAAAACTTTTGCCCCAAATGGATTCTCCTCCAGTACCATTTCCTTTAGGGTCCCCTCCTTGAATCATAAATCCTTTAATGACTCGGTGAAAAATAGTTCCATCATACTTTTGTTTTTCTATCAAACCTAAAAAGTTTTCGCAGGCCTTAGGAGCAATATCAGGAAAGAGCTGCAATTCAATTGTACCGAGATTTGTTTCAAAAATAACAATAGGCGTTTTAAGATCTACTTGTTCTACTTCTAAAGATTGTTTAGGTTCCACTTTTTGTACCTCTAAAGATTGTATGGGATTTAAGAAAGCAAAATTTAATAAAATGATCAAATACTGAAAAAAGCTAGACATCTTAGTCCTCCTTTTTGGATAAATAGTTTATCATAAATTTCTACAAAAGCAACCAAATGATTTTTATTTCTAAGCCCAAAAGAAAAAGAGACATTTATTATCGTCTATTTTTTTATTTGCAAAATGCTTCATGAATTAGAAAATAAATTATTATTTTTCAAAATTTAATGAAACTTAAATAAGAGCATAAAATTAGTTAAAAACATAGATGAGAGTAAACTCTCATTGATATTTTTTTGTTTTAAACTTATTAAAATTATTTATCTTTTCTATTTATTTTAAAATTTTATTAGACAAAAAAAATCAACTCAGCTAGATAAGAAAATACACATTATAAAAAAACAGTTTACTTATTGTAAGAAATTCATGACTAAACTAACAAAGCCTAATGACAATTTATTTGGCTCTTTAAATCGGTCTACAAAAAGAAAATCAAATAAAGAATGTTCTTGTTCCTATCTGATTCCGATTGATGAAGTACCAGAGCTATATCATCCTTACTCTGAAGTAAGTTTATTTTTATCTCGAAGAATGAAACAAGAGATACAAAATGCTCCGACTAAAACCTGGTCTATACAATTAGAGCAGTATCTTCTAAAAAAAATGACCCCTGAATTTCAAGAGAAATTCCCTCAATTTCGAATCAGTGTTTCCGCGATAAAAAAAACATGGGAAAAACTTGTTTTATACACGAAACAAATTCAAGATCAACCGGAAGCTATCACTGATGAAGGTAAAGTAAATATCCTTTTTTTAATTAAGCAAAATCTCAAAAACCACCTATATTTAAAAAAACCTCATTTTTCTGTTCCCTATTATCCTGCTTACCAGATGGCAAGTCGAATTAGTGAATGCATTGCAGCAATTGATGGAGAAGAACCTCAGCTAGAAGAGCTGACAAAAATGATCTGGACTACTCAATGCCAGCTAGATCCTCACCTAAATTATCATATCAGTCCTTACTATGAATATAATCAAACAGATGAAATCATAGTAAAAACCATTTTAGAAGAAACAGCAAAACACCCTAATATTACGCATCGCCAGCTAGAATACAACGTACTCATGAGCCTTCGTGCACTTTACACTTTTCCTTTGTCTATTTCTGAAGAAATCATCCATGATTATATTTCTCTACTCCTTGCAGACAAATTATATCCTACCCTCTCTTTTGAAACATTCGCTTCAAAAGAACAAAGAGTATATTTAGAAAATTTTCTACGTAGACACAGTCTATATAAAAAATCAAAGAGTGCTTTATGCGATCAACTCAAACGAATTATAGCCCTTTATGCTTTGGCTGCTCAAATGCCAAAAACTTTAACTCAACTTGAGTTAAAAGAAGCTATTTTAGCCGTGTATCCTGTAAATAAGGAAAAAAAGCCTAACTTACCGCAGGTAATCTATACTTTTATCATGGCAGAGCTTGCATTAATGCAAAATGATCGTCTTTGTCATTCCATAGAACATGTATTACTCACGATCTGGAATGCCTATCAAGAAGCTATTCTTTTACCTAATTTAACAGAGCAAAAAGAACTTTTAGAAATTCTTATTTGGAAAAATCTTACATTTGACGAAAAGTTGTTACAAAAAATCCCCGCTTGTATTGCAAGAAAAATAGAAGAGGAAATTTCCAATGCGTTAATTGATAATCCCAAACAAAGCTTCTATCATCTACTGCAAATAACCAATCAATTTTTTAAAAAAGTAAAAGAATTGATAAAAAATAAAAAATGGAAAGAAATTGAAAAAAAAATCTATCCTTGGGTCATCCAAGGAGATCTACTTTGTCAGAAAATTGAAATCGGTATAGATCCTTTTTTACTACAGTTTATTTATCAAAAATGGACCCAAGCAACTTTTGAGACCCACGAGCAATTTGTAAATCAAGTTTATGAAGAATATTTACAAAAACATCCTAAATTAATTACATGTGCTGATCAGCTTTCTAGACGTATATGGATCTTATATAAATACGCGTGGTATAACCTGTTTTCTTACTCAACAGAATCTTGTATAGAAAGATTTATTAAATGGCATATCATTTATATAAAGCCCCTTTCCTTTCAAGAACTGCATAGTCAAATAGATAAGTTAAGTCAAGATATTCTTCCTCTAATCCCTATCGATGCTAAGTTCTGCGAAAAACTTTTTTATAAGATCGATAAAGAAGCCAAATCCCAAACAAAATAAAAGGGATGCTTAAAATTTGCCCCATTTTAAGGGGTAAATATATGAGATAAGCACTTTGTTCTTCTTTAAAAAATTCTAAGATAAACCGAACACTAAAAACAGAAAGGAAAAACCAACCGGTTATTCTTCCTTTGTGCGTTAAAGACGGCTCTTTTTTCCATAAGAAAAATAGACAAACAGTTAGAACCGCGTAACTAAATGCTTCATATAATTGTACAGGATGGCGCGCAACAATAGCTGCAGATCCTACAGGATGTAAAAAAATTACCCCCCAGGGAAGATCTGTTGGAACACCTAAAATCTCCTGATTGACAAAATTTCCTAAACGAATAAAAGATCCAACTAAAGGAGTGGGAATAACAACTAAATCAACTATATGCAAAATGTTAAGCTTATACCTATGACAAAACAGCCATAAAGTAACTAGAATTCCCAAAGCAGCACCGTGGCTGGCAAGGCCTGCTTCCCAAAAAGCAAAAAGCGCTTGAGGATTTTGATAAATAATCATCCAGTTTTGGTAAAAAATAAAGTCACCGAGCTTAGCTCCAATGAGCATCCCTATAATCAAATAGGTGGTTAATCTTTCTATAACAGCGGTATTGCGTTTTCTAAAAGACAAGACCCAAGGCTGAAGCCAAGTGTCCACTCTAAAAAAAGACTGCACCCTTTCTAGTTGAAAAGCGCTCATATATTTTTTAGCAAAGTTTATAAGAGATGGTTCTGCTTGAGGAGGATTTGGAAGATCGATTGGATGATCAACGGTATGATTTATTGCTTGAATTACCTCTTTCTTTATTTCCTCTGGGACATTTTCCTGATATGGTTTTTGTTGACAAAACCGTTTCACTTTTTGAGGAAATGCTCCGAAAAGTATTTGTAAATAGGAAGACTTATGGTTTTTTTGTAAAAACAAAGGCCAGCAAATAATATCTCGGTTAGAAAACTTTACAGAAAATAAAAGATAACGTAGCCAACAATAACGAAAAATAGAATATCCTATAATAAACCCTAGCGCAAATAAAACACCATACCACATCAATGGTCTGTGAATGAGAGGAAGTAGAAAATGAAATACCGCTGGATTAGGGTCCCAATACAAAAATCCAAACATAAAATAAGCTATCTCTGTTGTTTTAATATATAGGCTGACTGGAAATAGACTCTAGAAGCACTCATTAAAGCAAATCCCACTGCTATATCGATTATACCTCGAATAGAGCTTATTTCTAACCATTTTAAACCCATTCCCAATAGCATCATACCAATGATCAAACCTAAGTATACAGGAGGATATACCCTTAGAATAGAAATAGGCTCTGGAATCAAGGATATTCTTTTTATCGCTTTTTTTGCGGTTTTAGAAAGAATAAAGCTCCCTTTTATGAATCCCAAAACCAGTCCTAAGCAAACCAAAGCCATAATGTGTTCTCGATTTTGTAGAGAAGATTGTAAAATCAGCAAATAAAGTCCCATTGACAACAAAAAACCACCTATAATCAGCCATATTATTCCACTTACCACAATCCATCCAAATCGACCTAAATGCATATTCATGCTCCTGTTAGTTTGTCTAATAAGACTAACAGAATATTCTGTTAAACTAATAGTCTAAATTCAAAGCTAAGCTTATCGACAAAAAAGGTATTGCTATCTAAAATGGATATAAATATTTTAGTAAAAACAAAATTTTTATTCGACTCTTTACGTTTTATCTTAGGAGAACTTCATGAATCTCTCTGTTGCCTTTATGCGCATACTCTTTGTGCTCTTAAGTGTATTTTTCATGACAACATTTATGATCTCCAATACTCCTGGAAGCATACAAACCAATATTCTTATCGGCGTATTAATAGGCTTTGTCTTTGGATTATTTCTCATTAGCTTTGACCTTTTATTTAAAAGGTTTAATTTACGCTCTTTTAATATCGCAGTTATTGGTATCTTTCTTGGCTATCTAATGGGACAGGCTCTGGTGCTAGTATTCGATGCTATTTTAGATATCAGTCGTGCGTCGATTTCCCTGCAACCTCAAACTTTAGAGATGTTAAAAATTGCCTTATTCTTATTTGGTACATATCTGGGGACAATTATGACATTAAGAGCAGCGGATGAACTCTATGTAAGCATCCCTTTTATTAAATTTGCTCCTACAGTAGAAAAGAAAAAAGATTTAATCATTGATAGTTCTGTTCTCTCAGATGCTCGAATTATTGATCTTGCTACTACTGGTTTATTAGATAATCAAATTATTATTCCCCGCTTTATTATTAAAGAGCTTTATACTCAAGCAGAAATTGGCGATGAATTTTCCAAACTTAAAGCTAAAAAATGTTTAGAAGTACTTAAAAAAATTGAACTGATTGCTGAATTAGGCCTACGCTTCAATGATACGGATTTTCCAGATGTTAAAGATATACAAGGTAAACTACTGCGCTTAGCTCGCCTCTTAGACGCAAACCTACTCACAGCCGATATTAGCCGTATGCAAATTGCTGAAATTGAAGACATCCGTGTCATTAACATCCATACCCTTTCTAACTCCTTAAAACCTTTAATGCAGGCAGGAGAATTTATAAAAATTAAAGTACAACGCTATGGCAAAGAACCCAGACAAGGGGTTGGTTATCTAGATGATGGGACAATGGTTGTTATCAATGGTGGTGGGAATTATATAGGCGATATAGTTGATGCAAAGGTTCTCTCCGTTAAACATACCAGTTCAGGACGCATGGTATTTTGTAATGCAATGGATGGTGAATCCGATCAGGGGTATGAGCACGAAGAGAGTCATGAGTAGTCATATTTTAGGACTTGGAACAGATATTATTGAAATTGAAAGAATTAGACAAAGTATTGACAATCATGGGTATCGTCTTATCTCTCGGATATTTACGCCCAAAGAACGAGATTATTGCTTAAAATACAAAGACCCTATTCCTCATTTTGCAGCACGTTTTTCCGCAAAAGAAGCCATTGTAAAAGCTCTAGGAACAGGCTTTACCGAACACATCACTTGGCAAGATATAGAAATTATTAATGGTGTTTCTGGAAAACCTCTTGTCCATTTCAGTACAAAACTCCAAAAGAAAACCAAGGGAACCTGTATGCTTCTCTCCATGAGTCATTGCAGGTCGTATGCAACAGCTACTGCCTTATGGACAAAGAATTAAAACAAACAGAAAGGAAAGCAATACATTAAAGTCAGGCAATGTACTTTCTCAGGAAATGTTCTTGCAAACACACGATAGGCATAATTTATACTAAAAGTACCATAATAATCTAGCTGATATCTATAACAGATACCTAAATCAATGGATTGATGATGATACTTTCCCCAGCCATTAAAATGATCTACTACTATTTGCTGAAGATCTCCAAAACCAAAATCACCCTGTGAAAATAATTTTAAATTATGGCGATCGCACCAATTACTCTCATAGGAGATTTCTTGCCTTGTCCACCAAGAGCCTCGGTTAGCAATTCCTGCTGCTAACCAAGCGTAGATACGGGTAGTCCAATTAGCTCCATCTGAGAATTCTTTGCCAATCGCTGAAAATAATTCCCAATTTATGCGAGCAGCATAAGGACAGCTCACATCACGCAGATTTCGTTTAGAAACATCGCGTAAACTAAATCCTGTAAGAAAACTTATAGGATCTCCTGCAACATCGTCTAACCATAGGTAACGCATTTGCATAGCACCACTACGCATCCCCCAAGACTGCTGGGTTGTATTAGCAACTTCTAATTCTAACTCAAAATCAAAATGTGTAGATAGAGTAGCACCTAATCCAAGTGATAAAATCTGATCATTTGAAGCAAAGGGCTTATTTGCCCCTTGTACGGCGGGATAATGCCGATAGGTGTATCCTGGTATCAAATCTGCTTCAAACAGATTAGATAACCAAGGTTTTGTTGTTAAAGCAAAACAACTTAAAGGAAGAAGAATAACAATTTTGGTAAGTAGAGCCATGACTTTAAAGATGTCCTTTTTCAGATAGCCATCTCTCTGCATCTAATGCAGCTATACATCCAGTTGCCGCTGCTGTAACAGCTTGACGGTAAACATGATCATGCACATCTCCAGCGGCAAAAACTCCCTCCATGCTGGTTTTAGAGCTTCCTGGCTCTATATGAATATAGTTGTTTTCTTTTAACTTGAGTTGATTTTCTAAAAATTTAGTATTAGGATCATGTCCAATGGCAAAAAATACCCCCCCCGCTGAGAAAGTACTTTCTTGATGGGTTTTCACATTTTTTAAAAACACTCTGCGCACAACCGTATCCCCTTCGATACGTACTAATTCCTGGTTCCAAAGAATCTCTATTTTAGGATGCTTTTTTACACGATCAGCCATAATTTCAGAAGCACGCAATTCTTCTCTACGATGCACCAAAAAGACTTTCTTTCCATATTTTGTTAGAAAGATCGCCTCTTCTACAGCAGTATCTCCTCCTCCAATCACATATAAATCTTGATTGCGAAAAATAGGAGACGCTCCATCGCATACAGCACATGCAGTAACTCCTTTTTGCCAAAATTCCTTATCCCCTGCTCCTGGTACATTAAGACGACGAGCTGTAGCGCCTGTTGCAATTACCAATGCATCTGCTTGTATTGAAGTTCGACGTCCCTTTATCATAAATGGCCTTTTTTTCAATTCTACTGCAATCACGTCTTCTGTCAAAATTTGTGCTCCAAAACGTGTTGCTTGTTTGCGCATACGCTCCATCAGCTCAGGTCCTTGTATTCCTTCAGGAAAACCAGGAAAATTTTCTACATCGGTTGTTGTCATTAGCTGTCCCCCAACTGGTCCAGAAGAAAAGCCCTCAAAGACAACGGGCTCTAAATGTGCACGAGCTGCATAAATAGCAGCAGTAAGAGCAGCAGGCCCAGAGCCAATAATCACAAGTTTTGTTTGTTTCATATCTAAACTTTTGTTATGCATCTATAAAATCAACTACTCTAGAAAAAATAAAAAAGAATAGGTTTTATCTCAAGGAAAGATTCCACTTGGAAGTTCTTTAAAATAACTAAAAAAATTTAAACAAAGGATAAAAAAGAGGATTTGAAAAATATATATATATTAAAAAGCTAGTTTAGAAAAATAAAAAAGATAAGCTTCTCCCATTTGCTCTAAAAATACTATGCAGTAAAACATTTTGATCATAAAATTAAGCACCTGTAAAGGTTAAAGAATGAACCAGCTATCGGATAACAAAATGATCACACAAAAAACACGAAGCATACGGTTAGAAGCTTTAAGAAAATCTCTAGATGGCGGAGTTATTATTCCAGAAGTCAACTTAACGATTCCAGCCGGTAAATTTTTTGCTCTTTTAGGTCCGAGTGGATGCGGTAAGACCACTCTACTCAGACTAATTGCTGGTTTAGAGAGTGCTGAATCAGGAAGAATCTATTTAGGAAATAATGAGATCACTAATTGGCCTATTTACAAAAGACCTATCAATATAGTATTTCAAAATTATGCTCTTTTCCCTCACCTAAACGTATTTAATAATGTTGCCTATAGCCTAAAACTTAAAAAGCTCCCCAAAGAAGTCATTCAGAAAAAAGTCATTAAGATCCTGGAATCTTTTCATTTGGAACAACATATCTATAAATACCCTAGCCAACTTTCTGGAGGTCAACAACAACGCGTTGCCTTAGCTAGAGCTATCGTAGACGAGCCAACAGTTCTACTTTTAGACGAGCCTCTTGCTGCTTTAGATTTTAAGCTGCGCGAAAAGATGTTAATTGAATTAATCGAGCTACAAGATAAACTAAAAACCACTTTTATCTATGTTACCCATGATCAATTTGAAGCCTTAACCGTAGCTGATCAAATGGCCATCATGAACCACAAAGGAGAAATAGAGCAGATAGGTACCCCTAAAGAAATTTATGAATTCCCCATCTCTTCTTTTGTTGCAAAATTTGTAGGAACCACAAACATTTTCAGTGGTCAATTACGCTACTTAAGTCAGGGTCCTGAAATTGACATTCCTAATCTAGGTCGATTTAAAATTGATATTCCACAAAAAAAAGAATGGATGAACGAAGGACGCCAGATCATGATTAGCTTGCGACCTGAAAAGATTTTCATCTCTAAAAAAGCTGTTCCTAACTTTTCTAATACTCTAAAAGGCTCCGTTCAATCTATTGTTTATCATGGAAGATCTACTCAATATAACATTTTAATAAAAAATGGAATGCGGGTTCAAGTTTTTGAGCAAAATGAAGAGCATTTTCCACAAGAGGTTATTGATTATGACAATGAAGTGTTTTTATATTGGCAAAAAGAGAACGTGGTGATTTTAGAAAAATGAAATCAAAAGTCTCTTCTAATCTGCCATTTTCCCTAGGATCGCCTGCAATGATTTGGCAGGTGTTATTTTTCTATTTACCACTTGCGATAATCTTTATTACCAGCTTTCTGTACATAACAGATACAGGAGCTATCGGAGGCATCACTCTACAAAAAATTACCTTTTTTTTACGTCCTGTATATTTAAAAGTAATTTTCAACTCTTTAATCTTGGCCCTGAGCAATGCTTGTATTTGTTTAATCATTGCCTATCCTCTTGCTTACTTTTTGACATTTAATAGTAAGAGATTTAAAAACGTGCTGCTCTTTTTATTGATTATACCTTTCTGGACTAACTTTCTTTTACATGTATACGCCTGGTTCTTTGTATTGGAAAAAAAAGGAATTATTAATCAATTCTTGCAATTAATAGGGATTATAGACAATCCCTTACATATGTTAAATACCCCTTTTGCTATCATGACTATGATGGTCTATTACTACTTGCCTTTCATGGTTATGCCTCTTTACTCGACTATGGAACAAATTGATAATCGTCTTATCGAGGCTTCTTATAATTTAGGTGCAAGTTGGTTTCATACTCTGCGCCGCGTGATACTGCCTTTAACTAAACGAGGACTACAGACAGGATTTTTCTTAGTATTTATTCCTTCTTTTGGCGAGTTTGCTATTCCAGAGCTCATGGGTGGAGATAAGTGGATGTTTGTGGGGACTGTAATCTCTAGCTTTATTCTAGACGAACAAACAAGTTCATTGGGAGCTGCTTTTACAGCAGTGGCTTCGGTTTGTCTTTTACTAAGTGCTATTCTTCTCTATTTTTTAATCGATCGTATGATCCCCGGACGCGTTTATGAAACAAAAAAATAGTTTAGCAAAAGTCATTTCCCTTGTATCTATTGCAGCGGTTTATTTATTCCTCTATGTTCCCTTAATTGTTCTTCTTGTCTTTTCTTTTAACACAGCTTCTTTTCCTTCTCCCTGGCAAGGATTTACTTGGAATTGGTATGTAGAGCTATTTCAAACAGAGCACCTTTGGCAAGCTTTTCTTAACTCTTTAATCGTAGCTTTTTCTGCAACGCTTTTAAGTCTATTAATGGGTATTTTTTTAATCTTTTACTGCTCTCAAGGAGGAAGAATCCGTACTTTTTTAACGCTATTCTATGGGAATCTCATCATTCCTGAAACAGTCCTAGCAATTGGTTTACTCGGGTTCTTTACCATAATTAAGGTTTCTTTAGGACTTGGCACTTTAATTGTCGCGCATACCGTTTTAGGATTAGGGTTTGTTGTTCCTATTGTTTATGCTCGATTCTTGGAATTGGATGGTCGTATGACAGAAGCCTCTTTAGTACTAGGAGCCACACCTATTCAGACGTTTCTACGCGTAATACTACCCCTATTGCGACCCTCTCTTATTGCAACAGGGCTACTAGTTTTTATTCTCTCTTTTGATGACTTTATTCTTTCCTATTTTTGCGCTGGCAGTGATAGTCAAACCCTTTCTCTCTACATACTATCCATGTTACGATCAGGAATCTCTCCTATCGTCAATGCTCTCTCAGCAATTCTGCTCACATTAAGTAGCTTTCTTGTATTTATCTTTTTTTCTATTAAATCCAGAACGAAGATTTTTTAATGCCACTTTTTTTAGCATAGCACTTTTCTAAGCCGATTAGTAAATTAAGCTCTTAATGCCCTATGAAATACCTCAAATTTGTTCTGTAGCGCAATATTCTGCGATAAGGATCAAAGAAAAGCCACTCTCTTTCAGAGAAATAGTCTAAATTTGCTTGATAAATGGGTGTATTTTCCATACGAAAACTCTGTACTATATTTGAAAGCTCTGCTTGATCTACACTAAGCTGAAATACCTCCTCTATTGCTTCTATTGTTCCATCTTTATAGTAAATCGTAAAAGGTCCTCCTCCATAAATCCCTCCTGGATAGTAAACAGCCCACTTCTCTTCATTTGTATCTACAAAAAGCGTCCCTGGTACAAAAGGCGAACCATTAATGAGATCATTGATTTGGTTTTGGCTACGAGCAGCTGTATAAATGCGCACCTCTCCACTAGCAGATAAATTAGAGTTAATACTAAAAAATCCAGATCCTATTAATGGAGCAACAGGGAAAATATTATCTGCAACAAGGGTAATATCACCTCCAGCATTGACGATATTAGCAGACCCTACATTGGACTGCATAATGATATTCTTCCCTGCAATAGCGGTTAGTTGTCCTGTTGTAGTAAAAGGAGCATCACTACTACCATGGCCAATTTGCGCATAACTGGCTGCTCTTGAACTACTACCTATCACAGAAATCGAGCCATCGACGATTAGAGAAATGTCCCCATTTAGGGTATTTGAACCGCTACCTCCACTTAAATGACCGATTTGTGCAAACCCATTATTTGCCATTAAAGTCATATCGCCACCGACATGATTAAAGAGGATGTCTCCTGTTACATTAGAAAGTGTATCCAAGTCTCCATACCCAATTAAAGCATGGTTCAACTGATTATTTGAGGTAAGAGAAACATTTCTTCCTATATCAAACTGTAGGGAGCCTCCTGTAAGATTTGCATTTTCACTCCCTATGGTTGCACTAGATGTTCCAGTTAAAGAGCCTGAAGTAAGTACCAAGTCACGCCCAACGGTAAAATTAGCTATGCCACTATTAACTCGCATTGTACTCCCAGTAAAAGAAGCTAATAAACGACAATCTTGTGGAGAATTTACCATCAATACTCCATCTCCTCCACAACTAACAACTCCATCATCTAGCTCTATTGACCCTACATTACAATGAAGAGTAACAGAATTATTTAGAGCTCTAATCTCTGAGCTGTCAACAGAGATACCTGTCCCATTAGTATTTTCTGCTTGACCATTTAAAACAATCTCTCCAGTACTTGCAGTCCAAGTAGAATTGCTTTCTAAAATAATCCCTTCCAATCTGTCTTCTTTTGCTACACCTGTTGCAAGTATACTAGCTGCAGTTAATGTAGAGCTTTGAAAAACAATTCCTGATCTTCCTGCCCCGTTTAAGATACAATCTCCTGCAGTAATAGTAGAATCTGCTACCAAAATCCCTTGACCCTGACTATCGTTATTATTAGGATGCAAAGTGCATGTTAAAGAACCACCTGCAGTATCTAACATAGAACCTCTACTAATCACAATCATTCCCCGGTATTGACTAGCGAAGTTTCCTTGTTGAATATCAATATTACCCCCATTTGTACGGATCTGTATATTTGAAAGCTCAAATGAATTACGTCCATCAGTAGGTGCATTAAACGAATCCTCATCGTTAAACACAGCTTGAAAATTGCCACCACTTAGTGTAATCTGTGATGGGGTGCTACTTAAAGAAAAAATAGACCCCCCCTGTAAAGTTAGGTCATTAGAACTTGTGCTATTAATACTATCTAAAATATTAATAGAAGCATTAGCTTGTAGAATAAGATTTGCTGAATTAAGCGCGATCGCTATAGAACTTCCACTGACATTGGCAGTTCCGTTGGTTGGAAAAATTTGCCCTGTAGCAGGGTCTGTCCCTGAAGGTGTAATATTAAGAATATCTGGGTCGATCAATAGGTTTCCCACCTTGCCATGAGCAGCTGTTAAGTCTACTCTACCATTAAAGCTTAAGGATTGTTTTCCAGATATTTCAGCAAACCCCCCATCTCCTTCTAAACTTCCTCCTTTAGCGGAAAGATTTCCTAAAAACTCTGTGTTTTCTTTTGACCAAATAATGATTTCTCCTCCATTGCCTGCGTACTTAGCATCGGCTTGTATCTGTACTTGGGATTCGATCAATACATGGTCTGCTAGGGAAATTTGAGGGTCTTGACCTTTATATCCTCCTCCTATGAGGATATTTCCTCCTTGAGTATCAGAAGAGGCATCTATAATCGCTTGCTCTTTAAGAAGGACTTCTTTGCCTAATAATTGGATATCAAAAGCTTCTATCTCTCCTGTAACTTCTGTTTTTTGAGCAAAGAGATAGACGGATCCTTCTTGAGTAGCAATGATAGGGTTTGAAATTTTTCCACTGTGTTTTATGGCATGAGCATAGAGATTTTTTTGGATAGAGGTATTTAAAGATTGCAGGTTATCTGGCGTATCTAATTGTTGATTGGTTTGAATGAAAACTCTTTGGTTATCGATTTGCAAGGTAGCTTGCGTACAAGCTACGGCATTTACAGAGCCATTGATGTTTCCTTGGTTATCAATATTTTGCGCTAGAAGAGTAACTTGTCCTAACGGGCAAGAAATCGTACCTAAATTGACAATAGATCCAGGATGCTCACTAAAGAATTCTAGGGTACTTTTTGCAAAAAGGTCTTGGGTGATACTATCTAATGTCGAAGCAAGAAACCCAGCTGTTTCAATCACTCCACCAGGACCGATGAGTATCCCATTTTGGTTAATGAGGTAGACAATTCCATTGGATTGAATTTTGCCTAAAATCTCACTGGGATCAGAGCCTACAACACGGTTTAGAATACGAGAAGCTTCTTGTGCTTGATCAAAAATAAGAACTTCTTGAGGGGTTAAAGAAAAACTATCCCAATGCACAACAGAGTCTTGGGTGCTTTGGATATGCATCTGTCCTTGAGAATCTACTTGCGGCGGACTGGCTTGGCCTGAAATCAATTCAAATCCTTCAGGAGCTGCATATGCTGTAATCGAGTAAAGGAGAAGACTAAAAACGATTTTTTTCATATTGCCTCTTACACATTAATAACTGGCTGTTACCTCAAAATGCACTCTTTGATGATTTGATCCAAAAAAATTTTTATGGTACAGCTGAATACCATAATCTAAGCGGGCAGCAAAATAATGAGAAAATGCATATCTTAAACCAGGTCCAACAGACATTAAGTGACTACCTTTACCCTCAGGAGGAATGGGAGTGTGGTTATTTGCATAACCGTAATCAAAAAATACGAGCAGTTCCAATTTATCATAGCATCTAGCAAAGCGAAAAGGAGGAGTGTGTACTTCTGTACGAACAAAGAGCCCTGTGTCGGTATTGAGTTCTCTTTCATCGTAACCTCGTACGGTATCAAATCCTCCAATATAAAATTGCTCGCTGGGGATTAGGTTCTGGTTGGATAATTGCCCACTGAACCCTAAAGAAATGTAAAAATCTTTAGGTAATTTTTGAGAAGCGGTGCAATTTAATCGTGCGTAAATCCAATGATTTTTGGCGTTCGGACGTAGTTGAGCATATAAAGCATTGCTCTGATCTGCCAACCATTTTCCAGGTGAGCAAAATCCTTGGATTTGATAGTCAATCCGATTGCGATTACTGGAATAGGCTCCTTTATATTCAAGCATAGCCTGTGTTAGATTCACATTATTTGCAATTGTCGGTGAGTTATCCGAAAATTCTACTGTGTTATTTGTTCGCTTAAAATCTCCTCCTATACTCATTTCATGGGTAAGGTGTGAATAGGTTTTAAAGGGTATGACATAACGCAAGCTCATCTGCATACTCCAGCCTTCATTGCGCGTAGCAGGTAGCGATAGTTCAGGGCGCACTCTTGCATATCCCCCATAAATGTTGAGCACGTTGCGCCAGGCGCAAGGAAGGGTATATTGTAAGGTATGGGCTTGAAAGCGCTTTGTATTAAAAGAAGAGTTGTATTGATAGGTGAGCATCTGCTGATAATTAGTCAGGTTAAAACCAGCAAAAAAACGCTCTCTTTGAATGGATTTGACTCCCGTATTATTTACTCCGCCATATAATCTAAAACGCCTTCTAGCATGTGTCCGTAATAAAATATCCGTTGTGTCTTCTTCATAACCTGGCCGATAGACAATGTCTATTTGGCGAAAAGGATTACGATTGAGCCAAGCTACATCGTTAAATAAGATAGATTCATTAATTCTCTCTCCTGGGCATAAACGCATATAGTCCATAATTTTATGTATTGCGTAATCTTCATTAGACTCTATACATATTTCTCCTATCGTGCTCTCTCGGACAACAATATGCAAGATCCCATTGCTAATGTTTTGATTGGGGAATTCAATGAGGATAAAGGGATAGCGAATGCTATAATAATAAGAGAGAATGGTTTGCTCTATCTGACAAAGAATCTTTTCATCAAGAGGTTGTTGTAAGTAAACAGATAAAGCATCTACAAGATTGTCTATACATTCTAGGGAATCAAGATGTACATAAACCCCTTCGCGATTTGTCTCAGAAAGCCGAGCTGGCATGCAATCTTCGTTAGCAATAAGAACAATAGCTCTAATACAGGGATTTTTTTTTCGAAAATCTCCTTTTAATATGTCTTGTTGTGTTTGTTGAGACACTACAGAGCCAAGCACCACTGATTCTGAATTTGAATCATTTGCAAAAGCTATAAAAGAACAGGCTACTAAAAAAAAAGAAAGTAAATGTATCATATTTTCCTATTATTCAGATAAAAAAATTTATTGAAAATAACTTTTTTAATTTCTCAAACTTTCTGTGGTAGCAAAATTTTTTAAAAGGAAATAAGAAATAGCCTGTAAGCAAAGAAAAAGGATCTGATACATACTCATTTAAACTGTAGCCTGGACAAGAGTGAATAATTCCTCTTGTAAAAATTCTCTGAAGCCTTCTGCAAGGCGTGCAAATTTAAGAAGCCAAATACTCTAAAATAGAGTGGCCTAGGGCTACTATTAAGCAGCCCTAAAACTTAAGCGGCAGGAGGTTTTTTTTCTTTTTCATTGCGCTTTTTTTGAATGTAGCCCACTACATCTCTGACAATATAGAGTTTTTCAGCTTCTTCTTGTGGAATTTCAAATCCAAAACGCTCTTCAAAGGCCATAATTAGCTCTGTAAGATCTAAAGAGTCTGTACTAAGATCTTCTGAAAAAGATTTTTCTAAAGAAACTAGAGCGGGATCTAATTGCAGTTGTTCAACAACAATATCAAGTACTTCTTTTTCAAGAGCTTCTTGTTCCATAGATTTCTCGGTTGACATAAGGTATCCTTTAGTTAAGTTAATATTTATCAATCACATCACCATTCCGCCATCTACAGTCAATATCTGGCCTGTGATGTAGTTAGAAAGAGAACTTGCCAGAAAGACAACTGGATTGGCAATATCTTCAGGTCTGCCCATGATTTTCATAGGGATTTGACTTAAGATATGCTCTCTTTGCACTTCTGTCAATTTATCTGTCATACGCGTTTGAACAAACCCAGGCGCTATACAATTGACGCGAATATTACGAGAGGCAACTTCCTTTGCTAGCGCTTTTGTAGCACCTTCAATACCTGCTTTAGATGCCACATAATTAAACTGACCCGGATTGCCCGTTGAGGCTACAACAGAAGAGATATTAATGATATTTCCACTGCGAGTTTTTACCATATGAGGAACAACAGAGCGACATAAATTAAAAAGCGACTTGAGGTTTACTGCAATGACTCGATCAAAGTCTTCTTCGCTCATTCTAATCAATAGACCATCGCGAGTAATGCCCGCATTATTGACTAGAATATCGATCGATTTCCAAGAGAGCATCAAATCTTTAATCGCATGATCCACTTCTGATTTAAGAGAAACGTCCACAAGCAAGGACTCTATTCTTTGCTGATGATGGATCTTAACAGCTTGTAGCTCTTCTACAACATGATCTGCATGTTCTTTATTTGTTCCTAAAATAGCTACATTCGCTCCTTGCTGCAGAAATGCTAAAGCAATAGCTCTACCAATACCAGAGGTGCCTCCTGTAATCAAAGCATTCTTATTTGCTAAGAGCGACATAAAGACTCCCATTGACGTACCAATCCATCTAAATCGGCTACTTTTTCTATATGTAGAGTAGGAGCTTGCACTCCAATTCTTTTATTCATTCCACTCAATGTTTTACCCGGTCCTATTTCAAGATAAGCTTGTACTCCAAAATCTTGCATAACTAAGATGGATTGCTGCCAACGAACAGGACTTATCACCTGTTCTAATAAATACTGCTTAATCATCGCAATAGAATCAACTATTGTACCAGGAACATTCATAGTAAAACAAATTTTACTTTCATAAATAGCGGCATTTTCAATCTTACAAAGAAGTTTTTCCTTAGCAGATTGCATTAGGCCACTGTGAAAAGCCCCAGCAACTTCTAAGTCAATGATGCGTTTAGCTCCTTTCTGTCTGAGATATTCAGCTGCTATTGTGAGGTTTTTAATTCTACCTGCAATAACGATTTGACCTGGACAGTTAATATTAGCGATCCAAACAGGGCCACTTTTAGAGCTTATTTCTTGCAGAGATTCAGCAACCAGATCTTCGGTAAGTCCTAGCACAACTTGCATTGTCCCTTTATTTTCTCTACAAGCTTCATGCATAGCTTCAGCACGTACCTGTACCAATCTTAAACAATCGCTAAAGCTAATTTTTTCCGAAGCGACCAAAGCTGTATATTCCCCTAAACTCAGGCCTCCACAAATTGCTGGTTTAAAAAAGGGGGTTTGCGTTTGCAAAGTACGCAAAATAGCCATGCTTACCAGATAAATAGCAATTTGGCTGTTTTTAGTAAGGGTTAAGATCTCTGATGAGCCTTCAAAAATAATAGAAGAGAAATTTTGCTGTAAAATTTCATCAGCTTCCTGAAATACTTCCTTGGCTATAGGAAAAGTATCGTAAAAATCCTTTCCCATTCCTGTATATTGCGTTCCTTGACCTGGAAAGATAAATGCCCATTTATGCATTTTCTGCTCCACAGGTTAAAATAGCAGCTCCCCAAGTAAGTCCTGCGCCAAATGCTACTAGCAATATGTGATCCTCTTCTCTTAAGTCTTTTTCCTGTAAAAGTTCATCTAAAGCAATCCCTACAGAAGAAGCAGATGTATTTCCATATTTATGCAATGTCAAAAAAACATGTTCCATTGGCACATCAAAACGCTTTGCAATGGCTTCAATAATACGTATATTTGCTTGATGAGGAATCAGCCATTTGATCTGTTCTTTTTTTAAAGAAGCTCTTTCCAAACAACAACTAGCTGCCATCTCCATTCTACGCACTGCATGTTTAAATAGCTCTTTTCCTTCCATTTGTAGATAATGTTGGTTTGCTTGAATAGTCTCCATAGAGGCTGGTTTCTTTGATCCTCCAGCTGGTATGATTAACAGCTCAGCCAATCTTCCATCAGC
This sequence comes from Candidatus Rhabdochlamydia porcellionis, assembly GCF_015356815.2. GTDB lineage: Bacteria > Chlamydiota > Chlamydiia > Chlamydiales > Rhabdochlamydiaceae > Rhabdochlamydia > Rhabdochlamydia porcellionis. The sequence goes on from NZ_CP075585.1 coordinate 913,285, forward strand.
TCCTAAACAGACATCTGAAATGAATAATCCTTTTCCTTCCGCTGCAACAATGCAGGCCGCTGCACCATCTCCAAAAAGAACACAAGTAGATCGATCTTGGTAGTTAACAATGGAAGAGAGCTTTTCAGAAGCTACAATTAAAATAGAGCGATACATTCCTGATTCAATATAGGCTTTAGCTTGAGATAAAGCGTAAATATACCCGGTACAAGCAGCCTGCAAATCTACTGCTGCTGGATTAAAATCCTTTGTTTGCCCTGTTTGCTCAAAAAAATCACGCAGTCGAGCTTGAATTAAGCATGCTGTGCTAGGAAATGGGTAATCCGGTGTCAAAGTAGCAAATAAAATAAGCTCGATTTTTTCTAACTTAATTCCAGCTTTCTCAATAGCTTTTTTAGCAGCCTGAAATCCCATTTCAGAGGTAGGTTCATCTGCTGCTGCTAGCCTTCTCTCCTTCATTCCTGTGCGAGAGATGATCCATTCATCCGAAGTATCGACCATTTTTTCTAGATCGTTATTCGATAATACTCTTTCAGGAAGATAGGAGCCAGTAGAAATAATGCGTGCTTTTTGAACCATAAACCAAAATAAAATTTACATATTTAATACTCTATCGAAAAAGTTTATCTCAGTCTCTTAAAAAATGAAAGTATTTTGTTTTTGCCTCCCTTTGCAATCTTTTATTATGTAAAATTTCCATTGCACGTCTATGCAAATTCCATTATCGTATTGTAAATTAACCAAAAAACCAAAAAAATGCTTAAATACCCTAAGCACCTTCAGATACTCATTAATTTATTTAAAAGACTCCCAGGTGTAGGCAATAGAACCGCTGAGAGATTTGCTTTTCAAATATTTAATTGGCCTTTAGAAGACGTATTGCATTTTTCTACTACTCTTTCTGAATTAAACCAAAGAGTTGCTTTTTGCCCTGAATGTTCCTGTTTAGCAGAAGAAAATAATTGTCATTTTTGCCAATTACCCAATCGCAATACTTCTCAACTATGTTTAATTGCCTCTGTAAAAGACGCTTATGCTCTAGAAGAAATGGGTATGTACCAAGGATTATATCATGTGTTAGGATCGTTACTCTCTCCTATTGAAGGGAAAAATGCAGATTGCTTGCCCATGGAGAAGATTAAACAAAGAATGAAAAATCACTCGATTAAAGAAGTAATTATAGCTCTGGATTCTACCTTAGAAGGGGAAGCTACAGCTTTATATATAAAAGAACAACTAGAAAACGATGTGCATATTTCTCGTTTAGCTTTTGGATTACCTATAGGAAGTTGTTTAGATTTTGTCGATGGAAGCACTCTTGCAAGATCTTTTACAGGAAGACACTCTTTTTAAAAAAATCAATAAAAGTTAGTAATTTGCAAAAATTTCAGCAGTTTTCTTATAATCAATCCATTTGTATCGCTCTTGGAATAAAACACGCTATCGGATGAAATATCAAATGATCAAACAGCTTGCTACTTATCTCTCTTTAATCGCATTTACTAGCCTCTCTTCTGTATCATCGGCTTTTACCTCTTCTTCAACAGTAGTGTTTGAAGAGTGTCGTATTGCAGACATTGATTTACAAGTAGAGGACTTGAGTACAAACACCTCTTTTAATCCTCAAATTGTGCTTTCCAAGCTCAAAAGCAAGGTAGGAAATGTTTTTTCTCAAGCAGATTTTGACGCGGATTTAAAAACACTTGTTGCAGAGTACGATCGAGTAGAACCTTCTATACAGGTTCGAGACCAACAGGTATATATTACATTAAAAATGTGGCCAAGACCTAAAGTTCGCTCAATTACATGGAATGGAAATAAAAAAATTAAAACTACAGCCTTGCAAAAAGAATTAGGACTTAAGCCTAATGCCGTTTTTAATCGACAGTCTTTTAACAAATCTTTTAATAAAGTTAAAGAATATTACGTTAAAAAGGGTTATTTCGAATCACAGCTGCAATATATAACTGTGCCACACCCAAGAACAAATGAAGTGTCTATTAATATTGAAGTTTTTGAGGGACGATCAGGTCGAATTGAAGATATTGTCTTTCAAGGTTTCACAAAAAAAGAAACAAGCGAATTATTGGGAATGATCTATACAAAAAAATATAATTTGCTCAGCTGGCTAACAGGCAAAGGAACCTATCATGAAGAAGGGTTAGAACAAGATCGTTTAACCATTGTCAATTATCTTCAAAACTTAGGGTACGCAGATGCAAAGGTTGATATACAAATTCACGAAGCTGAAATAGAAGGGAAAATTATTCTGGTTATTTCCACAGAAAAAGGACCTGTTTTTCATTTTAATTCCATTCAATTTGAGGGCAATGAATTATTTTCTAACGAAGAAATCGAAAAGATTTTTCTCATCCATAAAGGCGATATATACTCACCGGAAAAATTACGGAAAACTTTGCAAGCCATTAAAGATTTATATGGACGCAAAGGATATTTAGAAGCAAATATCCAAGCTGAAGCTCAACCATGCGTAAATGACACAGCTTTTAATATCTCTTTTCATATTGATGAGGGAAAGCAATATCGCATTGGCATGATTCGGATATATGGGAACATGGCTACACAAACCCATGTCATCTTGCGTGAATCACTTCTCATACCAGGTGAAACTTTTGATACGGCAAAACTTCAAGCTACAGAAGACAGGTTGCAAAATGTCGGCTATTTTGAAAGTGTAAATGTATATGCAGTCCGAACAGAAGATGAAGAGCAATTTGGCAAAAACTATCGAGATATTTACATTGAGGTTAAAGAAACCAAAACCGGTCATGCCAGCTTATTTGCAGGATTTAGTAGCGCAGAAAGCATTTTTGGTGGATTGGATTTTTCTGAAGCAAATTTTAACATTAAAGGCTTTGCAAAACTTTTTTCAGAAGGCCCTGCAGTCTTAAGGGGGGGAGGTGAATATGCACATCTTCGTTTAAACTTTGGGAAAAAACAACAGGCCTACACGCTCTCTTGGTTGAATCCTTACTTTTGCGATAGTTTATGGAGAGTGGGTTTTGATGTATTTAATACCTATAGTGAATTAACATCCAAAAAGTACGATATTCAAAAATTAGGTTTTGATTTACATGCTTCTTATCCCCTCAATAATTTCTGGACTTTTGGAATGAAATATCGCTTCAATAACTCTAGAACGCATATAACGCAAAGTGCTACTCCCTTAGAAAGAGAGCAAGCGAATCAAGAAGGGATTGTATCAGGATTTGGACCATCTCTTACTTTTGATTCTACTGATAACCCTTTTAAACCACATAAAGGATTTCGTTCACGCTTAGAAACAGAATTTGCTGGCCTAGGAGGAGATTTTTATTTTTGGCGTTTTGCTTATTTAAATAGCTATTATATACCTCTTTGGAAATGTGGAACTTTTAAATCTCGTTTTGACTTTAACTTTATTGAGCCTGTTGGTAGAACAAGCCAACCTACACAAATTCCTTTAGGAGAGCGTTTTTTTATTGGAGGAATTAACTCTGTACGTGGTTATCGCGACTTTGATTTAGGAGATCATTTTTCTAATGGAGATCCCACCGGTGGTATTTCCTCCACTGTATTATCTCTTGAATATTTACACCAAATCTTTCCCTTCGTGGATGGATTTGTTTTTGTAGATGCAGGAAGTATTGGATTGAAACGCTGGTATATTAAAGACTTTAAGTTTAGTGCTGGTTTTGGAGCACGTATTGAAATAGCAAACAAAGTTCCTATTACTTTAGGAATGGGTTTCCCGATTAATCCCTCAGGACGCAGTGAAGTGCGTAGATTTTTCTTTTCTATGGGTGGACAATTTTAACAAGGAGTATATCTTATGAAAAATCCATTTATTTCGGCCGTATTGTTTTTTACAGTCCTTAGCACGTCTTTAATGGCTACCGAATACAAGGTAGTAAATACTCGAGACTGTTTTATGAATTCTAAATTAGGCAAACAAGAGCAAGAAGCTTTCGAAAATCTTAAAAACCAAAAAGCAACCTTAATTGAAGAGGTAAGCAAAGAGCTCGAAGATATTGTAAAAAAGCTAAGCAATCCAGACATTTTGGATAGCATGAACCCAGAAACAAAGCAGAAATTAGAAAGTGATTATGCTAGGTTAAGTCAAGATTTGAAAGGAATGTACGAAGAATGCCAGCAAATTCTTTATCAAAAAGAGATGCAGATTGGCCAAAAACTACAAAGCAATATTGATAAAGCTCTAGAAGAAATGAACAAAGAAGATAGCTGTATTATTTTAAAAAGCGATGCGTGCCATTATTACCCTAAAGAATTAGATATAACTAATACTGTGGTTAAAAAATTAGATGAAAAATTTGATCAAATAGCTCAAACACAAAAAAAAACTCCTAACGAAGCAAAGCACGAAGCAGTAAAATAGTTCATTTGTGTATAAAGAATCAAAAACAGAAGGAGCTGGGCATTTATCCATCTAGATAAGTGCCTATTAATCATATGAAAAAGTTTACTTTACAAGAAATTGCTGCGCTTACAGAATCAACTTTAGTAGGCAATCCTCATCATCTCATTAATAATGTTGACTCACTAGAAAATGCAGGCTTTGAAGACGCTTCCTTTTTAGCTAATCCTCGTTACCGTGCATCGATGAACCAGTCTAAAGCAGGAGTAATCTGTGTAGACAATACTTTTCCTGCAGAAGAAGGGAAAAATTTTCTTCTATCCGATAACCCTTCTATTACTTTTCAAAAGATTATAAAAATTCTCTTGCTTCCACAAAATAATTCAGGTTTTGAAGGAGTCCATCCTACTGCAGTTATTCACGAGAGTGCAGAAATCGGCCAAAATGTACAAATAGGCCCTTCTGTTGTAATTGACAAAAATGCAAAAATTGGCAAAGGATGCATCATTTATCCTTTCACTTTTGTGGGGCCTAATAGTTGCCTTGGAGAAGACTGCACCATCTATTCCCATGTAACCATTAGAGAGAAAACCATCCTTGGTAATCGCGTTATTCTACAACCAGGAGTTGTCATTGGCTCTTGTGGTTTTGGATATACAACATGTCAAAATGGTCAGCATTCCAAACTAGAGCAACTCGGCTCTGTTATCATTGAAGATGATGTAGAAATAGGTGCCAATACAACAATCGATCGAGCTCGTTTTAAAGTAACCAGAATCGGTAAAGGAACAAAAATTGATAACCTCGTTCAAATCGCCCATAATGTAAGCCTTGGGCCTCATAATATCGTTGTATCTCAAACAGGGATTGCTGGTTCTGTAAAAACCGGTGAAAATGTCATGTTTGGCGGACAAGTGGGTGTTGTAGGTCACGTGGAAATTGCCAGTAATGTCATGATTGCTACTCGTGGTGGAGTCAGTAAATCCATTGACAAACCAGGCAAATACGGTGGCAGCCCTGTTACACCCCTTCCCAAGTACAATAGAGAACAAGCACGTGTTAGAAATATCCCAAAATATTTAGCGCAAATCGAAGAGCTAAAAAAAAGAGTAGAAGAACTAGAGAAAACAGCTTTTAAAAACTCTTACTAAAGTAAGGTTAAGAGCTACTTTAGTCTTTTATAGTTCTCTTAAACATAAAAATTTACAATCTCAGAATACCTTATAGTTTATATTAATTTTTATATATTTATTAATTAATAATAATTACTACTCTTATTTTTAAACTTGGTTTAAAAAATATATTTTATATTTATTTTTATAATAAATTTATATAAAATACTCTTTTTTAAGTTTTTCTAAAGAGAGAAATGGTTATGAGCGGCATAGTAAGAGTTTTAAATAGAACTGTAAGCACAGTAAGTTCTGTTGTTCAGTCTGGAGGAGTTTTACGAGGCCAGGTAGGCTTTGAGCGTTGGTATTTTCACTACCACAATAAATTGAGTCCTCAACAAATGGCAAAAGATCCTTCCATCCAGATATTTTGCAGATTATGGGCTATTTCTTCTGCCATTGAAAGCTTTATTAAAGTAATTATTGTAGGACTTTCCGCTCTTTATTACGTTTACCGAGAAAACTATATAGAAGTAGAAAAACGAGTAGATGTCCTATACGAACAAGACAATAGCTTGTATTACAGTTTTGTTGCCACATATTCTCCGGAAAAAGCAGTAAAGGATTTTTCTCTATATAACGAAAAAGATCCTGCTCAATCAGCAATCCGAACACAATGGTTTGGCTATTCCTTAGGGAAGTATTCTTGGGGAACTTTCTATACTGGTGAGACAACATTAGAAATGCTTCTTAATACCCATTAAACCTTTTTTAATATTGCACTTAAATTCTGCATTTTGCCATAGCTTAAACTAAATACAAGGCTATGGAAAAATGATCGAATACTTCTTTAAAACAACAAAAAACGAATCTTTTATTCCGATTCCTTCTGCTAAAGATGGGTGTTGGGTTCATTTGGAAGAAGCATTAGCTGCTGATTTAGATCAGGTGGGTCAATTGATCGGATTGGAGTATAGTGATCTCCAAGATAGCGTTGATCGTTATGAAATTCCTCGTATTGAACATATTAAAAATAATGTACTGATCTTTTCTCGTTGTCCTATCGAATTAGACAATGCTGTTGGTTTATATACAGAAACGCTAACCATGATTGTCACCCCTTGCTATTTTATTACCATTAGCCCTCAAAAAAATGGCATATTGCGAGGATTTTTGAATAAACCAAATACATTTGCTACAATACAACGCTCTAAATTAGTTATTCATTTATGTATGCGAGTAATTCAAGAATTTACTACGCAGATTAGAAAAGTGCGTTATTACGTCTTAATGCAGGAAAAGGAAATCATCAGTGTAGATAGTGAGGATATCACTATTTTAACCCGCCAGGAAGAAATTCTGAATCAATATCTCTCTAGCTTAGAACCGATGGAATTGGTATTAAAAGAACTGCCGTCTGGAAAATACATTCCTCTGCAAGATAAAGATCAAGCTCTTTTAGAAGATGTATTTCTTTCTCTAAAGCAATCGGAAACCATTTGTGAGATTGCTTTAAAAAGTATTAGAAGTTTAAGAGATTCTTATCAAATCATTTTTACTAATAACCTACACAAAACAATTAAACTGCTAACAGCCTTAACCATTATCTTTAACATTCCTACCATTGTAAGCAGTGTTTATGGAATGAATGTAGCGCTACCTTTTGCAGAAAGCATGCATGCTTTTGCCATTATTTTATCTTTAATTTTTGGATTTAGTTTACTTTTTCTATGGTTTTTTAAGCGTAAAATGTGGTTATAAGAGAAGCATAGACGGCGCTTCTAAATATTTTTGTAGGGTTTTCAAAAACTTAGCCGCATCCACTCCATCTAATACCCGATGATCGGCCGATAATTGAAGCTTTAATGTTTTGCCTATGATCATTTTTTTATCTACTACAATAGGCTTTTCCTCAATCGCTCCTACAGCTAAAATAGCTGCTTGAGGTGGATTAATGATCGCTACAAATTCTGAAATACCGTACATCCCTAAATTAGAAATGGTAAAAGAGCCACCTTCATATTCTTCTTGCTTTAGCTTATTTGCCTGCGCTTTTACAGCTAGTGATTTTACCTCTTTAGAAAGCTCTTGTAGATTTTTATCATCAGCTGAACGAACAATTGGCGTAATTAACCCATCGGGTATACTGACAGCTATTGCTATATCAATGGTTTTAAAACGCATAATTGTACGAGATTCAGGATTAAATCCAGAATTTACCTGAGGATGTTCTCTTAAGGCCAAAGCAGTAGCACGCAGGATAAAATCATTAAAAGAGAGTTTAATACCTAAAGAAATTAACTCTTCTCTTAGAGAGACCACTTTATCCATTTGTACTTCTTGTGCGCAATAAAAATGAGGAATAAATCTTTTTGCATCTTGCAGACGTTGAGCAATCACTTTACGCATAGGAGATAAAGACTCTTCTTCAAATTCTCCAGCAGCTCTTTTAGGAAGCTCTTGTTGCTTCATATTAACACTTGATGATGTAAAAACAAGATCTCGACTCATAATTCTACCTTTTGGACCTGACCCTTTAACAAGATTTAAATTCAATCCTTGTTTTTTTGCAACTTTGCGAGCTAAAGGTGATGCTTTTATTCTAGTTGTAGCCTCTAAAGGCTCTTCTGTATATGAAGTTGGTTGTTTTTGAGGTTCTTGAAGAGGTGCTTCTTGAGTAAGAGAAATCCCTTCTAGTTGATATCCTTCTATGCTTTCGTTTTCCTGTTCAGTAAAAATGGCAATTGCTTGATTTACTTGTGCTGTGTGACCTTCTTGAATCAAGATCTTACGCAACCATCCTTCATCTAAAGCAGCATGCTCTACTGTAGATTTATCTGTTGCAATTTCGATAAAAGCATCGCCTTCTTTGACATATGAGCCTTCTTTCTTAAGCCACTTTACAATATTTCCTTCTTCCATTGTAGGAGATAGTTTTGGCATAGTTACAGTAAATGGCATAGAGATACTCCTTTAAGCTAAAACTTTTTGCACCGCTTCGATAATTTGCTCTTTAGTGGGCATAGTCTGCTTTTCCAATACTTTGGAATAAGGCATAGGGGTTTCTTTTTGTGCAACCCTTACAAGAGGAGCATCAAGGTCATCAAAACAATGCTCTATAACCTGAAAACCTACTTCTGCAGAAATTCCTCCAAATATGTGCCCTTCTTCCACAAGAACACAGAAATGGGTTTTGCGTACAGAAATTGCAATGGTATCGATGTCAAGGGGTTTAATGGTTCTCAAATCAATAAGTTCCACTTGAATTCCTTGGGTTTGCATTTCTTTTGCAACTTCCTCGCAAAGCAAAACCATCCGACTATGCGATATTAATGTAACGTGATTTCCTTCTCTAACAATATGTGCTTTTCCAATTGGCACTAGATACTCTTCTATGGGAATTTCCATTTTATCTCCATAGGAAAGCTCATTTTCCAAAAAAAGCACAGGATTACTCTGACGAATGGCTGACTTTAAAAGGCCTTTAGCATCATAAGGATTACTAGGAGCAACCACAATCAATCCAGGGAAATTAGCATAAAGAGCTTCTACACAATGCGAATGTTGCGAAGAAACCTGTGCTGCCGCTCCATTAGGTCCACGAAAAACAATCGGGACGGAAAATCTATTGCCTGACATATAATGCATTTTGATGGCATTAGATATGATTTGATCAAAAGCTACAAAAGAGAAATTAAAACTCATGAACTCAACCACAGGTTTTAAACCTGTCATTGCAGCTCCAATAGCAAGTCCGGAGAAACCAAGTTCTGCAATGGGTGTATCTATTACACGATCAGGGCCCCATTTCTCTAACATCCCTTTAGTGACTTTATAAGCTCCGTTATATTCTGCTACTTCCTCACCCATGATAAAAACACGTGGGTCTTTCTGCATTTCCTCATCAAGAGCTTGTCGCAGTGCTTCTCGCATTTCTATTAGTTGCGTGCTCATGTGTTACTCTCTTCTAATGGAGCAAATACATCTTGCTCTAGAGTTATGGGATCGGGCCAAGGACTTTGATCCGCATATTTCAAAGCATCTATTGCTATTTGTTTTTGTTTTTGGTTAAGGGCTTGATACTCGCTCTCTGTGATCATGTTTGCTTTTTGTATAACTTGCATTAACAAAAAGATAGGATCTTTTTGCATGTTGTTTTTTAGTTCATCTTTACTGCGATACAAAGCAGGATCTGAAATAGAATGTCCTTTAAATCTTTCTGTAATCACCTCAATTAAAACAGGTCGTGATATTTTTTTTACCTCTTCAAATGCCGCAGAAAAACCTGTATAGCAATTAAAAAAATCCATGCCATTTAAAGTATACCCTTTCATATTAAAGCTAGGAGCCTTTGTCTCTGCAATAGGCTCTAAACAAAGAGCTCTTGCTACATGAGTTCCCATACCCCAATGATTATTTTCAATCACATATATACAAGGAAGATCCCACAAGGACGCTAAATTCAGCGATTCATGAAAAGAGCCTTGAGCTACTGCCCCTTCTCCCAAAAAACATACAGAAACTTGTTTGGATTCTTTTAAAGCATTTTTTCGTTTATATTTAATGCTAAAAGCAGCACCAGTTGAAACAGGGATTTGTCCTCCTACAATTCCGTATCCTCCTAAAAGCTGCTCTGTAAAAAAATGCATTGAACCACCTCGTCCTTTTGCATTACCATTACTACGACCTAGTAACTCAGCCATGAGTTCGTTAGGAGTGGCTCCTAGTAATAGAGCCAAGGCATGGCAACGATAAGAAGTAGCCCACCACTGATCTTTCCCCATTGCAAAAACAGCAGCTGTTTGCACTGCCTCTTGACCAATATAAGAGTGAAAGAAACCACCAATCTTACCTTGCAGGTAGGCTCCTTCAGCTCGTGTTTCAAAATTGCGTATCAATAGCATTTGCTCAAGAACAGAAAGAAGTTTGTCCTTACCGAGTAAGGCAATCTCTTTATCTAAATTATTTGGAAAAAAATTGTACTCAATTACGGGTTGCTTTTTCATAGTCGATTTTTTTTCATTAAAACTTAAACTAGCGCAATTAAAATAAATAAATCAATCACATTGAAGAAAAAGGAGGAAATCCACCTTTATTTGGTACAATAGAGGGATTATTTGTGACTGGGACTGTACGCAAATCCTCATCACAACGCATTTGGTAACAACCAGAAAGGCAAATGACCCCAAAAACCATACTTAATAAGCGCATCATTATAACTCCTAATTTATTGACAATCAGGATACTATATATGAGAAAAATTGAAAAGCTAAGAATCTGGCCATTCTTATTTTTAGGATAAAATGATAGATCAATTTAATTTTGTAATCTATAATCCGTTAAAAACAGAGGGTTTATGAAAAAATTACGACCTATTTACTATGATACAGAAACAACTGGCGTAAAATCTGCTAAAGATCGAATTATTGAAATTGCTGCTTATGATCCGATAGAAGATCGCTCTTTTGTAGAGTTAATCAATCCAGAATGCCCTATTCCAAAGGAAGCCAGTGCTATCCATCATATTACTGATGAAATGGTAAAAGATGCTCCTAGCTTTAGAATAATTGCGGAAAAATTCACACAATTCTGTCCTGACAATACGGTATTAATTGCTCATAATAACGATGCCTTTGATCAATTATTTCTGGAAGCAGAATTTAAACGAGCAGAAGTTCCTCTTCCTTTTTTTCAATATATTGATACCCTTAAATGGGCACGTAAATACCGTAATGATCTTCCTAGGCATTCCCTACAATTTTTAAGAGAAACCTATGGTTTCTCTTCTAATCAAGCACACAGAGCGCTTGATGATGTAATCATACTCCATCAAGTTTTTAGCGTTATGATTGATGACTTGCCCATTCAAATGGTATTACAGCTTCTTTCTAAACCTCAAGTCATATCTCGGATGCCATTTGGTAAACACCAAGGAAAACCTCTAGAAGAGGTCCCTCGTAATTATGTTACATGGCTAGCATCTAGTGGTGCTTTTGATAAGTCAGAAAATAAAGAGCTAAAACAAAGTTTTGAAAAACTAGGAATTTTAACTCCATTTCTTTCAAGTACTTAATTTATTTCCTCTTAAGTAAAACATTCTTTAAAAAAATCTATAAAATATGTAAAAAACAAATTATGGAATTTAAAGTAAACTTTGAGAGGAAATATGAAGTATATTTATGAATTGATAGGAACTTTTTTCTTAGTTTTTACTGCTGGCATGACAATGCTTAGTCCAGATGGCGCTGGACTTTTAGCCCCCCTAGCTATTGGTTCTGTTCTTGCTGTTATGGTCTTTGCTGGCGCTCACATATCAGGCGGTCACTATAATCCAGCTATCTCTTTATCTGTATATATACGTGGCAAATTATCAGTAAAAGATTTAGGCGCCTATTGGTTAGTACAAATCATCGGGGCTATCATAGCTGCATGGATTGTTATGTATTTAAAAGGCACTTCTCAAGCATTTCCTATGCACTTTGATGTGTGGAAAGCGTTTTTAGCAGAATTTACTTTCACTTTTGCACTTTGCTATGTTGTTTTAAATACCGCTTATTCAAAAGCTACAAAAGGCAATTCGTATTATGGATTTGCTATTGGTTTTACAGTTCTTGCAGGAGCCTATGCGGTTGGACCCATCTCAGGTGGTGCATTTAACCCTGCTGTTGCATTAGCGATAACCATACTAAATATGAGTTTTTGGGCAAATTTTTGGGTATTTTTATTTGCTAATCTAATCGGTGGAATATGCTCAGCTCTTGTGTTTAAAGCTGCACATTCTGAAAAGTAAGAGCTAAAGGCAGACTTAAAAACCTGCCTTTTTATCTTATTACATTTCACAATCTCATATACAAACGCAAGAAAAAGTTTTTGTTTAATCGAGGAGTCTCACACTTTTAATTGAAGCTGACATTTCGAATGGTAAAAATCAACCATTAATTTTAACAACAATTGTCATTTTTTTAACTCTACTAAACCTGAAAATTAAGAATTAAACTCTTTTAAACTTCCTTATGTAAAGGCAGGTTTAACACCTGCCTATTTCAATACTCTACACTACAGGCTTTTATTCAGAAGATTCAAAATCTAGCAGTCTACAGGGTTTACGCAATTCACAGGTGCTATGGCAAGCACAAGGAAAAGTTCTGAACCTAAGTCTACTTGCTTCACTACAACCTCTTACAAAAGGTGTATTTTTGTTTAATCGAGGAGCCTCACATTTAAGACATGCCTCAACACACTCTGTGCAACGGTAGCTTAAAGTGAATGGTTGAGACTGACATTTCGAATCTCTCTGATTGCACTCTATGTCTGGGCATATCGATTGGTGAAAATCACCATTAATTTTAACAATAATTGTCATTTTTTTAGCCCTATTAAAAGTTACCAAACTATAGATGTTTCCTTATTTCATGAGTTTTCTAGCTCATGTTGCGTAAGACGCTTTATCCCAATAAGAGAAAAATTTCAACCTAAGACAATAGTTCTCATTGATTAGGTAAATGTGCATCCGAAAGCAATACGCTCGTATTAGATTTTTAAAAGTTTTCCATCAATATGGATCTCTCCCTGCTGATTCTAACTTGAAAAGTAAAAATCAAATTCTTCTAAACTTTTTTATGTAAAGGCAGGCTTAACACCTGCCTATTTCAATATTCTGCACTACAGAACTTTATTTAAAACGTGTAAGGTTTGACAGTTTAAAGCTCTAAGAAATCCAAAAATGAAATTGCTAACATTCACAGATTTCACAACAAGCACAAGAAAAAACCCTAGATTTAAGCTGGCGCGCTTCACTACAACCTCTTACAAAAGGTGCATTTTTGTTTAATCGAGGAGCCTCACATTTAAGGCATGCCTCAGCACACTCTGAGCAGCGGTAACTTAGAGTGAATGGTTGAGACTGGCATTTCAAATCTCTCTGATTGCCTTCTTCACTTGGGCATGTCAATTGGTGAAAATTACCATTAATTCTAACACTAATTGTCATTTTTTTAGCTCCGTTAAAAATGATTCGATCATAGATGTTTCCTTATTTTATGAGTTTTCTAACCCATGCAACATAAGGTATTTAATTCCATAAAAGAAAAACTTCTAGGTTAAGATAGTAAGATTTATAGAGGATTTTTGTCAAATAGTTTTTTATACGTAGAAATTACGATAAAGATTTCTCTGGAGTTTTTTTTAGATTATAATGAACCTCCCACATTCTTCGGAACTCAGGACAATTCTCTAATAACTGTTCTTTAGTTCCTTCAGCAATTTTAGCTCCTTGGGAAAGATAAATGATCTTATCTGCATGTTCAATTGTAGAAAGACGGTGTGCAATGATAATCTGGGTAATCTCTCCCTTTAAGCTGATAATCGCATCTTTAATATGCATTTCGCTAATGGAATCAAGCGAAGATGTTGCTTCATCTAAAATAAGAATAGGCGCTTTTTTAACAAGAGCTCTTGCAATAGCTAGGCGCTGTTGCTGTCCTCCGGAAAGGTTTTGTCCTGATTCTGCAAGTATTGATTGATATTGATTAGGTAAATGTATAATAAACTCTTCAGCATGCGCTTTTTTAGCTGCTTCTTCAATCTCTTGGTTAGTAAAAGGACGTCCAAAGGCAATATTAGCACTAATTGTATCACAAAATAAAAAAGGTTTTTGAGAAACAAAAGCAATATGCTCACGTAAGGATTTTTGCGTATAGGTCTTTAAGGATCTTCCATCAATACGAACCTCTCCTTGTTGAATGTCGTAAAGACGAGGCATTAATTGTACAATCGTTGATTTACCAGCTCCCGTGGGGCCAATAATAGCTATTGTCTCCCCTTTGCGAACGGTAAAGGAGATGTTTTTTAAAATCCAATCCCCTTGATAGCGAAACCATACCTTATCAAATTCTATCGAATCAAAAAATCCGGTAAGTTCAGTTGCATCTGGGTGATCTTGAATATCGGGCTTAATGTGTAATACTTCAAACATCCTCTCAGCAGCTACAATACCGCGCTGGATATTTCCATTTTCATCAGCAAATTTCTTAACAGGTTCATACACGAGCTGAAGCATCCCACAGAATACAATTAGTTGCGATAAGCTCATTCCAATTGTATAAAGACCAAATAAAACAACACAAGCTAAACACAAAGTGGTAATTGCATGTAAGATAGGACGAGTCAAAAGGCCATATTTAGCTGTTTTACTTTCTAAAATAGCCATACGTTCATTTTGTTCTTTATACTTTCTCAAAGAAAAACCTTCCATAGAAAAAATCTTAACCGTCTGTATACCAGCTAAAAATTCGATTAATATATTGGCAAAACTCTCTTGATTTTTTTGTAGTTGGCGAGAAGCTCTTTTAACTCTACGGGCTAAAAATACAATGGGAATGATAATTAAAGGTACTCCAAAAAAGATGACAAGAGATAAACGCCAAGAGAGATAAAAGCACATAGATAAACAAGTAATAATGGTAAAAGGCGTTTGCAGATAATTAGTTAACCAAGAATTAATAGAAGTAGCTATTTGTCCTGCATCACCAACAACACGGGCAGAAAGACTACCAATATTATGCTGCTGATAAAAACTCATCGGTAAGGATTGAATATGCTCAAAGTACTGCTGACGTAGATCCCGACTAACACGAATAGCAAGTAATTGTGTGGTATAACGACTTGCAAAAAGCCAAATTGCTTTAAAAATAGCAACAGAAATCAGAACTAGGACTAAAGCTTTAATATTATGAGAAAGACGGAATTTTTGTTTCACTTTAGCAAGCATCCAACTTAATGGATTACCTTCGCTTTTTTGTGCAATAAAAGAGATTGCTTGTTGTTTTGTGATCAGTCCTGTATAATTCTTGTCGATTAAATCCCATTTTTCTTGCACTTCTTTTAAAGAAACTACATCTTGACTGTTTTCTCTGGAAAATAAAGTAAAAAAATCTGCTCCATTATTTGATAATACACCTAGAGCAAACATCTCCATTTGACTAGAAATCGTTAGACAAAGCAGTGTAAAGAAAGTGATGATAAATAAATATAGATGGCGACGACTTCTTAGAGCAGCATCTAAAAGTAGTTTCATAGTAAATCCTTGAACCTAAGGATTACTCTTGAGGTAACCCCATATCTTCAACTAAGAACTTACCAATTTGCCGATATTTTTGATAGCGTTGTTCAATAAGAACATCGGGATCTATGTGTATTAGCCTCTTATATTGTTCAAGAATATATCCTTTAACTTGAGCATATATAAAAGATGGATCGTGATGAGCACCACCTAAAGGCTCTTCAATTTTTGTATCTACAATCTTGAATTTCAATAAATCTTCTACATGCATTTTTAAAGCTTTAGCTGCGGTTTCATTTTGATTGGTGCCTTTCCAAAGAATAGAAGAACCTGCCTCTGGAGAAATCACGGAATAATAAGAATGTTCTAGCATTCCTATTACATCAGCTATTCCAATCCCAAGAGCTCCTCCAGAACATCCTTCTCCGATTAAAATGGCAATAATTGGAGTAGAAAGACGACTCATTTCAAAAAGATTCTGTGCAATTGCCCACCCTTGACCTCTTTCTTCTGCAGCAAGGCCTGGATAAGCACCTGGGGTATCAATTAAACACAAAATAGGCAAGTGAAATTTAGCTGCAAGGCGCATATACCTTAAAGCCTTGCGATATCCTTCTGGATGAGGCATTCCAAAATTGCGATGCAAACGACTTTCTGTATCATGACCCTTTTCTTGTGCAATCACCATAAAATTCACATCATCTATCTTCGCCAAACCGCATATAATTGCAGGATCGTCCCCAAAAACCCTGTCTCCATGTAATTCAATAAATTTTTCGGTTAAATTGCGAATATAATCATTTGCTTTAGGCCTTTTAGGGTGACGACTAATGGTAACTCTTTCCCAAGGAGTTAGCTGAGAACATATATTTTTTTTTAATTTTTCTAACTTTGTTTCCAAATTCTCTATTTCATCTTTTGTCCACAAAGTGCTATCTTTTTCATTTTGTTCTTTTAATTGAGAGATTGTCTTTTCGTATTCTACAATCTGTTTTTCATGGGCTAACATAATATTTTCCTTTTTCTAACGCGAAGGCGCTGCCACTTCTATACCAGGCAGAGTGGCTTCTTTAAAATCTTTTACAATTTCAATAAATGTTGGCTTGGTAATTATAATGGAAAAAAGCTCCCCTATGTCTTTTGAGGCTAACCGAATGCATCCATTGCTGCTATAGTCTCCAATGCACGCCAAGTCTTCTATAAGTTGTCCGTTAGAATCAGCAATCCAGGGAGAGCCTTGTAATCCATAGCCTTTAACAGATTCCGAAGTGCATTCTATTTCTTGTTCAAAAGGAATCCAATGAGTACCAAATACTGTAATCATTTCCACTGTTTTATTTTGGTAAACTCCTTTGCTTCCCAATTGATAAGTAGCAACCCGCTTTCCCAAAAGATATTTGCCAAGGGGCGTTAAACTACCAGAGGGCTTGCTAGGATCTAATTTTCCTAAGCCAATAGAGTATGTTTTTAGCAATACTCTTTCATTGGTTCCTACATCAAAATAATAAAAACCCATCTTGCAACGAGAAATATCTACAAGTAGATAAAATTCCACTGTTTTATCTCTACGAAATACATTAAACCGACTTCCTTCTACTATCCTCTTTTGTGAAAAATATTCCTCTTTTGTATCTAGACTGCGTAAAATAAAAGAAGAAGAGGTTTGATAGTAGTCAGCATAATCATTTAACCAAGCAGGCCTACCTGCTAACCAGGAAACAGAGCTGCTATAAGAAATTGTCTCGACAATTGGGAATTGAGAAGTTAGATTTTTAGAAAAGAATTGATAAATCCGATCTATATAAGGTAAATCTCCATTTAACGAAAGCGGCTTAGTAGAGGTTTTTTTTATTTCTATTTTCTGCTGCATAACTATAGGGGGAATCGGTTTTTCTTCTATTTGACCTATTACTTTTTTATCATGATTTCTACTTTTTTTGATTACAGCTGTAATTGCTATGATAGAAAACAAAGCAGTTGAACCAATCAATAGAATTCTTCCAATAGCCAAATTTAGCCTCTCCTCATTTAAGGATTAGATGGTAAGAGTTAAATTCATATTATATTTAATTTTAATAAAGATTATAAACTATTTCAGATTAAATTAGAATAAAATAATGAATAGAGAACACCCCATTATATAGAGATAAAAAGTTGCATTTCAACTATTTAATGACAAGAAATGCAACTTGATTTGAGTTAACTAATCGGCACATTTTTATATACAGATTGATGCTCTGTGGCTGTGGTTAGTTTTCTTTTCTTTTCCATTAGCTTACGCATTTTCTTACCTGGAGTAAATTTTACAGCCAATCGAGCGGGAATGATAATAGGGATAGCTGCATTTTTAGGATTACGACCAATTTTCTGTTTCCGCTCCACTACTTCAAAAACCCCAAAATCGCGTAATTCCAGACGATTTCCTTCAGAGAGATAATCCGTTGTTTTATCTAAAAATGATTGAATCACATTGCGCACATCATTAGGGTGCAAGCCTCGATGCCTAGAGATCATCTGAATCAACTTTTTTTTAGTAATTGTTGCCATAAACCTTACTCTCCTTGTTTCTAAATATAAGCATTTTTAAAATACCTCTTTTTTTCTCTTAAAAGAGGGCATTTATCTATTTACATTCACTAGGCTCATTGTTGTATCGTCTTGATTTTCAATCAAGTTGTTTTTTATAAAAAAAAATCGACATCTCTTAACAAAGAGAGTGAAAAACGTAGTTTATCTTTAAATTATTTTTTAATAGAAACTAATATTTTTTTTCTTTTACCAGAACTGAAGATTAAAAACTGATCTTCAATCGCCATCTCTGGTTCAATTAAAAAATTGATATCATGAATTTTTTGATTATTGAGATATGCGCCATTATTATGAATAAGCCTTGCAGCTTCACTTTTACTAGAAACAAGACCTATCTTTACAGAAATATCTATATATTTCTGACCAATTAACTCAGACTGTTTTACATATTCAATGGGCATATCATTAGCTGAAATCTCTTTTAACACATCAAATTCCAAAATTGCTTTACCACCAGGGGCTAAGCATTGAGTAACCTTTTGAGCGATTTGCAGCCCTGTGCTTCCATGAATCAGCCGAGTCATCTCTTCTGCTAAGCGTTTTTGTGCTGTGTTAGGAATATATTCTGAACTCTTTATAGCTTGCTCGTATTCTGCAATCTCTGCTAAGTCCATAAAGGTAAGCATACGCATTAAACGAATGACTTCTGCATCTTGGGTTCGATAAAAATACTGATAAAATTGATAAGCAGAACACTTATCTTTAGAAAGCCAAATGGTCCCTTCTTCTGTTTTACCAAACTTTTTGCCATCCATGCGAGTGAGTAGAGGAAAAGTATACCCAAATACCTGCACATTGATCTTTTTACGTATAAAATCAATTCCAGCTGTAATATTACCCCATTGATCGCTACCACCTAACTGCAACTGTACATTATGATCGGTATATAAATGACAAAAATCATAAGCTTGCAATAATTGATAGCTAAATTCTGTAAAACTTATTCCCTCTTCAGAAGAAAGACGGGTTTTTACACTATCTTTAGCTAGCATAGTGCTCAAACGAAAATACTTACCTACATCTCGTAAAAAATCAATAAATCCATATTCTTTAAACCATTGATCATTATTGAGAATAAGAGGACACGTAGAAGGGTCTGAAAAATCAAGCACTTGTTCAAAATGCTTGGCAATAGAATGCACATTAGCAACAATTGTTTGAGCATCAAGTAAGGGACGCTCTATATTTTTACCTGAAGGATCTCCAATTCGCGCAGTAGCCCCTCCCAAAACAACAACAGGAGTATGGCCAAATTTTTGAAACCAACGTAAAATGATAATGCCTACTAAATGACCAATATGCAAACTATCTGCTGTTGGATCAAATCCTAAGTATACCTTGGTAGGTTTTTGAAGAAGATTTGTCAGTTCATCACTAGTAGTAGCTTCTAACAAACCACGCTTTTGTAAATGCTCTATAATCATGGGAATCTTTTAATGAAAACAAAGCCTCTATCTTAAGTTATAAGTGATTTTCCATCAACTTTTGAGTGCTATTTAAGAATGATCTTTATTATAGATCACTTGCATATCTTGTTTCAATTTTTCTACTAGAACACTAACTCGTTGACTAAATTCCGCAGCATTGCGGTTTTCATCAAACAAAGAGATGCTTTTTTCTTTCAATACAATTCTTTGAGAAGCATGTCTTTCAATCCATCTATGGATTTCAATTAACTTCTTTTTAAGAGCAGGGGCTGTGACTTTTTGATCAAAAGACTCTAGATGTTTTTTTAATTTTTCTCTTACTTTTTTTGTTTTTAAACTCTCTTCCGCAATCTCTTTTTCGTATCCGGGTTTCATCCAAAGCTCCTATCTATTACCTTAAATCAAGCCAATGCTCGTATAATAAAGTAAAATAGATATAAAATCAAATATTTATTTAACAGAATCTAAAATGGATTAAAAAGATTGATAAAATGGGTAGGAATAGCAAAATGTTTAGTTGTAATTTGTTTTAAAGATTCTACGCCTATTTTTTCTGTAGAAAAATGGCCTAAAGCAAAGAAATGCATCCCATTTTCATAAGCTAAGTCCCAAATTGGTTCGTCAAAACTACCTGTAACAAAACAATCTATCTTTTCTTGAATAGCTTGTTCTATCATCCAATGTGCTCCTCCCGATACGATAGCAACAGAAGATATTTGCTTTTTACCTCCTAATGCAGCGTGTGCTATGTGCTCATAATACGCTTCTAACTTTGTTTGAAAACTCTCTACTAAAGTAGGTTTAATTTGAGCCTTTACTCCAATCTTATTTGCGCCCAGTAATCCAAATGCTTTTAAGTTTGTAAAACCTAAATCGCGAGCTGCTTTCCAATTATTGCCAACTGTTTGATGTGCATCCAATGGTAAATGATAAGCTAACAAAGAAATTTTATGCTCTAATAAAAGTTGAAACTTTTGTTTTTTAGAACCCAAAAGAATACAAGAGGTTTTATCCCAAAAAACCCCATGATGTACAACAAGAGCATCTACTTTTAAGGCTATCGCTTGTTTAATAGTTGCTAGGCTAGCTGATACAGCAAATGCCACACGGGAAATAGTCTTTTTACCTTCTATCTGTAGGCCATTTGGACATACATCTGAAAACAACTCAGGCTGCAAAAGTTGATTGAGGTATTGTAACAAATCTTGTAAGGTAATCATTAGCAATGATAATTAAATACATGATTAGTTTATGTCTAGAGAAGAAATAAAAAAAAGGGTTGGTTACAAAGCTGCTGAACTAATTGAAAATAACATGCTAATTGGACTAGGAACAGGATCTACTGCTTTTTATTTTATCGAAAGATTAATCCAACGTTCTCATCAAGGATTAAAAATAAAAGTGGTTGCTAGCTCTCAACAATCTTTTATACAAGCTAAACAAGGAGGTCTTCATCTTTTAGATATCAACAGATTATGTTCTCTTGACTTAACTGTAGATGGAGCAGATCAAATCGATTCTCAAAAGCGTATGATTAAAGGAGCTGGTGGGGCACATGTAAGAGAAAAAATTATGGCAAATATGAGCCGAGAAATGATTGTAATTATAGATGAGAGTAAAATAGTAAAAGAGTTGGGAAAAATCAAGGTCCCTGTTGAGGTCCTCCCCTTTGCTGCAACAGCTACCATACACCATATTGAACAAGCGGGCTATAAAGGTCTTCTACGTACAAATGCTGATCAATCTTTGTATATTACAGATAATCAAAATTATCTTTTCGATATCTATTTCCCCTCATTCATTTCTTTTCCAGAACAAGAACATCAAAAATTGATCCAAATTCCAGGAGTGATAGATACGGGTTTCTTTTTTAATTTAGCTAAACGAGTAATTACTGGATTTTTCGATGGACAAATTGTAACTAAATAATAAATAGTCAAATTAAAGAGAAAAAGCATGGATTCTGAATTAATTCCTATTACTTTCAATAAAATCATGCAATCACGCTCTTATACCGTGATTATCCTAGGCACAGAACAAAAACGCTTTGCTATCTATACAGACCCTCAAGTGGGAAATAATATTCAAATGCATCTAACAGAAAAAAAAAAACCACGTCCTTTTACTCATGATCTCATTCATGCCATTTTTTCGGGTCTTGATATTCGGACAGCACAAATTGTTATCCATGATGTAGAAGATACCATCTACTTTGCACGTTTATACTTGGAACAAAAGATCGGCGAAAAAACAACCATCTTAGAAATTGATGCTAGACCTAGTGACTGTATCACCCTTTCTCTTTTAAACAATATTCCTGTCTTTTGTAGAAAAGAAGTTTTCGAAAAAGCTATCCCTGTTGAGGAATAAGCTAAATATCAAAAGATCTAATTTATAAAAAAATGTATAACTAACCCTTCTATAAGAAGAACTATCAATCCAATCATATTTTAGAAACTTGCTATAGGAATATCCGTTGTATAGAAGACGTGCTAACTAAGCACTCCGACTTTGTACTTACTGGGAGTAAAGCTTTATTAAAAAGTGATATCTCGTAAATAGATGCAATAGAAACATCTATTGAGCAATCAAAAAAACCAAAAATATTTTTATTCAGGAAAAAAGAAAATGTCATATGCAAAAGGTCTATTGAAGATTTCTTTGTCTAGCATAAAAGAAGAAAGACCATCTACACCCCATTGGGATTGTATAGCAATTTAACTTTAAACTTTCACGACAAAGAAGTATGATGCTTACATGGCATATTCCTATGATTTAAGAAAAAAAGCACTAGACTATGTAGAGAAAGGCAATACAAAAGAAGAAGCAAGTCGAATCTTTGGAGTGACGGCACGCAGCATATTTAATTGGATCAAGAGAAAAGAGCAAAGGCGCTTGGCTCCTAATAAAATTGAAGGAGAAAAGCTAAAAGCGTACCTTCAAGAGAATCCAGATAGCTACTTAAAAGAAATAGCCGAATGCTTTGGAGTAACGATAACTGCGGTCTTTTATGCATGTAAAAGACTAAAGATTACTTTAAAAAAAAGACGCCCTTCTATCAAGAAAGAGATGATAAGAAAAGAGAGAAGTTTCAAAAGAGAATAGAGGAAATTGCTGAAGAAGATCGAGTTTATGTCGATGAAAGTGGGATTAATGAATATCTTCAAAGGAAGAATGCGAGGGCGCCCAGAGGGAAAAAGCATAGGGAGCTGTATCAGGAAATCGTTATCACAGAGAAAGTTTTATAGCAGCTAAGAGAAGCCTTAACCTTATATTCAAACCTTGCAGAAGCTATTGATCAATCTTTTTTACAAGTGTGTAGTTAATGGAAATTTTAAATTCAAACTACTATGTTGCAACCAATGATTTAACTATTTATTACATCTTCTATATCTAGAGTATGGAGTCGGACTCGTTTTGACAAAGCTTTTTCGGTTAGTGCTTCTAGTTGTTTATTGAAGTTTTCCCTAATAGCAATGTAGTCTGGGTTTTCTAAGTTAGCAGAATTTTCTCTTGCATCTACTATAGCTTGATATTCTTCTTTATAATGAGTAGAAAGAGCTGCTATCCATTTATCATGAAGATTAAGAAACTCAAAATACGCTTTTTGGTGACTCTGCTGGCTTAAGACAAATGCTTTAGCCTTTTCTAGGTCATCAGGAGTTAGTTGACTG
The DNA here is from genome assembly GCF_015356815.2 of Candidatus Rhabdochlamydia porcellionis. GTDB lineage: Bacteria > Chlamydiota > Chlamydiia > Chlamydiales > Rhabdochlamydiaceae > Rhabdochlamydia > Rhabdochlamydia porcellionis. Next base: position 936,522 of record NZ_CP075585.1, read on the forward strand.
CAGTCAAAGAAAAGCATATTTTGCATGTTTACAGGAAGATTTAAATCCTCTTTGAGTTTGATGAGGTATCCAAGGTATATTTCCACTTCATCAACTTCCTGATCAGGATCTTCAGCTTCAGATCGTAAAACGCTAATTTTATTTTCAGCAATTGCTTCTAACATATTGATAGCCCATAAACCTTTAAGAAGATCTGCTAGAGCATGCATGTTTGTAAAAGAAACAGTTGCAAGTTGATGAGCAACACCTAAATTTATAATAGACAATGCCATTCTATCACCACATGTTCTTACTGCATCATGAATAATCGTATCAAAAGTTGCACGAAACTCTTGGTTGTCATTAGCTTCAGTTAAGTAGTTTATCACTTGAGTAATTAATTCTTTTTGTAATTCTCCTCCCTTTTTAAAGTCAGCAATATCAAATAGTCGCTTTAGCCAAAGGTACAAATCTTCTGATTCTTCGAGCTTAGAAAACTCTCTAGGAGGCTTTTTTATTAATTGATACATCATTGCTACGAACTCTTTCATTGTATCATGAAGAATGACCTTAGGACCCTTGTAACGAAAACTAGCAATAGCTGTTAAAAGTTGTTCTAGAATCACTGGATCAATATTATGGTTCCCTCTCAAAGCAATAACACTAGATTCGGGAAGTTCTAGTATTTTCAGAGGAATTTTAGTTAAAGAATAGTTATTGCTAAGCTCTAATATTTTTAGCCGAGATAGATTGCCGAATGTGTTAGATAAAGTTATGAATTTATTAGTTTTAAGCCCTAGCTGTGTTAGTCGGGATAGATTACCGAATGTATCAGGTAAGGTTGTAAGTTGATTTGTACTAAGCCCTAGCTGTGTTAGTTGAGATAAATTACCGAACGTATCGGGTAAGGTTGTAAGTTGGTTAGTACTAAGTCCTAGCTTTGTTAGTTGGGATAGATTACCAAATGTATCAGGCAAGATTGTAAGTTGATTTGTACTAAGCCCTAGCTGTGTTAGTTGGGATAGATTACCGAATGTATCGGGTAAGGCTGTAAGCTGATTAGTGCTAAGATCTAACCAAGTTAGCTTAGATAGATTACCGAATGTATCGGGTAAGATTGTGAGTTGATTAATATTAAGACTTAGTGATGTTAGCTGGGATAGATTACCAAATGTATCAGGCAAGATTGTAAGTTGATTTGTACTAAGCCCTAGCTGTGTTAGTTGGGATAGATTACCGAACGTATCGGGCAAGGCTGTAAGCTGATTAGTGCTAAGATCTAACCAAGTTAGCTTAGATAGATTACCGAATGTATCGGGTAAGATTGTGAGTTGATTAATATTAAGACTTAGTGATGTTAGCTGGGATAGATTACCAAATGTATCAGGCAAGATTGTAAGTTGATTTGTACTAAGCCCTAGCTGTGTTAGTTGGGATAGATTACCAAATGTATCAGGCAAGATTGTAAGTTGATTTGTACTAAGCCCTAGCTGTGTTAGTTGGGATAGATTACCGAACGTATCGGGCAAGGCTGTAAGCTGATTAGTGCTAAGATCTAACCAAGTTAGCTTAGATAGATTATCGAATGTATCGGGTAAGATTGTGAGTTGATTAATATTAAGACTTAGTGATGTTAGCTGGGATAGATTACCGAACGTATCGGGCAAGGCTGTAAGCTGATTAGTACTAAGGACTAGCTTTGTTAGTTGGGATAGATTACTGAATGTATCGGGTAAGGTTGTAAGCTGATTAGTACTAAGGCCTAACCATGTTAGCTGAGATAGATTACCAAATGTATCAGGCAAGGTTGTAAGTTGGTTAGCACTAAGATCTAAACATGTTAGCCTAGATAGATTACCGAATGTATCGGGTAAGATTGTGAGTTGATTAATATTAAGACTTAGTGATGTTAGCTGGGATAGATTACCAAATGTATCAGGCAAGGTTGTGAGTTGGTTAGTATTAAGATCTAACCATGTTAGCTGAGATAGATTACCAAATGTATCAGGCAAGGTTGTAAGTTGGTTAGTATTAAGATCTAACCATGTTAGCTGAGATAGATTACCAAATGTATCAGGCAAGGTTGTAAGTTGGTTAGCACTAAGATCTAGTTCTGTTAGTTGAGCTAGATTGCTGAATGTATCGGGTAAGGTTGTAAGTCGATTCTCGCTGAGATCTAAACCCTTTAATGTATGATAAAAGCAAGAAATATTAAAAATATCAGGTAAGGAACTTAAGTTTAGACTAGATAAGTTTAAGTTTTGGTTTGCGCTGTTATTAAAAAAATCAAGAATTCGATTTGCAGCTTCTATTCTATTCTCTTCTAAAGGTGCTTCTTTTTGCCATTCTTCTACAATATCTGTAAATGAGTGCTTTAATTGAGATGGATCGTTGTTACTGCTATTTATTATCCCATGAATTATTTTTAATAGGCTTATCATATAAATTATCTTTAATATATTTATTTAATAAATATTATAATTAATTTACTTAAAATAGTCAATAAGTTTATCAATAACTAAATTTATTATTTTAAATACTAGTTACAATGTTTTGAATTTAAAATTTCTATTAACTATACACTTGTAAAAAAGATTAGAGCTCTTTTGAAACTAGGAAAATAAAAAAGCCCTTGTATAAAATAATGCTCTTAAAAACATGTAAAGGCATGATGAAATTTGAAAAAAACAAAAGATTTAGATAATATATCTCTTGCATAACCAATAAAATATCAGTAAGATAATTAAAAAAAACCATAACAGATTTTATTTACGAGACACGATTGTTTAAAGGAATTTAGAAACGAAGAATTTCGCCGATTGACAGGGGTAAAGAGGTCCACATTTGAAAAGATGGTGAATATTTTAAAAGAAGAAGAATCCTCAAAGAAAGCTCTTGGAGGTAGACCCAATAGATTGTCTATAGAAGACCAACTTCTTATGACTCTTGAGTACATAAGAGAATATCGAACCTATTTTCATGTTGCAGCTTCCTATCAGATTTCAGAAAGTGCTTGTTATCGGAATATTCGTTGGGTAGAGGATGTGCTCATTAAGCATCCTGACTTTGCACTTCCTGAGCGTAAAGCTTTGTTAAAAAGCAACACATCTTATGAAGTTGTTTTAATAGATGCTACAGAAACACCGATTGAAAGACCAAAAAAAACCAAAGGTATTTTTACTCAGGAAAAAAGAAAAAGCATACGATAAAAAGCCAGGTGATAGTAGACAAAAAAAATCGGAAGATTATTTGCACTGCATTTGCAAATGGTAGGCGTCATGATTTTCGTTTATTTAAAGAATCCAAAGTAAAAATCCATCCTCATACCAAAATAATTACAGATACAGGATATCAAGGATTAAAAAAGCTTCATAAAAAAACACAAATGCCCAAAAGGAGAACTAAAAAAAAATCCCCTAACAAAAGAAGATAAATGCAACAACCAATATCTAGCTAGAGAGCGCTCTATTAATGAAAATGTGATTGGCTTGCTTAAACGTTTTAAAATACTCTCTGATCGTTATAGAAATCGACGGAAACGTTTTTGCTTAAGATTTAATCTTATAGCTGGAATTTGTAATTGGGAGCTTGAAAATTAAGTTATGCAAGAGATCTAATGAGTTTAATGCTTGAAAAGTCTTTTTTCTAACACACTTCAGTATACACCATGAAAACATTCAAGAAAAATGAAAAAGATCTCTAATAATTAATATTAAATTTATTACGAGCTAGTGTAAGTATTGCCTTCACAGCTTCCTCTGCATCTTCTCCAACAGCCTCTACATTGATCTTAGCTCCTTTATCAGCAGCTAAGATCAAAATACCCAAAAGAGATTTAGCATTCACAATCTCTTGTTGATATTTCAATGTAACATCTGCTTTAAAGCCTGTAGCACATCTAAGCAATTCTGTTGAAGGACGTGTATGTAGACCTTTTTCATTAACTACAATAAAAAAATCTTTGTATTTTTTTTTCATTTTAGAATTAAAAACACTCATTAAAAGTAAGTCTTGTTTTTCAACAAAACTTTTAATTAATATTTAATATAATTTTTTATGATAAAGCAGCTTTTTATTTATTTTACCCTAAATAATGCTGCCATAAAAAATTATACTTTATATTGAGCTATCCTGCTAGAAAAATCTGCTTTAAGGTCTTTCGAGAAATTTTTCTAATTGAGTTACTAGTTGATCAAAAGAGTGCATGGCAATCTTAACGGATTCTGTAGAGCGCATATCCACCCCTGCTTCTTTTAGAAGATCTAAAGGATTTTTACTGGAACCAGCAGATAAAAACTGTAAATATTTTTCCCGAGCAGAAGATCCTTCATTACAAACTTTTTCTGCTAAAGCATGAGCAGCACTAATTCCTGTTGCATATTGGTATACATAAAAATTATAATAAAAATGAGGAATACGCAAACATTCAACATCTAATTCTGCATCTAAGCTAAAATCTTTACCGAAATATTCTTCATTTAGCTTTCGATATTGATCCTTTAAGACAGCTGGTGTTAAAACTTGAGAGGAATCCACTTTCTCATGCATGGCTAACTCAAATTCGGCAAACATAGTTTGCCGAATTAAAGTAGATCGAATGGCATCTAACTTCTGATTAATTAAGAATGCCTTTTGTTCTTTTGTCTGCGATTGGTTAAACAAATAGCGAAAGAGCAGTTCTTCATGGAAGGTAGAAGCTACTTCTGCTACAAAAATGCCATATTGAGAATATTGATAAGGTTGGTTTAAACGACTGAAATAGGAATGCATGCTATGACCTACTTCATGAGTTAAAGTCATCATATCATTAAATGTTCCCTGGTAATTCATCAAAATATAAGGCATGCTATCATAACATCCACTTGAATAGGCACCTGAGCGTTTGCGTGGGGTTTCATAACGATCTACCCAACGATCTTGTGTTAACCCTCTTTTAACAATTTCTTGGTAAGCTGCTCCCAAGGGAGATAAAGAAGCCACAATCCACTCCACTGCTGTATCATAATCAACATCCATTTCCATATCTTTTACCAGAGGCACAAATAGGTCATAGGCATGCAGGCTTGAAACTTTTAAATACTTTTTACGCAAAGAAATATAACGATGTAGAGAAGGCAAATGCTCATGCACTGACTGAATCAAAGAAAAATAGACTTGAGGGTCGATCTCATTTACATAAAGAGCAGCCTCCAAGCAGGAAGGATATTTACGTGCTTTTCTTTCAAAGACATGCTTTTGTACTTGACCCTGTAGTAATTCACTAAGTGTATTTTCATAAGCCAAAAAACCACGGTGTAGTGTTTTAAATGCATTTTCCCTTAATGTACGATCTTTTTCTTTCAAAAGGGTTAAATACCTACCATGAGTTAAAACATGCCTATTTTCTTTACTATCATATATATCTGGAAATTTTAAATCTGCATTATTAAAAGCTTCAAATGCTTGGCTAGAGGTTTCTAGAGATTTACCTACAAGAGCCATTAGTTCTTCTTGTTCTTGAGATAATGTGTGGTTTTTAAGGCGGATGATCTTTTCTAAATATAAACGATAAGGAGCTAAAATAGGATCCTTAATAAAAGCGTCTAACGCTTTCTCCGGTGCTCGTAATAAAGCAGGCTCAATCCATGCTGTTTCTTGGCGAAAGGCATATAAAACCGTACTAATACGAGACATAGCTATTTTTGCAACCTCTTCTGCTACATCTTCGTCGTGTCTTAAATGAGCATAAGTATAAAGCTTAGATAGTTGCCTTTCAATCTCCATACAAGTCTCAATAAGTTCCTTTAATTGCTCTGAGTCTTTTTGCCAGCTAGATTCAAAAACTGCAATCTCTGGCCAATGAGTGGTTTGCTTCTCTCTTGCAAAAAGCTGCATTTGATCTTCCCAAACTTCCCAGGAGCTATATAGCTGTTCTACATCCCAACAGTCATTTTTCTGCATTTGCTCTCTTGAATTAAAAGACGGGGTATAAACCTGTTCTGTTGTCATAAATGCACCTTAAACTTAAGTAACTTTAATATTAAGATGCTATCATACGCAAAATCTCTTTGATTAGTCAACTCTATCTCTGTAAGAGTGTCTATATTAAATTTTTTTATTGATATTTTTTAGCACTATAACGTCAAAAGTGCTAATTTACATTGTCAAAATTCCCTTATTTTTCTATAATAAGGCCTGAAGTTTTTTTTAACAAATTTACAAAGAGAGATATCCTCTCTTTTTATTATTTCCTTCAACCCTTTACTTAAAAGGAGATGAAAATGACAACTGCAACCAAAAAAAAATTTAAACCTTTAGGAGATCGCGTTCTTGTTCAGCATATAGAAGAACAAGAAACACTAAAAGGTGGTATTTTACTTCCGGATACAGCTAAGAAAAAAGGGCAATTTGCTATAGTTATCGCTGTTGGTACAGGAGCTACTACACCTGAAGGGAAACCAATTCCCACTTTAGTTAAAGAGGGAGACAAGGTTTTAATCGATAAATACGCTGGTCAAGAAGTAACGATTGAAGATGAAGAATTCGTTATCTTACGAGCAAACGAAATTATTGCACTTATCAATTAAGCCAAAAAGGAGTTATCTAATATGGCCAAAAACATGAAATTTAAAGAAGAAGCTAATCAGAAGATTTTAAAAGGAGTGCGTACACTCGCTTCTGCAGTTAAAGTAACTTTAGGTCCTAAGGGGCGAAATGTTGCTATCGAGAAATCTTATGGTGCACCTGTTGTAACAAAAGATGGCGTAACAGTTGCTAAAGAAATTGAATTAGAAGATAAGCACGAGAACATGGGCGCTCAAATGATTAAAGCAGCAGCTAGTAAAACAGCTGATAAAGCAGGGGACGGAACCACTACTGCTACTGTTTTAGTCGAAGCTATGTATAGCGAAGGTTTACGCCACACTACAGCTGGAGCCAATTCTACAGCAATTAAGCGAGGAATTGATAAAGCTACCGATGCAACTATCGCAAAACTTAAAAAGCTGAGTAAACCTATTAAAGACAAGCTCGAGATTGAGCAAGTAGCAACAATTTCTGCTAATGGAGATGCAGATATTGGACAAACCATTGCTAAAGCTATGGAAAAAGTAGGTAAAGATGGAACCATAACAGTTGAAGAAGGCAAAGGACTAGAAACAACTCTTGATGTTGTAGAAGGAATGAGCCTTGATCGCGGTTATGTATCCCCTTACTTTGCAACGAATCGAGAAACACAGGAATGTGTTTTTGAAGATCTTTATATTTTACTTTATGAAAAAAAAGTTTCTTCCGTTAAAGAGTTTGTCCCTATTTTGCAATCGGTTGCTGAAACAGGTCGTCCTTTCTTGATCATTGCAGAAGATGTAGAAGGTGAAGCTTTAACAACACTTGTATACAATCGTTTGACTACAGGTCTTAAGATCTGCGCTGTAAAAGCTCCTGGTTTTGGAGATAGACGCAAAGCGATTCTAGAAGATATCGCTATTCTAACCGGTGGCCAAGTGATCAAAGAAGAAACTGGTCTTAAATTAGAGAAAGTAACACTTGACATGCTAGGCCGCGCTAAAAAAGCGGTAATCGGTAAAGATAGCTTCACCTTAGTAGAAGGCGCTGGAGATAAAGCAAAAATTGAAGAGCAAAAAGTATTATTGCGTTCTCAAATCAAATCTTCTGAGTCTGACTACGACAGCGAAAAGCTGCAAGAGCGTCTTGCCAAGCTTTCAAGCGGTGTAGCAATCATCCGTGTAGGCGCTGCTACTGAAGTAGAAATGAAAGAGAAAAAAGACCGTGTAGATGATGCGGTTCATGCAACCCAAGCTGCTGTAGAAGGTGGTATTTTGCCAGGTGGTGGAGTTTCTTTCATTCGTTGCATCCCAGAATTAGAACAGCTGTGCGATAGTTTAACCGATCCTGATGAGAAAGCAGGGGTAAATATTGTTATAAAAGCGCTAAGTTCGCCTTTACGTCAAATTGCTGAGAATGCAGGTTGTGAAGGTTCTGTTATCGTTCAAAACGTAGCTAAAATGAGCACGTATGAAGGATGGAACGCTTTAAATGATTGTTATTGCGATATGTTAGAAAAAGGGATTATCGATCCTGCAAACGTATCTATTTTTGCTATTCAAACAGCAGCATCTACTGCTGCAATGCTTTTGACAATGGAAGTGATCATTGCGCAAGAGCCAGAAGAGAAGATGCCAAGCCCAGCTGGTATGCCAGGTGCAGATTATTAATCTGTAAATGGCAAAAAAGGCGCTTAAAGATTTAAGCGCCTTTTTTGTTTTCTTGCATCAAAGATTTTTTTTATTTATCTTGAAAATTTAAGATAAAAAGAAGAGGTTCTCGTGAAATCATTTTGCTTTGGGTTGGTAAAGCTCGTTGTTATTATTCTTCTAGCGTTAATTATTTTCGCATTTATCGCTAAGTCTAGACTACCTGATATTGTTTCTAATAACTTATCCAAAAAAATACATGTCCCTGTGCAAATAGATGATATTCATCTCAATTGGAATAGGATCGATATAGATAAAATTACTATCGGTAACCCATCAGGATCTGTTTTACCAAAAGCTTTTTCCTGCGATCGATTATTTTCCCTAGCCCCTTTTACTAACTATCTAAAAAGACACGTTGTTATCGATCAAATCGAAATTGACAACGTATACCTCGGTTTAGAATTCAAATCTCCTCTAAGTACAGATGGAAATTGGTCCAAAATTATAGATCAAGTTAGCTCTTCCTCTACAAGCACTTTCCGCACTGTCTTAATCCAAAAATTAATTTTAACCAATATTGATGTAGATCTAGTCTATCTCTCTGAAGGAAACTCTGTTAAACGCCTTCGCCACATTGATCGAATTGAATTAAATGACGTCAGTAGTGAAGAAGGCATTCCCGCTAATCAAATCACCTCCCTTGTCATACAAGAGATGATCAAGCACATTTTACTAGAACAAAATCTACAAAACTTGATCAAGGATGTAATCAAAAACCCAGAAAAAGGCATAAAGAAGATTCTAAACCCCCTCAAAAAGATTTTTAATACAAAGGTAGTGCTAGAAGAAGAGCTAGTCAGTTAAATCCTAACATCTTCATTGGATCTGGGTATCCATTGATCGACAATTTGGTATTGTTCATTTACCTTAAAGGCGCGAATCTTTTCTTTTTGATCATCGACTAACGTAGCGATATGGTTGAGAAGGTCAATTAAAAACTTCAGTCTATGCTCTACAATCCCCTCTTTTCTAAAGATAAAAGGGCTCAGGATACGTAAATGTAGATCTTTCAGAGCTTGTGGATCTTTTTCTTTTCCCAATCTAAGATTAAATAAAGCCTCATCAATGCAGGCGCTTACATTTCCTCGATCTTTATTATCCTTACAAACAGATGCCATTATGCGAATTTGATATTCTGATTTAAAGTACTCCTTCAAATAAGAATAAAAAACAACTAACAAAACCCGTCTTTCTATTTTATTAAGCTTTGATTTCCCAAGAAAATAGATCTCGTGCAATTTGTTAAGTAATTGCTTTATCTCTTCTCTTTTTCTTGCAGTAGATTTTTTGAATTTTTTAGGAAGTCTAAATCCTCTCTTCTCTTTTATCAAAACCTCTACTAGGCTTTTTTTCCAATCTGTAAGACTTCCTTTATCTATTTCATCAATAACAAGACCATCAAAAGGCAAAGAAAGAAAATGAAAAGTTTCAGCATATGTCTCTTCAAGTTTTTGAATGGCTTCTGCTCGGTTATTATCTGCAAAATGCATAGGATTATTGCTTTCCTTATCCATGTACTGGTGATTTACATGCAGGAAAGAGATTCCTTTTTTTTGTGTATAATCTAAAAATCCTATAAATTCAGAAGCTATAACTGCCGAACCTAAAAGTTGAATGGTTGGTGTTGGATAACGTATATAATCAATGCTATAGTCTTTAGAATCTTGCTTAATCTTATGAATGGACCTTCTCTCAGGCATATTTGCACTAGAGAGTTGATCCGAGTTGATGCCGATTGAGTTACGTAATTTTTCCCAGTTCAATGAAACTGAATGTTTGACTCCTCTAATCCTATGTTTCTTTAAAATTTCGTTATCTTTCTTTATTTGTTCACTTATATTACTCACATTTAATAGTAAATTAGATTCGAGCATATTTCTAAGAATCTTTTCTTGAAGTTCAGTAAAACTTGTACTAACAAATTTAGCAAGACAAAGCTCTTGAATAATAAAAGATAATTCTACATATCTATTGCTCTTATATTCCTCTGTATTAATAGCGTCTCTTAAAGCATACGTATATTCTTCATAATCTTTGGATAACTCATTATTAGAGTGTTTTTTTAATAATTTCTCTACAACTTTAACTAAATGTTCTTGTATAGATAAAGGACCTTCTCCAAAAATCGGTACAAACTTAAAATCTATAGGCTCCTTTGCAACAAACAGTTTCAAATTCTTTAAAAAATTTTCAGGAGTTACTTGAAAATCCTTCTTTAAGCATTTTTCCAATGCATCTCTTTGTATTCCTAAATGTACCGAATACTGATCTGTGTATACTTCTGTGGAAGCTCTCTCTACAACTGCTGTTGTGTCTCGAATTCTTTCCGTGCTATCCAATGTGTGTTTTACAAGAGAAGGAAAATGCAATAGATCTTTTTTCTGTGTAATATTTCTATAAACTAATAACCTGCGTGTACAATCTAGAAAAAAGGTAAAAAACCCTAGGAAAATAAGAGCACTTACCTTAACTACCTTTAATATTGTGGGATCTGTAGAAGCGGGAATAAATCTATTAGTATAATAATATTCTGACAAACTAATAATCATTAATAAAAACTCTTATTTCAAGATTATATATAGTTTGAATATTACAAATTACAAAATATTAGGACAAATAAAATAAGATGAAAGATTACAGACTGAGCTAATTAAAAATTTTTATTAATCATATTAGAAAAGATAAATCTACAAAATGTGAAACGATTGTAATGAGCAAAGAGAAGAATTAAAAAACTTCATACTAAAATCCAAACGCCCAAGAAAAAAAGTAAGAAACTTCCTTTAACAAAACAAGATAAAAGAAATAATCAATTTCTTTCCAAATTTTATCTGATCGTTATAGAAATAGACGGAAAAGGCTTGGTCTGCGATTTAATCTAATTACCGGCATTTATAATTTGGAGCTATGTTAATGGGCTTCGAAAGAGGTTTAATGAATATATTCCTGTTTTTTATCAACAGTTGTCTCAATTTCCCTGACAGAAGTAAAAATATTTTGCACTGTTTGAGATAAAGTCTTACTTATCACTGAGCATTGTTCTTCTTTGCTAATACGAGGGGGGTTATCAATAAAGAGTGCCATTGCCCATAGAGGATCGTATACCCCTATCATGTTCGTGTTTCTTGCATATCCAGCTGAAGGACTATTAATAGGCGGTGTAATCTCTGCTTTTGAAACTCCTATCATAAGAGAAGCCATAACCCAAACAGGCATCATTAAAAAAGCAATTGAGCTTAAAGCAAATTTCCATAGCATCTTTTTTTCTCCTAGGTGTAATTAACAAAGGATATATGATAACAAAAAGCTTAAAAAAATCATATAGAAACCATTTATATAGTAAAGCTATGAAATATAAAAATCTATTTCCTTACTACGCTTTACTGATCTTTATTGGTCTGATCTTTTATGCGCATTCCGAAATGAGCCTAGAGGAAAAAATGGGCCAACTTCTGATGGTACATTTTCATGGAGAAGAGGTCAACCAAGAAGCTAGGATACTTATACAAGATCTGCATGTGGGAGGAATTATTTATTACAATTGGTGCAATGGTCTTGTCTCTGCTTCACAGATATACGATTTAAGCACAAGTTTGCAAAAACTAGCTAAAATTCCTCTTTTAACTACGATCGACTAAGAAAGAGGTCTTGTTCATAGATTAAAATAATGATTTACTCTTTTTCCAGGCAATTTGGCTTTAGCAAAAACAAATTATGAAAAGATACAAGATCAACTGGATAACTCAAATTGATGACTAGAAGCAATCACTCTTTTAGATAGCTTCATAACTCCAATTAAATTAGTTACTAACATCAGAGCAATAGCTATATCTGCTAAGCTCCAAATCAAACTTACTTTCATTACACTTCCTACGGGAACTAAAAGTACATAAAAAAATCTAAAATAATACGCTTTTTCATTACCTATTAAGAAACCCAAGGCTTTCTCACCGCAATAAGACCAAGCTAAAATCGTGGTATAAGCAAATAAAACAAGTGCTATAATGACTATATACCCCCCTATTGCAGAATGTAATCCTTGGGAAAAGGCATAGGTAACCATATTAGTACTAGATAGATCAGGAATTTGCCATGCTCCTGTTATAATCAATACAAGTCCTGTAGTTGTGCAAACAATCATCACAATTAAAGGGGTAATTAAAGTGGTGATTCCATTAATAATAGGATTTTTAGCATGAGCGCTTGCTTGTAAAATAGGCACTATTCCCGTTCCTGCATCAGTAGCAAAAAGTCCTCGATCAAATCCTGTGGTCATCGCTTTAAGCACTCCTATTCCTAAAGCTCCTCCTATAAAAGAAGAAAAACCAAAAGCATGTTGAAACATCAATCCAAAAGAAGGTAAAATTTTATCGTATTGCAAAGCAATAATGATAAAAGCAGTGCCTAAATAAATGAGCGCTTTAAAAGGAACTATATAGGAAGCAAAGTTTGCAATTCTTTGAATGCCTCCTAAAATCACTATGCCCACTACCACTGCAAGAATTATGCTACAATATAAAGGATTGAACCCCATTTTTTCTAAAGGAAGAACAACAGAATTAATCTGTGCAAAATTTCCTACTGTAATAGAACCAAAAAGAGTAAAAACGGCAAACAAGATAGATAGCATTTTATAACCTAAACCATCTCTTAAATAGTACATAGGACCACCTACATACTCATTTTTTGCAGTTTTTTGACGAAAGGAAATACTCAAGACACAACTTACATATTGAATGGCTGCTCCAAAAAAGGCCATTACCCACATCCATACTAAAGCACCTGGACCTCCCGTAGCTATAGCTATAGCCATCCCTGATATATTGCCTGTACCAAAATTCCCTGCTAACACAGAAGATATAGCACCAAAATGACTAATGTTACCTTCTTGGCCTGCATTTTTTTTAGTAACACAAAGAAAGCTTTTTTTTAACTGAAAAATTTGGACGAAACGTAGCTTTAAAGTGAGATATGTACCAGAACAAACAATAGCTGGAAAAACAATAAATAAAGTAAAATATTCAATAATTTTTATTATATACATGTATCTCCTTTTTTTTAAGAATGCCCATGAGTAATATGTAAAAAACAATAACAGTAAAAAGATTAAAAGTTGATCGTATTTTAAAAAAAATTAAATGTTTAAAATCTATGTATAAATATTTTGTTTTCTTCCTAATTTTTTTAGCAAAAAATCTTTCTGCAAAAGAGCTCTCCGATTGCTTCTGTCAGAAGCAATTTCAGAGAGCACATATTGGAATCTATGTATTAGACCTTAATACACAAAAACCCATTTATCAAAGAAATGCCGAGCAGTTTTTCATACCTGCCTCTTTGATGAAAATTCCAACTAGCGTAGTAGCAGTTGCTCTTTTAGGAGGAGACTATCAATTTACAACAAGTTTAGAATATGAAGGTCATATCGATCATGAAAAAACTTTAGAAGGAAATTTATGGATTCGAGGAGGAGGAGACCCAACTACTTCCTTAACAAGTCTATTACAATGGGAAACAGATCTTCAATCTCTTATTACTAAGATCAATGGAACTCTTTTTATCGATACAAGCTGTTTTGAAACAGCATTGGCTCCTAGATCTTGGAGTTTTGAAGATTTAGGCAATTACTATGGAGCTGGAGCCTCAGGACTTACTTTAAATCAAAACACATATTATATTACTTTTCAACCAGGTGAAAAAGAAAATGATCCTACAACTGTCATTAAAATAGATCCCCCTATTCCTAATTTAACTTTCTATAATGAAGTAACTACAGGTTCAGCTGGCTCTGGTGACCAGGTATGCGTTTTTGGATCCGAGTATTCTCCTATCCAGTTTTATCGAGGCAGCATTCCTATAGATCAAACTAGTTTCACCATAAAAGCTGCAATACCTGATCCCGCTCTACTTTGCGGTTTACACTTGAGCAAAAAACTAAAACCAACAAAAGGTATTAAGCTTATTAGAGAGAAAAATGCAAGTATCTCACAGCAAACAGTGATTACTCGTTATAAGTCTGTTTCTTTAAAAGAGCTATTGCAACCCATGAATCAATTTAGCATTAATCTTTACGCAGAACATCTTTTAAAAGCAATTGGTCAAGGCAATAGCAAGCAAGGAACAAAACGCATAGAGTATTTTTTAAAAGATTTGCATATCCCTTCTCAAGTACATGATGGAGCAGGGCTTTCTCGAACCAATTTATTAACCCCTAAAGGAATGGTTACACTTTTATCTTATATTAAGATCTCTGATGTATACCTTCCTATATACATCTCTTTACCCGAACTAAGCCAAACAGGAACACTTCGGTTTTTCCCAAAAATCCCACATGCTCACTTACGAGCAAAATCAGGTAGCATGAGTAATATCTACAATTTGGCTGGCTACATAACCCTTAGAGATAAAAAACAATATGCATTTTCTATTTTCTGCAACCATTATAAGGGTCCTTTAAAAGAGATAAAAAAAGAAATAGCGCTTTTTTTAGATCTTTTGGTGGAAGGGTTAGATCAATGAGCTAAAAATAAAGAATCTACCATGGAGCTCTTTGTGATTTTCTCCAAAATAGAAACAGGGGCAACTTCTGGCATAACAAGGGCTAATCTTGGAACAATCACAGTTTGTTCTAATGCATACTGTCCTGATATTGCCGCATGCGAAACCTGATCGGTAAATACAGCCCAACAAGAATGCGGAGGAAATTCCCAATAATCTTTTGGGCAATTCTCTTGAAACTCCTTATTCTCTTTTAAGAAATTATGCAAATTCAACATAAAAGAATCATAAGGAGAGCGCAGGGTAATTGGCAAACCTAGCCTATGAGCGCTTTTCTTTAAGGATCGGACTAAGCGTCCTGAAAAAGTTTCATGAACTCCTTGAGGAAAAGGCAACTTATTTGTTCCTCCAAAAAGCTCTGCTAAAGTTTCAAAAGGATCGGAGGTAATCCAATACCGCTTTTCTAAAGGATTAATATTGGTGAAAAATCGTAAAATGCGATCTCCATGTACCGGGCGAGAAGGAAAAGAATCCACATGCAAAAGATCGTTACGTGCTCTTGTTCTTAATTGTCTACCTTTTTCCTGGAAAGGTCGAAAGCTCGCATAGTCCAATTTCCATTTATCTGCATAAGGAGCTAAAAGATGAGCTAATAAATCCATTGTTTTTCGAGAATAGCTCTGCATGATATCTAACATCTTTATCTTTTGTTCTTCTGACAAAGCAACAACATTTGTAATCTTATTAGGTTGTGGTTTATAGGCAATATTTTTGCGATTAGCCGCACCTGTCTGTTTTTGTAAAAGTAAAAAATCCAGCTCTTCTTGAGGCAAGTCAAAGGGACACTTTGGGAAAAAAAGGATATTTCCTTTTTCTAGTTCTTCACAATATCTTTGATGATGATCTATTTGCTGTAGATTTGCCTCTTCAACTGTAATTAACTGAGCCATAGCACCTCAAGTGTTTGCAGGTAATCAAAAAATTATTATTCTATTTATTTAAACTCTAATCTAATTTTAGAGAAAAAATAAAGTATTATTTAATAGATATTCTACAAACCAAGACTCCAGAACAAAGAGCTTTCATTCATCTCTTAAACATTTAGTGAAGCCTCTAGGAAACCAAAAACAGAGAAGAAAGCTATTCTTTTATAAATAGCTGGTATAAAAAAGAAATCAGAACTTTTTATCATACTAATTTAGAAAAAACTTCATTTATTGGTTGCATTATACAACTTTGGATTGCACTTAAGTGATATCACCTACTTCTTGATATTCTGTTGGATTAGTAATTAACCTTAAGGTCATTGTGGCTTTTCCACCTCTATTAAAGCCTGCAATCATAAAAAAAATTCTTTCCAAGGCTTATTCTCTTTAAAATTGGATTTTAGTATGAATAAAGATAACAATAAATGATACTTTCGTTGAGTGCATAAATTAAAAATATGCTTGATTTCTTTTTTTTGATAAAAGACACTTCCCTCAGTAACAGGCAGGGAAATAATTGAAAAAGAGAAATTTATGAACAAACTAGAAAAAGTTTTCAGATCATTTTTATGTTTTTCAGTGTTTTTAATCGCCTGGACTTCTAACACTGCACATTGTAGCCATCAAAAAGAAGAAAAAATCTATGTCAAGCCAGAGCAAATTGAAATAACCGGTCAAACCATATTGGTTTGGTCATTGGACGGAAAACCCTTAGCTTTAGCAAAAAGCCTTGGTTTTGATGATCAAGGACTCTACATTAAACAACTTGTAAGAGGCCCTTGTGGAATCCATAATCGTTGGTGTAAAATATGCGGTGGCTGTGGTGTATTACTATGCCCTATGAACTGTACATGTTATGATTAACATTAAAAAAATTTTAACTTTTCAATGCAGACACTGTCTTTTTCTTTTTTTTACCCTAGCTATGGGGTGCTCTCAGCATCCCTATAAGAAATTAACAGAGCTCGAAAGCCAGTACTTAGAAAGTTTTTTTAGACATCTTTTTGAAACTACAACTGCAGGATATGTACTGTATGGAGAGAAACCTCTTCTTCTATGTACTTTTAAATCTGTTGAAAACACGATTCCTGGTACTGTAGAGCACAAAGATGCGGTGCTTTTTACTCAAGGATTCAATACTTGGAAACAATTAAATACCCAGAGCAAAAATTATCTTCTTATTTTTTTTACCAGTAATAAAGCTAAGCCTTTTCAGGAACTGATCCTCATTAACAAAAAAGCATTTGAAGATATCGTTAGAAAAAACTTAGCTTTATTTCAATATAAACTTGGGCCCCAAGTAAATGAACAGAACTTATTAAATAGCATCTTATCTAATGGGTTTTCCTCTTTGTTTAAATCTCATGAAGCTCTTCAAGGGATTCTTTTTGGATATGGAGTAGAGAATTCATTGACTTACGAGAGAGGAAATGCCCTTCGGAAAAAAGCTCTTGGATACTCTAAAATAAATCCCCCCTTCCAATCCACCAACGAACCAATAACAGCAGATGAGCTAAAAGAACGAATCACTAATTACGTAGCCAGCCAAGGAGGCAGAGAAAAAAATCTATTAGACGAGCTCAGAGATTTTTCCTTCTATGTGCCAAAAAATGAAGATGAAATTATTCTTAAAATTCCTTTTAGCTTACATTTAAAATCTGAAGAATCAAAAAAACTTCTAGCTGCCTATAAAGAATCGGAAAGAGCGGTGATCAATCTACAAAATCAAAAAAATTTCGTTGAAAAGGTTCTTGAAAGGCTAAAACAATGATTCAAAAAATTCTCTTTTTTACAGTTGCATCAACATGTATCTTCTTATGCAAAGATCCTATTTTTGCACTCTTTAATAAAAGAAACCTGAATCTAAGCAATATCATGCAGTGTTTAACCAGAAAAGAGCAGGAGAAGCTCCCTCTTTTAATAGCACTATCTCTTAAAGAAATGATTCCTGACAATACCCAGCTTGCAACCTTCATCGAAGGTCTTAAAATAGCAGAGCGAGAAAAAGCAAATAACCAGAAAAGCCTTGAAGTCCAAGCCTACCTTACATATGCAACGCAACTTATGTCGGATCCAAAGATCACAAAAAATTTAGAAACATCTGTGCAGTATCTTCAAAAAAAACAGGAAGAAGGTAGTATCTCTCTAATTGACAATAAAATTTGTTATAAAATCCTGAAAAAGGGAAATGAAAAGGGTATTGATAATAAGATTAGCAAAGTTACAATAAATTTTACGATAAAAGATGTTGAAGATAATCTCCTTGCCGGAAATTATGCAATTTTTGGACCTATTTCATGCATGTTATCTGAGCTAATTCCTGGAATGGCTTATGGGATGTTAGGAATGCGTCTTCATGAGTTAAGAGAAATTTATATTCATCCTGAATTTGCCTATGGAGTTTTTTCTGATTTTGGTAATGGGAAAGCTCTTTCCATACAAGTAGAGCTAGCTGAGTGCGAAGCAACAGACACAGCTTTTTATCCTTGCCTACTTCCAGTAGATCTTATAAAGCTTCATTACCCAAATGAGACTAATATAATTTCTCTACAAGAAGATTATATATCCTTTTGTGGAAAAGCAGCCTGGTCATTTTACAAACAAAAATTGCCTCAATTACAACTTGACAATGTATTGTCCTTTCTTCAAGAAAAAAATGCAGTCTTATCTACAGAAGACAGAAAAAGTCTTTATAAGTTGCAGTGGTTGATCTACAAGAGCCAAAACAACTTCTAATAAATTTGTTCCAGATAGCAGTGGATTTAGTAAGGAAAATAAAAGTGGTCTACTTAAGTTTGAATTTGAATGAAAAACGGGAATTTTTGAATTTAGCTTTTTCAATCTTAAAATTGAGAGATAAAAGATTGCTTGTGACACTGCAACAACCACTTTCATTGCTCATGGCAGCATCACATCAATCAATGTGTCTCCGGGTGCAAGATTCGAACTTGCGACCAATAGATTAACAGTCTACTGCTCTACCGCTGAGCTAACCCGGAACAGAAGAGCCATTTTATAAAGAGTTGTATTTTAGAGCAATAATAGCTTTGCGTTTCTGATAAAAAAATGTAAACTCAATCTTTTTGGGAGTAACTATGGAAGAGATTTACGGCTTTATCGATACGATTGTTTTTGCAGAAGAAGAAAAAGGGTTCACTGTAGCTCGCTTAAAAGAACCTAAAAAAAAAGAATTAACTTGCATTGTAGGGATTATGCCTTCTGTCCAACCAGGAGAAACCATTCGCTGTAAAGGCATTTGGCGTATTCATCCTGAACATGGGCAGCAATTTGAAGTAAAAGCTTTTGAATCACAAGCTCCTTCAGATTTAATAGGGATTCAAAAGTACTTAGAATCAGGAATGATTAAAGGAATCGGGCCTATTTATGCAGAGCGCATAGTCAATCTCTTTGGACTAAATACACTAGATGTAATTGATCAAAAGCCTGACCGCTTATTAGAAGTAGCTGGAATTGGAGAGAAAAGAGTCGAAACAATTAAAACTTGTTGGCATGAACAACAAGCAATTAGAGATGTGATGATTTTCTTAAGAGGTCACAATGTTAGTCCTTCTTTTGCACAAAAAATTTTTAGAATGTATGGTGCTCAAAGTATTGAAAAAGTACGCTCTAATCCTTTTCGTTTAGCTAAAGATATTCATGGTATTGGTTTTAAAACAGCTGATTTAATCGCACAAGGATTAGGAATTGCACAAGATGCTAAAGAGCGAATTTATGCAGGGATTGAGCATACTCTGTGGGAACTAAGCCAAGAAGGACATGTATGCTACCCTATCCAAGACTTAGGTCCTAAAGTAGAAGCAAAACTAGAAGTGTCTAAAGATCTCATTACAGAAGGTATTTCTTCACTAATCCAATCAGAAGAAGTTGTTAAAGAAGAACAGATGGTATGGATAAAACCTCTTTTTTTAATGGAAGTGGGGATTGCTCGAGAAATGATGCGTTTAACACAGCACCCTTGTCGAATACGTGCAGTACAATTAGACAAGGCCTTAACCTGGGTCCAACAAAAACTCTTAATCGATTTAGCAGAAGAACAGCTAACAGCTGTAGCATGTGGTCTTAAGGCTAAAGCTCTTATTATAACAGGTGGCCCAGGGACAGGAAAAAGTACAATTACCAAAGCCATATTAACAATTACTGAGAGGATTGCAAATCAGATTGTTTTAGCAGCTCCAACAGGGAGAGCCGCTAAGAGAATGAGTGAAATTACTGGAAAAAAAGCATCCACTATTCATAGCCTTTTGGAAATGGATTTTAAAATAGGAAAGTTCAAACGCAACAAAGAAAATCCTATTTGCTGTGATTTACTGATTATTGATGAAGCAAGTATGATAGATACTCAACTCATGTACAACTTACTCAAAGCCGTCCCCGATGATGCAAGAATTATTCTTATTGGAGATATCGATCAATTACCCAGTGTTGGTCCAGGAAACGTGCTTAAAGACCTGATTGCTTCAGAGAGGCTTTCTGTAACAGAATTAAAAAAGATCTTTCGCCAAGCAGAAGGCTCTTTCATTGTCACCAATGCGCATAGGATCAACCAAGGACAATTTCCTGATATTTCCTATCATCCACGTAGCGATTTTCAATTTATAGAAAAAGAAGACCCACAAGAGGTCATTGATACTATTGTAAATCTGATTGTAAATCAACTGCCTAGAGTATATCGCTTTCATCGTTTTGATGACATTCAAGTATTATCCCCTATGAAAAGAGGACTTATTGGTAGTGAAAATTTAAACGTTGTTCTACAACAGAAACTCAATCCTTCTCCTACAGCTCTACATCGCATGGGACGCTCTTTTCAAGTAGGAGATAAAGTCATGCAAATCCGTAATAATTACGAAAAAGAGGTTTATAATGGAGATGTAGGAAAAATTACAGAAATGGATCTTACCGAGCAAACGCTTAAAGCAGTCTTTGATTTAAAAACCATCACTTACGATTTTACAGAAATTGATGAGCTAATCTTAGCTTATGCAGTATCTATCCATAAATATCAAGGTAGTGAGTGCCCTTGTATAATCATCCCCATACATACATCTCATTTTAAGATGCTTTATCGCAATTTGTTATATACAGGCCTTACTCGTGGTAAAAAACGGGTGATTTTCGTAGGTACAAAAAAAGCATTAGCTATCGCTATAAAAAACGAAGATGTTTTAAAGCGTCATACAGGTTTAAAACAAGCCATGCAAAAGTTTATACAAACTAAAAAACTATCCCAGACGATACCTATTTAATTTTAAGGAAAATTCTTTACACAAATTCGTAAACATTTGCCAAGTTCATAAAAAAAATTTTGGTAAGCTTGAAAAGCCCCTTCTACACAATCAATTACGCAATTCTCATACTCACATGAGACATAACTACAGCATTCTACAGGATCTCTGTACGTGTTATCAGCTTTTGCAAGCACATAAGTTCCACCTATCAAAGCAATAGCTGGAAAGGCTACCTTACTAATATTTTTAGGAATATTGGAAAGGGAAAAGGAATATCCTGTAGTATTATGAATAATAGCGTTTGTACAGTTAAGCATTTTTACCAGATTCAACATATAACTCCCTGAGTTCTATTTTTCGAATGAAATTTTGACATGTTAAGTTTTATATAGTCAAATATTTTATATGAATAGTAAACAGAAAAATACTGATAAGTAAGCAATTTGCTCAATTTTAAAAAGATTGCATAGACTTATTTCATTAAGTATTCAAACCAATTAAGCTATATACGCAATCTAAGAAGAGCTTAACACAAAACTAAAAAGACCATCAGATCTTGTTAAGATCTGGTTGCATTAGAAACTAAAATGAGAGGCTATGCAATCAGAAAAAGAGAAAAATGATTTATAAATAAACGTATCTGGCGTTAGCTTTTAATAATTATTAACTTCAAGACGCCTCTTATAGTTTGGCAATGGTTTGAATAAACTCTAGAAGAGTTAGCTAATCTTTGCACCGATAGCAGCTAAAGATACTTCTAAAGGCTCAGGTCCTTGTTCTGTATCTGCAGAAAGTAACATCCCTTGGCTTTCAATCCCCATGATTTTAGTGGGTTTTAGATTGGCAATTATCACTATTTTTTTACCAATTAAAGAAAGTAAATCAGATATTTTTTCACCAATTCCAGAAACAATTTGTCTTTTTTCAATTCCTAAATCTAAGGAAAGCTTTAATAGTTTTTTAGATTTAGGAACTCTTTCTACGGCTGTAATCTGCGCTACTCGTAGATCTAGTTTACGCACATCATCAATAGACACCTCTATATTCTTCAAAGGTTTTTCTAGAGCATGAGAATAGAGTTTCTTCTGTTGTTCCACAATAGTTTCGTCCTCTATTTTATTAAATAAAATCTTAGGCTCGGGCAGAGCTGTATCTACAGCAATGGTTGATTCTAAAACCTGATACCAGTTAGCTTTTTCTAAGGAACCTTCAAATCCAAGCATTAAAAAAACCTTTTGCGCGCTTTGAGGAATAATGGGGCAAGAAATAAGCGCTAAGGCCTTAAGACACTCAAGACAACAGGAAATAGTTGTCTGCATTTGCGAAAAAGTAGCTGGGCTTCGAGCTAAAATCCAAGGTTTTTTCAAATCAAAGTATACATTACCCGCTTGCGCTAGCTCCATAATAAGTTGTGAGGCTTTTCTTAAATGAAAAGAAGCATAAGCTGTTTCTGTTTGTTTGACTATATTTTTGATCTTATCCAAAAATAATTGATCTTCATCCATGAGCTCTAATCTAGGAGGCACTTTAGCAGAGAGCAGTTCTTTAGTAAATACAAGCACTCTATTTATTAGATTTCCATACTTACCTAAAAGCTCTACATTGCAGCGCATTTGAAAATCTTTCCAGGTAAATTCGCTATCTTGGGTTTCTGGCGCATTTGCAGCAATTGTATAGCGAATCTGATCCGCTGAAAAAGACTTAAAGAAGAGCTCAAGCTCAATATACCAATTATCTGACTTACTAAATTGTTTTCCTTCTAAATTATAAAACTCATTGGCGGGCAATTCATCAACAAGTTTATAAGGTTGATTCTGTCCCATAATCATTGCAGGAAAAAATAAAGCATGAAAAGGGATGTTATCTTTTCCTACGAACTGTACAAGTTTTGTTGTAGGGTCAAACCAATATTTTTTCCATTCTTCAGGTTTTCCTCGATTCTCTGCCCATTCTTTAGTAGCTGAAATATAGCCAATGGGGGCATCAAACCAAACATAGAATACCTTCCCTTGAGCATTAGGTAAAGGGACAGGTATTCCCCAATCCATATCACGAGTAATGGAGCGCCCTTTTAAATCTTCTACATAAGAACTTGCAAAATGCAAAACATTAGGTTTCCAATCCTTGGAAATAAGCCAATCGGATAGTTTTTGTTTAAAAAAATCAAAACGCAAAAACCAATGGGTAGTAGACTTTAGGACAAGAGGCAAACCTGAAATCTTGGAAATCGGCTGTATAAGATCTGTTGCTTCATAATTTGCCCCACATCTTTGACATTCATCTCCCCTTGCTTGAGAAAACTGACATTTAGGACAAGTTCCCATTACATAGCGATCTGCTAGGAATTTGCCTTCTTTTTCTGAATAAAGCTGATTCGTTATTTTTTCTTCAATATAACCATTATGTAATAAATCTAAGAAAAATTGCTGAGTGGTTTCTTTGTGCTTTGGCCAAGTTGTACGAGAATAATGATCAAAGGAAAAATTCAATTGAGAAAATAAACGCTGATTGATCGCATGAAACAAATCTACATGTTCTTGAGGACTATGTTTAGCTAATTCTGCGCTTAAGGTAATTGCGATTCCATATTCATCTGATCCGCAAACATATAGAACATCATGACCACAAAGACGCATAAATCTGGCATAGCAATCAGCAGGAAGATAAGCTCCTGCAATATGACCAAAATGCAAAGGCCCATTTGCATAGGGCAGTGCAGAGGTAATCAAAATTTTTTGAGACATGAAATTGCAATTATTCTTCAGAATCTAGTTGACTTAATACTTCAATATAATCCTTTTGAGGATTGCGTTTAGTTTCATCGAGTAATTTTGTTAAATTCACTTCTCTACCAGAACGAATATAAAAACGCGCCAATTCAATGATTTGATTAGCTAATTCAAAATTACTTTTAAATAGTCCTCGCAAATACTCATTTGTAAGAGGATGTTTAGACAGCGATGGCATAAAAAAACCTTAAGTTGAAAGTTGGCGTACACGATGTTCTTCAGCAATGACAATACTGCGTAAAACAGCATAAGCATGCTCCAAGGAATCATTTACAATATGATAGTCATAATAACTAATTTTTTTTAATTCTTGCTCTGCCCAGGATAGCCTCCGAGCTAGAGTTTTTTTATTTTCTGTCTTACGGTTTAAAAGTCTAGATTCAAGCACTTCAAGCGAAGGAGGGCTTAAGAAGATATAAATTGCAGTAAATTTTTTTTCTTTTAGCTGTATTGCCCCTTGTGTATCAATCACTAAGAAGACGTGCTTGCCTCTTTTCTGCTGAGAATGTACATATTCACAGGAAGTGCCATAATTATACCCGAAGACTTTTGCATATTCAAGGAAATCCCCTTCTTTTATTTTAGATTCAAATTCTTTTTCAGAAATAAAAAAATAATCCTTTCCATCTACCTCATTAGAGCGAGGAGGACGTGTTGTATAAGAAACACTCTCTACAATAGAGTCAAACTCATTAGATAGCATCCGTATAAGAGTAGTTTTCCCTGTTCCTGCTGGAGCACTTAAAACAAATACAAACCCTGTTAAAAAATTTGATAACATAAACTGCGGCTTACTATTCAACGTTTTGAATTTGTTCTTTCATTTTTTCTAACTCGCTTTTTACATAAATTACTAGAGGTATGATTTCGCTATCGTTTGCTTTACTACCTAAAGTATTAATCTCTCTTTGCATTTCCTGGATTAAAAACTCTAGTGTTTTACCAACTGCTTTTTCCGAAGAGATTAAATAATTACGAAAATGAATGACATGGGTCTCTAAACGCATAAGCTCTTCTGCAACATCCATTTTTTCAGCAAAAATAGCCACTTCTCTACTCGCTTTTTCTACTAAATCAGAAGAATTTGCCTGATAAGCTTTCAAAACTTCCAAAATTCTTTTACGGTATCTCTCTATCGGGATCTCTTTTTTTTGGTGAATTTTTTGCAAAGTCTCTTCTATATTTTTCAATCGATTTTGCAAGTCAGCTTCAATAGCTTTGCCTTCTTCCCGTTTCATTTTTACTAGTTGCTTCAAACCTTCTTGAGCTAATTCAAATAAAAATGCTTTAATTTTTTCTTCTTCTGCTTGGTTAAAGTAAATAGGCGGAGAAAAGTGAGAAAGCACAAAAGAAAAATCAATGGCTTTATCCGGATTATATCCCAATTCATAAGAAATATTTTCCCAATTTTCCTTAGATTTTCTTAATTGCAAAATATAATTACTATCCGAATTGATATTCTCGTGTTGCACTAAAAGACGTACAGTAATTTGCCCTCGCTCCAGGTCTTGAGCTAACCATTTACGTAAATCTACATCAAATCGCAAAAGATCCTTAGGCAAGTATATGGCAAAATCCATTATTTTGCGATTGACCGAATGAAGTTCTAAGATATAGCTCCCATCGGAGGTGGTTTTACTGCATCGGCTATAGGCCGTCATACTCTTAATCATGGAAACATTATTATGTAAAATTCTTTGATAGAAAGCAACTATGTTTGGGTTTTTAGCGGAGCAAAACTCAGACGATGAATAGGACAGGGTCCAAAAAGTTCAAGAGCTTTTAAATGTTTTTTTGTTGGATACCCTTTATGTTGTGAGAATCCGTATTCAGGCCATTGTTTATCATACTCTTGCATCAGGTCATCTCGCGTTTTTTTTGCTAAAATAGACGCTGCTGCAATGGATTGTGAATTAGCATCTCCTTTAATAATAGCTTTACCTGGTATTGCCACCTTAGGAATAAACTGATTGCCATCAACTAAAAGATAATCAGCTGAATCCTTTAAACCAAAAAATGCAATTCTCATAGCTTCAAACGTCGCCTGAAGAATATTTATATCATCAATGATCTCTGATGAAACGATTCCAATTGCATAATCAATTCCATCGAGTTTGATGAGCTCTGCAAAAATAGCAGATCTTTCAGCAGCCGTTAGTTTTTTGCTATCATCAACTCCGCAGATAAGAATATTTTTAGGTAAAACACAAGCAGCAGCTACAACAGGCCCTGCCAGAGGGCCTCTTCCTGCTTCATCAATCCCTGCTACCCGAGTGTACCCTTGTTTATATAAAGCACGTTCATATTCCGTCATTCTCTCAAGTCGACTATATTCGCTTTGAGGAAACATAAGATTCAAGCCTTTTAGCTTTTAGCTGGAGCTTTATATATCCGTTCTTTTACTTTTATTGCCTTACCCGATCTACCGCGGAAGTTATATAACTTGGCTCTACGCACACTACCTTTTTTCACCACTTCAATTTTATTGATCCGTGGACTATGCAAGAGAAACACCCTTTGTATTCCACTTGAAGAATATCGATAAAGAGTAAATGTTTCTGAAATACCTGCTCCCTTACGAGATATAACAATTCCTTCAAAAACCTGAACTCTTTCTTTTTCTCCTTCTATAATGCGTTGATGCACACGAACCGTATCACCTACGCAAAACACAGGAAGATCGGTTTTTAGCTGATCTTCATCAATTGATTGTATTAACATATCTTGAATCATTGTATTTCCTTTTCAACTAAATAATTATTGCTTAACCGCCCAAGGCATAGCATCTTGTTTCTTTCTTGCCTCTTTCTTCCATCTTTGAGCTTCAGCATGATTACCGCTCAAAAGAACTTTAGGCACACATTTTCCTTCAAATACCTCAGGTCTTGTATAACACGGCCCTTCACAGACTCCATCTTCTTGGAATGATTCATCCAACAAAGAATCTTCATTTCCTAAAACACCAGGAATAAACCGCACAACTGCATCTACAAGAACAATAGATGCTAGGCAACCATTGGTAAGAACATAATTTCCAATACTAATCTCCTCATTTACTTGTGCTTCAATTACTCTCTGATCAACCCCTTCATAATGTCCGCAGACACATACCAAATGAGGATATACAGCTAGTCTCTGACAGGTTTTTACATCTAATGGTTTTCCTTGAGGAGAAAGGTAAACCACATGAGTATTTTCTTTTTTTACACTACGAACCGCTCTAGTTACAGGACCTGGCATTAAAACCATTCCAGGGCCACCACCATAAGGACGATCATCTACTTTTTTCCACCTACCTTCACCAAAATCGCGAATATTTATGAGATCGATACGTATAAGTCCTCTTTCCTGGGCTTTTTTCAAAATACTTACGTTAAAAGGACTTTCAAAATACTCAGGGAAAAGAGAAAGAATATCAATCTGCATAAGATAAAAATTTTAAGCAGCCGGCACAGGTTGTTTTTTTCTAGCTCTTCTTTTCTTGGCTTGTTTGGCAAAACGGACTTGTTTTTTTAAACGAATTTCTTTCATTAACTCAGGAAGAGCCCGCGCAACTAAAGCTTCGGCATTAGGGGTAAGCTGCGCTCCTTGATCAATCCAATACTTAATTCTTGTCTCATTCAATAGACAATCATTTGTTGCTTTAGGATCATACCAACCAAACTTCTCGATATATTTACCATCGCGTCTTTCTCGTCCATCTGCTAATACTAGACGATAAGTTCGCCTATTTGCAGATCCTTGTTGTCTAAAACGAATTTTTAATGCCATAAGATTCCTCTGTATTCTTTAAAATTTCCATCCTTTAAAAGAAGATGGGATTTTGTTTTTTGCTATTTTTTGTTGTAAGCTTGGCATGTCTTTAAAGATATGTTTTAATCTTTTGTATTCTTTAATCATGCGGTTCACTTGATCGATAGAATTTCCACTCCCATCTGCAATCCTTCTTCTACGACTAGGCACTAATTCTACTTTTTCTAAGCGTTCTTTTTTTGTCATAGAAGAAATAATCGCAGATCGACGAGCAAACTCCTTTTCATCAAAATCCATATTTGCAAGCTCTGATCCACCTGGAAGCATTTTTAATAAGCCTTTAAGAGGTCCCATATTTTTGAGCAGCTTCATTTGTTTTAAAAGGTCATCATAGGTAAAGGAACCTTTTAGCATCTTTTTTTCTAGAGCTTTTGCTTCTTCTTTACTTGTAATCTCTTCAGCCTTACGCACAAGATTAATTACATCCCCCATCCCTAAGATTCGATCTGCCATGGAATGAGGATTGAATAACTGTAAATCGCTAACTTTTTCTCCAATCCCTTCAAATTTTAAAGGCTTTTTTGTTACTTCTTGAATAGAAATAGCGGCTCCTGCTCTTGAACTACCATCCAACATAGTTAAAATAGTTCCAGTAATCTGCACGTGCTTATCAAACTCCAAAGCTGTTTTCACAGCATCTTGCCCAGTAGCTGCACTTGCTACAAAAAGTGTTTCCTGTGGGTCAATGGCCTGTTTAATCTCTATAAGCTGCTGCATTAATTCCTCATCAATATGCAACCGTCCTGCCGTATCAATAATGAGAATATCAAACCCTTCTAAAATAGCTTTTTCCTTTGCAGCCTTTGCTACTTTAATAGGATCAATTTCTTGATTCAAAGCAACAAGCGGAACTCCTATTTCAGTAGCAAGCTTCTTAAGCTGTTCCACTGCAGCAGGTCTTTGCAGGTCACAAGCAGCTAAAAGAATTTTCTTATTAGCGTATTTTTTTCTCAGGTAGTAAGCTAGTTTTGCACACTGCGTTGTTTTGCCAGAACCTTGAAGCCCGCATAACATAATAACCGTTAGTTTTTCTTGTAACGCAAGAGGATTCTCTTGCTGCCCCATAAACAAAACAAGTTCATCATGTACAAGCTTAATAAACTGCTCGCTAGCAGAGACTGTTTTGACTATGTCTTTTCCAAGAGCTTTTTCTTGAATCCTTTTAACCAAGTTCCCTGCAACAGAGTAATTTACATCTGCATCCAAAAGAGCCATTCTTACTTGCCTTACAGCATCGGTTACATTATCTTCTGTTAAGGTTTTTTTTCCTTTTAGAGAAGCAATAATCCCTTGAAACTTTTGGGTTAGTAAATCAAACATGCTCTATACCGTTACAACAAAAAATATTGCCTTTTAGGATAAGCGGATTAAGATTCAAATTCAAGAAAAAAGAAACGATCGTGACTACTCAAGTCTTTTTCTATAAAAATCCGTGTCCAAGGTGGATTAGCAAATAATTCCTTTACTTTTTGCCCCTGAGTAGTTCCTATTTCTAAATAAACCTTAGCCCCTTTATTTAAAAATAGGGGTAATTGCTGACTCAAAAGACGATAAAAAGCTAATCCATTCTCTTCTGCTACAAGAGCTTGCTTTGGTTCAAATCCTCTTACGCTAAGATCCAATGTTTCATATTCAGATAAAGAAATGTAGGGAGGATTACAAATTACAAGGTCTGATTTTTTCCCTTCAAACGGCTTTAGCAAATCCCCTAATAAAACCTCTACTTCTACTTGATTTTGCTTGGCATTTAAAGAAGCTACATGTAAAGCATTGGGACAAAGATCGGAAAGAGTTACATTTATAAACGGAAATCTTTTTTTTAAACCAATACCTAAGCAACCGGATCCAGTACAAATGTCCCAGGCAATTTGCGGTTTTTTTTCTCCTTGCTCAATTTCTCTGCAAATACGATCTAATAAAATTTCTGTTTCTGGGCGAGGAATCAAAACAAAAGGATTCAAAGAAACAAGACAGTTATAAAACTCAATCTGACCTAAAATATACTCTATAGGTTCCTTTAAAGATAGTCGCCTAATCAAGGAGCGAAAATTCTCAAGTTCTTTTTCTTCTAAAGGCAAATCAAATTGTAGATAAAGATCTAATCGGGATTTTTTCAACACAAACGCTAGTAAGTCTTCTGCAGAACGTCTGGCTTGTACAATTTCTTTTTGTTGCAAAAATTGCGTTGCTATTTGCAAAACTTCACCTAAAGATCTCATGAAAATTGATTTCCAACACTTTCGAGTTTCTTCTGATAAAAATAAGTAATCAAAGCATTAATAATCTCATCAAGGTCCCCTTCCATAATCAAATGGAGTTTGTAAAGGGTTAAATCAATTCGATGATCAGTTACGCGATTTTGAGGAAAATTGTACGTGCGAATCCTTCCTGAACGATCTCCTGTTCCTACTTGAGAAGCTCGAAGAGAAGCCATTTCCGATTCTGCTTTCATTCTTTTTCTTTCTGCAAGTTTAGCAACTAAAAGACGCTTTGCTTTATCTTTATTTTTATGCTGACTGCGCTCTTCTTGACAAGAAGTAACAAGCCCGGTTGGAATATGAGTAATGCGTACAGCTGAATCTGTGGTATTTACATGTTGGCCACCAGCTCCTGAAGCTCGATATGTATCGATTTTAAGATCTTTCTCATCTAAAACAATTTTTTCACTCTCGTCCGGCTCAACTAAAATCGCAACAGTAACCGCTGATGTATGCACTCGTCCCTGTGCTTCGGTTTTAGGAACTCTCTGAACACGATGCGTCCCTGCCTCATACTGCAAACATCTATACACATTATGCCCAGAAATAACCATAAAATATTCTTTAAAACCGCCCATCTCAGATGAAGTACAAGACAAAAGCTCATGTTTCCAGCCTTTAGAATCTGCGTATAATTTATACATTCTAACACAGTCTCCGACGAAAATAGCTGCTTCATCGCCTCCTGTACCAGCTCGCATTTCTAAAATAACATTACGGCTATCAAGAGGATCAGGAGGAATCAACAAATGGTTTAAATCAGAAGTAGAAATAGAAATTTTTTTTTCCAATTCCTCTATTTCTTGCCGAATAAAATCTGCAAAAACAAGATCTTTCTCTTCTTTTAACAAATTTTGACTTTCCTCTAATTGTTTTTGCAGATCTTCACAAAGCAGCCATTTATCTTTTATTTCTGATAGATAAGAATGTTCTTGAGCGAGTTCTTGATAACGTTTTTGATCAGAGAGCACATCTGCTCGAGCCAGCAATTCTTCTACTTGTTCAAATCGAAAAAGAAGCTTACGCATCTGCTCTTGCATGTACTACCTAAGTTAGGTTTTAAGTTTTTTTTGTTTTTTTACGGCTGGTTTTTTTACCGGCCTTAGCTTCGATGATCTCTACATTCTCTTCTTGCTTTTGCTTTACTTTTTTAGCATATCGATTAACAAATCGACCTACTCTTCCTTCAGAATCAATTAATTTTTTGTCTTTTGTGAAAAATGGATGAGATGCAGATGTAATAGGGGCTCTGTATACAGGATATTCCTTTCCTTCATAAACTTGTCTCTCTTTAGTCTGCAGAGTGCTACCACAAACGAAGGAAAATCCAGTTGCAGAATCAACAAATAAGACTTCTTGATAAAGAGGGTGGCCTTTCTTTTTCATAATAACTCCTTAAGAGAAAAATAGGTTTTGATCATGTAATTTAATCGCTTTTTCATTTAAAAACAAGAATTTAAGAGTTCTGTGCTAAAGATAAGTAGGCCATACGAGCTGTTAGTAGCCCCTCAAGCACACCTTCCTCATATCGAAAATGAGGATGAAGCTCGAGACAAGGAAAGTCGTTGGGCTGCAGCAGATCATCTTCAATAATCCCAGGAACAATTCTTTGCGCACAAACAAGCAATCTTTTTTTTTGAATCTTAATTAAATCGTCAAAAACACTTTCCATCTCTTTCCTTCCTCCTCTGTTTAAAAAAATGAATCATAATCTCTGAACATTCTTTCTCCAAAACGCCAGCGGTTATCCTAATTTGGTGAAAAGGATGCTTTAAAGAAAATAAGTTCACAAAGCTTCCATTAGCTCCACAGCGCTTATCAGGGGCTCCCCACACAAGACGAGCAACACGAGCTTGTAACAAAGCTCCAGCACACATAGAGCAAGGTTCTAAAGTAGAGTAAAGAGTAGTTTGCAAAAGCCGCCAGTTTTTGATCTTTCTTGAAGCTTTTTGTAAACAAATGATTTCTGCATGTTGAGTTGGATCTGATTTACCTTCCGTCTGATTATAGCCTCGAGCAACAATTCGGTCATTTAATACAAGTACAGCACCTACAGGGACTTCTTGTTTTTTATAAGCTTTTTTCGCTTCTATTAGCGCTTCTTGCATAAATTTAATATCATTTTCCACAAAAACCTAAAAACTTTAAGCAACAATAAGATCGTTTAAAAGAACTCAAATATCAAGGTTTTACTATAAAAACTCCACTGTAAAAATTTCTTAAGTCAAGACATGCAAGGAATACATAGCTTCAAAATAAAGTTAATCAATTTTTTAAAAAGGCGAAAATTATCTATAAAAAGGCTTTTCTGTTGCTCTCATTAAAGGTTTGCGTTATAATGGGGCCTATGCTTTACAATTTAAAGTTTGCCTATTTGTTTTAACTCTCAATCTTTACGGGAGATTTTTTATAATGTCTTTAGATAAAGGTACCAAAGAAGAGATCACGAAGAAATTTCAATTGCATGAAAAAGATACTGGATCAGCAGATGTGCAAATTGCTATCCTTTCAGAAAGAATTGCAGAAATTAGTGAACATCTTAAGCGTGAGTCCAAGGATATTGTCTCTAGACTTACCTTAATGAAGCTTGTTGGACAGAGGCGTAAGCTTCTTGACTATCTCAATTCTACTGATACTCAGCGATACCAAAGTTTAGTCAAACGACTAAATTTGCGTCAAAAATTTTAAATCGCAAATTCTTGAGTGCTTATACTAACCGCTAGGACTCTTCGCTTAGCGGTTTTTTCTCTTTAACGCCTTAAAAGCTCTGTATTTGACTTGTTGCTTATCTTTCTTCTTGTTATAGTTTTACTTAAAGCTCGTCTTTTCAGGGTAATATTTTAGTTGACGAATCGATGAAATGGGCATTTCATCCTCCAACCAAAGCAACCCCACTAAAAACTATTTAAGGAGATAACATCTCATGCAATTTGACCATCAGAAAATAACTGTCTCTATTGAAGAAGGAAAAACTATAACATTTGAGACGGGCATAGTGGCTCGCCAAGCAAATGGTGCTGTTGTTTTAACTTGCGGAGAAACCGTTTTGTTAAGCACTGCTTGCCAAGGAAATGTCCCTTCTGCAGAAACAGATTTTCTTCCTTTACGCATAGATTATCAGGAAAAGTTTTCTTCTTCAGGAAAAACTTTAGGTGGTTTTATTAAACGTGAAGGGCGGCCTACAGAAAGAGAAACTCTTGTGTGTCGATTAATCGATAGACCTCTAAGGCCTATGTTTGAAAAAGGATACTTTAATGAAGTCCAGGTTCTCTCTTATGTATTATCCTATGATGGAATAAGTGCTCCTGAACCTTTAGCTATTTGTGCGGCTTCAGCAGCACTTGTCATTTCCGATATTCCTTTAATTAAACCCATTGGGGCTGTACGCGTTGGAATGATTGATGAGAAATTTATCATCAATCCAACTGTAGAAGAACAAAAGTCCTCTAAATTGGATTTAATGTTAGCTGGAACAGAAGAGGCCATCTTAATGATTGAAGGATATGCTGATTTTCTTACAGAAGAACAAGTTTTAATAGCTGTAGAAAAAGGACATGCTGCAATTAAAACGATTTGTCAAACTCTAAGCAAATGGCAAATACAGATCGGCAAGCCTAAAAATTTTGGAGAATTAAGATTTTTATCTACAGATTTGATCGACGATATGCGTGAGAAAATAAGCTCTCATCTAAATACTGCACTAAGGATCAAAGAAAAATCAGATAGAGAGTCTACTGTCAAAGAGCTATTTACAGAAATACTTGCTCAATATGCTTCTGATAAAGATATTGTATATACAGAAGTAGAGATTAAAAGTGCATTTAAAAAAATTCAAGCTGAACTTCTGCGTAAAATGATTTTAGATGAAAACATACGTGCTGATGGCAGAAGATCAGACCAAGTTCGCGCTATTGATATTAAACCTTCTTTTTTACCTCGTACACATGGCAGTGCTTTATTTACAAGAGGAGAAACTCAATCTTTATCTGTTTGCACGCTTGGTGGAGAAAACATGGCACAGCGCTCTGAGAATTTAGATGGAGAGCTTTCTAATCGTTTTTATTTACAATATTTCTTTCCTCCTTTTTCAGTTGGCGAAGTAGGGCGCTTAGGAGCTCCTGGAAGACGAGAAGTTGGTCATGGTAAATTAGCAGAACGCTCGTTAGCAAAGGCTATTCCTTCCATGGATGTATTCCCCTATGTTATTCGTTTAGAATCAAACATTACAGAATCCAATGGATCTTCTTCCATGGCATCTGTTTGTGGATGCTGTCTTGCCTTAATGGATGCAGGTGTACCGATTAAAAGACCTATTGCAGGAATTGCCATGGGATTAATCTTAGAAGAAACAAGGTTCGCTATTCTCTCTGATATTCTTGGATTAGAAGATGCTTTAGGCGATATGGACTTCAAAATTGCAGGAGATATGGAAGGAATAACTGCTTTCCAACTCGACATTAAAGTAGAAGGGATTACCATCGAGGTTATGCAAGCAGCTCTAGCTCAAGCTAAGCAAGGAAGACTTCACATTTTACACAAAATGCTTGAAACATGTCCTAAGTCCAAAGAAAACCTTTCCTCCTATGCTCCACGTATCGAAACTGTTATGATTAAACCTTCAAAAATAGGAACATTAATTGGACCAGCAGGTAAGCAAATTCGCGCCATTATTGAAGAAACCGGTGCACAAATCGATATTGATGATAGTGGCCGTGTCAGCATTGCATCCACTAATAGTGAATCGATGAACAGGGCCAAAGAGATGATCCATAATCTAACAACTGATGTAGAGATTGGAAAAACTTATAAAGGGAAAGTGGTATCCATCGTTAATTTTGGTGCTTTTGTAGAAATCTATGGCAGAGAATGTCTATGTCATATCTCTGAGCTCGCTTACAGTAGAGTTCAAAATGTAGAAGATGTAGTAAAACTAGGCGATACCATTGAAGTTAAAGTCTTAGATATTAATGATCGTGGTCAAGTTAAACTCAGCCATAAAGCAACCCTTCCAATGCCCTACAAAGATGCAGCTCGCGGAGGCTAGGGTTTTTAATAATTAAAATCGGAATAATCGGTTTCACAAAACCGTTGATTCCGGTTTAATTCATTAATCTTTTTCATATCTTCGGTGTGTAAAAAGAAATCAAATACATGAAAGTTTTCTTGTAAATGTTGCTTAGAAGAACCTTTAACTACTACTGCTATTTCCTTTTGAATTAGCCATTTTAAGATGATTTGTGCAGGTGTTTTTTGATACTTATCCCCTATCTTTTTAAATATTTTCTCTTGAACAAGCTCTCCCTTACCCAAAGGGCGGTAAGCAATTAAGCCAATTTGGTGATTTTGACAAAATTGCCACAGCTCTTTTTGATAAAGGTAAGGATGAAACTCCACTTGGTTATAATCAATCCGAACACCATTATCTATCGCATCTTGCAGATGATGTATAGTAAAATTGCTCACTCCAATATGATGAACTATACCTTGTTTTTTTAATTTTTCCATCTCTTTTAGAATTTTTATCATCGGTTTTTCTCGATCAGGCCAATGAATCAGAAATAAATCCAAATAATCTAAATTTAACTCTTGTAGAACCAAATTACAGCTGTCTTCAGCACTCTTTTGATCTAGAAAAAATTTAGAGGTAATGAATAATTTTTCCCGATTAAACCCCTGAATTGCTTTTGCAATATCTCGATGGTTTTCATAAATCAGCGCTGTGTCAATATGACGATAGCCTAATTCTAAAGCCATTTTTATCGTAGAAATACAAGACTTACCCGATAATTTCCATGTGCCTAAACCAATTAAAGGAACGTTTTCTTTTTTATCCATTAAAAAACCTTAACTTGTATTTTTAATCAAAAAGTATACTTTTTTGGTTTTATTTGCTAAATACATCTTTAGGATAAATTTTGAAAAGATAGCTTCTTGTTTGATGTGATTAAAAAAAGACTTAAAATCAGATGATTATTGATCAGCTATGATCATGACACCAACACTCTGTGATATGGTCGTTAACTAATCCTACAGCCTGCATAAATGCATAAATAATCGTAGAGCCTACAAATGTCATGCCACGTTTTTTTAGGTCTTTAGCAAGAGCATTACTCTCAATGGTAGTAGCTGGAATTTCTTCTAATCTCTGCCAATGGTTGATAATCGGTTTATTGTTTACAAAACTCCAAACATAGCAATCAAAAGAGCCGAATTCTTTTTGAATCTTTAAGAATACTTGAGCATTTTTACGTGCCGCATAAATTTTCAACTGATTACGAATAATTTCAGGATTTTGGCGTAAACCTTCTAGTTCTAAGTTGCTCATTAAGGCAACTTTTGCAGGATCAAAACGATGAAAAGCTTTTCGATACCCCTCTCGTCTTTTTAAAATGGTCTCCCAGCTTAAACCCGCTTGAGCTCCTTCAAGAATGAGCATTTCAAATAAATGTTGATCATTATGTACAGCGATTCCCCATTCGTTGTCGTGATATTTCGCATAAAGCTTACTAACCCCAAAACAGCGCTTTTTTCCATCAATCCCAAGCATTTGCTCATCCTCTTGCCTTTTACAAGATCACTATAGATAATAAATGAACTTCAATAAAAAAACCTCCAAAAAAGAAGTTTTTAAAAAGCTTGTTGAATCAGCTAAACCCATGGTTGCTTGCAAAACTTGTATATAGTAATTGAAAAATTCATTGACATGCCTAGGCCTTATTCAATAGATTTGAGAAAGCGAGTGCTTTAATATCTGGAGAAATCCCGATAAGAAAAAATTTGGCATGTTTTTAAGAATAAGAGCCCTTAAAAAGAGCTCTTTGTAAGAACTTAAATCTGTTGAGAAGAAGGACTATCGCTAATTGGGAAAGCCCGATCAGAGGATGTTTGAGGTGGTGGTGGTGCTTTTTTCTGTTGTTTTTCTTCTTCTAGGCTTCGTTTCTTTTTCTCGATGTCAAAAGTTCCATCGATGAGAGCACGGGCTTCTTCACCGCTTACGGTTTCATATTCCACTAAAGCTTCTGCAAGCCTTTGCAGACCATCTCTTTTCTCAGAAATAATCTGTGTTGCCTTTTCATTTGCTTCATGAAGAATCTTTTTAACTTCTTCATCAATAGCTTCCGCCGTTGCTTCAGAATAGCTTTTTTCATGATAGTTAGATACCCCTATATACTGTCCATTATCGGATCCTTCGTCATAAGCAACAGTACCTAATTTTTCATTCATCCCCCATGCACACACCATACGACGAGCAAGTTTCGTAGCTTGTGAAATATCCATTTGCGCACCGCTTGAGATATCTCCAATAAAGATTTCTTCTGCGATCCGCCCTCCCATAAGCACAGCAAGTTCATCCAAAAGTTCTTTTTTCCAATAGCTTAGTTTATTCTTTTTAGGCATAAAATGCGTAGCGCCAAGAGATAACCCTCTAGGAATAATGGTAACTTTGTCCACAGGATCTGAGTGTTTGACAAAAAGAGCAACTGCAGTATGTCCTGCTTCATGATAGGCTGTAGTTTTCTTTTCATTTTGAGAGATTTCTAAACTTCTGCGCTCTTTTCCATAACGCACCTTATCACAAGCTTCTGCAGCATCAGCCGCTGTTACTGCGTAACGACCTTTACGTGCTGACAACAAAGCTGCTTCATTCAGGATATTTGCTAAATCAGCACCTGAGGAGCCTGGTGTATTACGAGCAATATTCATGAGATCCACAGCAGGGTCCAATTTAATTTTACGAGCATGTACCTTTAAAATTTCATATCTACCTTTAATATCGGGAAGATCGATCACAATCCTTCGATCAAACCGACCAGGGCGCAATAGTGCTTTATCTAGTACATCGGGGCGATTGGTTGCAGCAATTAAAATGACCCCTTCATTCGTATCAAATCCATCCATTTCAACAAGAAGCTGATTGAGGGTTTGTTCTCTTTCGTCATGCCCACCGCCAATTCCGGAGCCGCGATGACGTCCCACAGCATCAATTTCATCGATAAAAATAATACAAGGAGCACTCTTTTTAGCTTGATCAAAGAGATCTCGGATCCGACTTGCTCCTACACCGACAAACATTTCTACAAAATCAGAACCTGAGATAAAGAAAAAAGGACGATCGGCTTCTCCAGCAACAGCCTTGGCTATTAAAGTTTTTCCCGTTCCAGGAGCTCCTACCATTAAAACACCTTTAGGAATACGTGCTCCTAAGGCTGTAAATTTGCCAGGTTCTTTTAAAAAATCAACAATTTCTTGCAATTCCTCTTTAGCCTCTTCACAACCAGCTACGTCTTTAAAAGTAAATTTATTCTTATCTTTAGTTAAAAGACGAGCGGGTGATTTCCCAAAATTCATTGCATTTGTCCCTACACCTTTCATCTGACGAGAAAAGATAAAATACAATACAGCAACAACAAGCACTACTGGTAAAATCGTCAAAATATAACTAAAGTAATTAGGAGAGGGCTCTTCGCTTTTAAAGGTCTTCTCTAATACAAGATTACGAGGTTGATCTGGAGCCTTAAATAAAGCTCCTTTATTTACTCCAAAGTTATCCCATTCCTGTTTAGCTTGAGAGAACCAGTGAGCGTACACTTCAGGATCTTGTTTTTCTAGCATCCGAGTAGACAATTCTTGGTTATTAAAATACCAAGTGACATTTGCAACGTTTTGTCTAGATTTTTCAAACTGCGCCTCATTTTTCTCTAACAAAGAAAGCACGCTTGCATATTCTTCCAATTGAGCCTTATAGTTACGTACACTTCTTAATTGAAGTAGGCGTACATTCTGTTGTTCTTGATTGAGCTCTGAAACAAGTTGATCTAATGAAGTAAGAGTGCTTCGATAAATGGAAATCTGCTCTTGTGGAGTTAAGGAAGAAGCTTGATTCACTTCTTGATAAAGCTCTTTAAGTTGATGTTTCATCGTTTCATTGCCAATACCAAGAGCTGGAGAGCGAAACCTTTCAATCAAGGTGAGTAAATCCTTACCAAAAGTAGCGGTTTCTGTGGGGTTTGTTTCTCGAGAAAGCAAAGGGAATGTTTTTTCTAGGTCATTAAGACTGATTAATCCTTGATTGGAAACAGATTTAATGACAACGCTATGGTTTTCATTAGGAGTATTATAAATAGGGTCTATGACAACATATCCTTCTTTGGGAATCGGCTGCCCACTTAAACGAAGTAATAGATCTGCTGATTCTTCCACCAGTTTTTTTGATTGACCAATCCCAGAAGCAAGTTCTTCTTTTTTTCCGCTAAGTTCATGATTTAAGTAAAGAAGTTCAAGGTAGCGATAATGGCTCTTTGCTTCATCGCTTTGTTTGTCCTTAAACCTGCCAGTAAAGGTCACTAAATTATCATTTAATGCTGCTTTACGGCTCTCGTCTTTTTGGATCAGATCCAAATTTACAAGATGCTCTACTTGATAACTAAAAGAAACTTTAGCAGATTTATCATCCTGTAAATTTTGAATGGTCAAAATCACCAAGACGGCTGCTAGTAGCAGAATAAAAAAGCCTCCTGGCAAACCTTTTTTAGGGCTAGATTCTGGTTTTAAATTGTCATTATTCATAATATTTAAACACTCTCTTGGATTAAAAGATTAAACCACTCAATCTCGATTAAAGTAAAGCTGTTTTTATCTTTTAGTTTTACAATCAAATCACTGAGAACAAGTATATTCCACTCTTAAGCATGAAACCTTGCAAGATGGAGTTTTTTTACATCTTAGCAAAAAGAAACTTATTTTTTCTTTAATTTTTAAACTACTTTGTTTGAATTATATGAATCTAAATGATTTAGAATTACATAATAAATATTAAACTGTTATTTTTTTATGCTATTTTTTATTAAAATAAGCCGCCCGGAATCAATTTTTAATAGTTTTTTCTTATAAATAAGCTCTTTTTTAATTTTACTTTTTACTATAAATTTCATAATTATATCCATAAAAGAACTAGGTAATATCACTTTCTGCATTCGCAACCATTGTTTAACAGCATAATAGAGTTCTACTTTATCTAAAGGCAGAAAGGGATTTAAATCCCATTCTACTTTGTTATAATCTTCTTTTTGCGTTGTGAATAACATAAGATTTTTTTGATAAAAATAGCTATCTAGTTCTTGTGCTTGCCTTCCTAATTTACAAAGGTTTCCAGCAATTTCCTTACCAAAAAGGCGACTTAACTCCGGAAAGATCTCTTTACGCATTCTTGCTCTTAAAAATTGAAGGTTCTCATTTGTAGGATCTTCTATAGGAACAAGAGATCTTTTTTCTAGCCAGCTACGAAGGGTTTTTTTAGAAACAGAGAGTAGAGGACGCCAAATACGCATTTCTTCTAATCTCATATCTGATTGTATTCCACGTAGTGACGTAAGATGTGCTCCTTCGCAGATTCTTTTTAAAACAACTTCTGCTTGATCTTCTGCTTGATGTGCTAATAAAAGAGCTTGACAATCTAATTTTTTATAAAGTTCTTTAAAAAATTGTAATCTTTTTTCTCGACCTTGTTGCTCTAGATTTTTTTTTTCAAAATCTTCAAAATGTAAAACTTTTAAGTAAAAGAGCAGTCCAAGCTCTTCTACTTCTTTTTGCAGCATTTTAGCCTGTTTGCAGCTCTCTTCTCGCCATCCATGATCAATATGAGCCACATAGAGAGGAAATTTGAATAATAAAGAACACTCTAAGCTCAAGTAAAGCAAAGCTTTAGAATCACATCCTCCTGAATAAGCTAATAAAATGGGCTGACTAGATACATTTTTAGATTTTAGAAAATCTTTTATCGTTTTAAACAACGGGTCTTTTACCTTTAACATTTTCCTCTTTTTGAAATATTTTGCAATCCTCTAGAATGATTTTGACTTTTTAATCCATTATTTTACGCTTATGCCCATTTTATGGCGCTATTTATTGCGCAATTACTTCCAGGTTTTCTTTCTTTGCGTAAGCGCATTTATTAGTGTGTTACTTGTGCTTCGTTTTCAAGAAATTGCTAGATTTATCACATCCGAATCTTCTTTTACCAAGATTACTCTATTCTCTCTATATCAAATCCCTTATATTTTGCCGATTGCTATTCCTATTTCTTGTCTGATCTCTTCCCTCTTGCTTTTTCAAAAGCTTAGCTATCATCAAGAAATTACAGCTCTGCGTACAATCGGTCTTAGCTTGCAAAAAATTGTAATCCCCATTTTAGCCTCAGGGTTTCTGCTGGTTTTATTCAATGCTATGATTGCTTTTGAATTAGCTCCTATTTGTCGCCGTAAAGCAAGAATGCTTATATACGAAACAGTAACTTCTAATCCTTTATTTATTTTACAAAAAGAAAGCCCTGTCAAACTTAAAAATATGTATATAGATCTGCAGGTCTCAAAAGGAGCTAAATCTGCAGAAGATGTTATTATTGCGATTAAAAATAGCTCTAGTAATCGCCTTAGTTTGTTTTCTTTCAAAAATCTCTCTTTGGTTAATGAAGAATTAGAAGGGAATGCCATCTCTTACATTTCTTCTTTTGATTCCAAACAAGAACAGGGTTTTGATCATCTTATGATTGAAAATCAAGACCATATGAAAATAAAAGCTATTCAGCTTGGTCAGTTTATGCAACACACCAACTGGTTATCTCATCACGATTACCTAACATTGCGTATGCTCTTAGCAAAAGAGAGCTTAGAAACACATTCTAAAATATCTAAGAAAATACTCATTGAAATAGTTAAACGGATTTCCATTGCTTTTGCCGCGTTTACCTTTACCTTGATTGGTACTTGCCTAGGTCTACAGATTGGTCGCAATCAATCCAAGAAAAAAATCTTATGGGCTATTTCTTTAGCAGCTTTTTTTATGCTATGTTTTATTATTGCTAAATCCATGTATCCTAATGCGCTTTTAGCTACCAGCCTATTACTCATCCCTCATCTTTTAATAGCTTGGGCTAGCTACAGACAGCTAAAATTGGTTTCCAAAGGAATTGAATAATGCATCTAAAAATCTGGCAACGCTATCTCATCCGAGAAATAGGTGGTTTTTTCTTTCTTTTTTTAGGCTGCTTTTACTTCTTCTATGCACTAATAGACTATTCTCTACATATGCAAAACTTTATGCAAGACACAAGAGTTACTTTTTCTCATATCTTTTTATATTATCTATTTGAGTTCATTAAAAGAGCTGACTTATTGATTCCTCTAGCTGTTTTAATTACTACGATAAAAGTGCTGTTTGCGCTCAATATAAAGGGGGAATTAGTAGCTCTAAGAGCTTCTGGTTTATCCTTAAAAGTGATTCTACGCCCTTTTTTTTATCTAGCTATTGCTCTGGCTCTTTTCAATTATATGAGTAATGAATGGATACTCCCTTCTAGTTTAACTTTTATCGATCGATTCCAAGAACAGCACTGGAAACCTTCTTCTAAAGATAGCCATCTTTATACATTATCTTTATCAGATCAATCTAAACTCATTTATCAGGCTAAAGATCCTCAAAAACAACTATTAACCGATGTGTTTTGGATCCGCAACGCTGACGAAATTTGGCGCATGAAATTTCTTTATTACGATCTAAAACAACCCACAGGTTTTTTTGTAGACCAACTTAAGCGAAATAACAAAGGACATTTTGAAAAAATGGAGTCTTTTGAAAAATATTCTTTTATTTTATTTAAAGGCCTTCTAGAAAATCACAAAACACCCCTTTCTTTAGAGAATCAAAAGATCAGCACTCTGTTTAAAAACTTACTTAAAAAGAGATTAAGCCCTTATGAATATCCTATAGCTCTTTCTTATTTTCTATTGAAAATTACTATGCCTCTTTTATCTTTATTAGTGGTTCTTGCCATTGCCCCTTTTTGTATAAGCCATAGTCGCTCTTTTCCTGTCTTTTTAACCTATGCTTTAGCTCTATTTGGATTTATCGCTTTTTTTACCCTGCTAGACGCAACGATCATTCTTAGCAAGAATGAAACCATCTCTGCTTTTTACGCAATCCTTATGCCTTTTTGCATTTGCTTTAGTTTATTTTCCTACCGATATTTTAAGAGAGTACAATGACCATTTCATATAAACTCAGATCCCTTTTTCTTTTACAAACCCTTCTAGCGCTTTTACTAACGAGTCTATTATGGCCTAGAGTAGCGATCTATTGGCAAAAATTAGACATTGCATTTTTTAAACTGATCAATCAATCTCTATTAAATAATCACTATTGGCAAGTGTTTTGGGCTTGTGCAAATCACAAATATGCAGACTGGGTAGAAGATCTATGTATATTGGCATTTTTCACTGTATGGATACAAAAATCTCCGTATTCTTTACGTAAAATACGTATTGCACAATTGCTCTTTTGCATTTTATATATCGCTTTTATCCTCTTCTTTGTTAATCGAATGCTTTTTCGTGATTTTATTTCCATACCAAGACCTAGTCCTTCTTTGATAGTTGAAAATAGCGTAATGCTATCAAAGGAACTGCCTTGGATGAAAATCAAAGATATATCTAAAACAAGCTTTCCAGGGGACCATGCCACAACAGCTTTACTTTTTGCTGCCAGTTTTTCTTATTTAGCTGGTTGGCGCTTTGCTATTGCAGCTTGGCTCTATGCTGGCTTTCTTTGTATGCCTAGGTTAATTACAGGTGCTCATTGGCTCTCTGATGTGATTGTAGGTAGCGGTGGAATTACTTTATTTTTCTTAAGCATTGCCTTTTGCACCCCACTAGCCTATAGCATAAGCTCTTATTTTGTACGTATATTTAATGGAAAGCAAATAGAAAATAACTAAATCTAACTTCATCTTTTTAGAGTTTTAATCTACTCTAAAGATTAAGTAAATCATTGGATAATCTATGCACCCCTATCAAAGACTCATTAAGCTCTCTAAACAAATAACTCATCTCTCTTCTATTACCTATCTACTCGAATGGGATCAAGAAATCTATATGCCACTAGATGGCATTGAATATCGCCCTGAGCAAGTTGCTCTTCTTTCTGGCTTAGTTCATCAAAAAAAAACAAGCAAAGCCTTTGCAAAAGGTTTAGATTCTTTAATTGATTTGGATACAAAAGAAATCAAAGATCCTCATCTAACCCCTCTACAAATAATCGCCTTACAGAAATGGCGTAGAGATTATCTGCTAGCAGCTAAAATCCCTTCTTCTTTTGTCAAAAAATTTGCCAATGTGACATCTAAAGCAGTTCATGTATGGCAGACGGCAAAAGGACACAATAACTTTAAACTGTTTCTTCCTCATCTACAGAAAGTAATTTCTCTTTGCCGGTTAAAAGCGGATATTATCGGTTATCAAGAGCATCCTTATGATGCTCTATTAGACACTTATGAGCCAGACGCTAAAACCTCTGATCTAACACATATATTTAGCCAATTAAAACTACCTTTAAAACAATTACTCAAAGAAATATCTATTAAACCACTTGTAGAAAATGATTTTCTTTATCAGCTATGCCCTAAACATATACAGCTAGAGTTTGCTCATTTGATTTTGGGAAAAATGGGATTCTCTCTTTCTTCTTCTCGTTTAGATTGTTCTCTGCATCCTTTTTGTACAGGCCTGCAACCTAAAGATACCCGTATGACTGTAGCGGTAAACCCAGAAAACATCTTA
Source organism: Candidatus Rhabdochlamydia porcellionis (assembly GCF_015356815.2). Taxonomy (GTDB): domain Bacteria; phylum Chlamydiota; class Chlamydiia; order Chlamydiales; family Rhabdochlamydiaceae; genus Rhabdochlamydia; species Rhabdochlamydia porcellionis. Next base: position 980,955 of record NZ_CP075585.1, read on the forward strand.
GGTACCATTAGCGCAACACTACATGAAGGAGGTCATGGCCTGTACCATATGGGTCTTGCTGCTGAGCATTATGGAACTCCTCTTGCTGAATCACTCTCTTTAGGGATTGATGAAAGCCAATCCCGTTTTTGGGAAACCTTAATTGGTCAAAACAGACATTTTTGGCAGTATTTTTTCCCCATATTACAACAAAAGCTTCCTAAACAATTTGGATTGATTACTTTAGATCAGTTCTATAGAGCCATTAATAGTGTAAAACCTCATTTTATACGAATCGAAACCGATGAGATTAGCTACAATCTACACATTTTACTGCGTTTTGAAATAGAAAAACAACTCATCGAAGGATCTTTATCAGTTAAAGATATCCCCGAAGCTTGGAATGAGCGCATGCGTGATTATCTAGGCCTTGATCCAAAGCTCGATAGCCAAGGTTGCTTGCAAGACATCCACTGGTCTTTGGGAATGATCGGATACTTTCCTACATATGCTTTGGGTAATCTTTATGCAGCGCAATTCTTCTCCCAATTCAAAAAAGATCAACCTGATTGGGAAACGCAAGTAGAGCAAGGAAATCTTTCACCTATTCGTACTTGGTTACAGACCCATATTCATCAATTTGGAAGACAATATACACAAGAAGAGCTCTGTCAAAAAATTACAGATTCTGCTCTTTCAGAAAAACCTTTTATTGATTACTTACAAAAAAAATACAGTACTCTCTATCAATTAGATTCTTAAAATAATTTTTAAGCAATTGCAATGATAGGGAATCGTTTTTTGATCTCATATAAAGTGGGTTCTAAAAATTCCATGAATAGATCTAAAGACTGGTTTACCAATTCGTTAATTTTACCTATGTTTTTTTGTAAATTTTGAGCGGGTTTCTTAGTCTTTTTGCTAATATATTCATCGGAAATATCTAATAATGAATAGGCTTGAACTAAAGATTCTTTATAAATATAGTGTAATTTAGAATTATTTTTTGTAGTATGTAAATAATGATGACTAATGTTTAAATTAACATTTTTAAGATGAGAAAGAATATATTCATCCTCTCTTTTATAAAAATTAGCGACTAGATTGAAAAGCTTTATTAAATCATGCTGATGATTATCTTCTCCACTTTCTAAAAGAATCACTGCTCTAAAGAGATGTTTAAATAATTTATCTACATTTGTAATCATTTCGATAAGTATTATAATTTTTTTCAATAAAAAAAGAGATTTTTTACCGTCTATAGAAACCGAATTGCTCACAGAAAATGCCATTTTTCCCTTAGACAAGCATTAATATAGATATAAAACACTAATAGCTGCTTGTATAGTTTAATTTAAAAAATATAATTATTAAATAATATAATAGTTATATAAATTTATGATAAATAAATAACAATATTAACTAAATATTGAATATATTTATTAATAAAAAATGACTTTAAGACATAAGAAAGCAAGAAAGTGACTTTATATTAAATTTAAGCTTATAAGATATAAATACTTAAAAATTTGTGCTATTTTTATATGTGATGCGAACAGGAATTTCTTGGAGAGACTTGCCAGAATTTTATGGCTCTTGACACAAGATTTATACCCGTTTTAAACATTAAAACAAGAAAAGAGAGGAGGAAGTCCTCTACGATTAAAAATCAGCATAAAATGAAAAAGATATTCTTATTTGGTAGGAAAGAGAATCAAATGGCTCTTCAGGGATTAAAAATGTTACGAAAATGTGCCTTTAGCGCGTAAGGTGAGTAAATAAGTAGTAACTTTAATGATATCAATATGACTAGCTATTTTCTTAGAAAAAGATCTCGTTTTTTGAGCTAATCTTAGATATCTTTGCCTGATCGTACAGTTAAATCTTTAAATATAACTTATTTTTTCAAATCCTTTTCTAATAGATCTAGGCTGTTTTCAAGGGATAATTTCAGAATAAGCTTGTAGTGCTTTTTTTAAAAGCAATGAGCAATTTAGTCGCTAAAGCTTCTTTAGTGAAAAGAGATATTTATTGAGTTTCTGTGTTCATTACTTAGATAAAAAAGGGCTTTAAATAATAAAGCCCTAAAAAACAAAAAGAGAGAACTAACGTTTTGAGAACTGAAAGCGCTTACGAGCTCCTGGTTGTCCATACTTCTTACGCTCTCTTTTACGAGAATCACGGGTTAAAAAACCTAGGCTTTTTAATGCTTGGCGATTGTTTATATTTTGCTCAACTAAAGCTCTAGAAATACCCAACCTAGATGCAATCACCTGACCTTCAATACCACCACCTTTTACACGGATGATAAGATCATAGCTCTCAGGATTATCCACCTCGTTTAAAGGTGATAAAATGGTTGTTCTTTGTAGAGCCAAAGGAAAGTACTCTTCAAATTTTTTTCCATTTACTTCTACCTTTCCAGTACCGGGACGTAGACGAATAGAAGAAACCGCTGTTTTTCTTCTGCCAGTTCCAATAAATTCTTGTTCTTTCATAAGTCCCTATTAGATGTTAATGGATTGTGGAGATTGTGCATGCATATCGTGCTCCTCTTTTGCATAAATACGCAACTTTTTCATCTGAGCTTCTGCAAGCCTAGTTTTTGGCATCATTCCCTTAATCGCTTTTAAAATAATATATTCAGGTTTTCGATCAAGCATAACACGATAAGGAATTTCTCGCATCCCGCTCATAGCCCCCGTGTGATAGCGATAAATTTTTTGAGCATCTTTTGAACCAGTAACCACAATTTTACTTGCATTAACAACAATGACGCCATCTCCTGTATCGATATTAGGAGTAAAATCTGTCTTATGCTTTCCTCTTAAAATTTTAGTTACTTCGCTAGCAAATCTTCCTAAAGTTTTACCTGACGCATCTAGTTTAAGCCATTTGCGATGAAGGCGAGCATCCTCTTTAGTGACAAAAAATGTTTTATCTTGTTTTGGGTTCATCTACAAGCCTTTAAAAGAGTTTTAAGTTTATTTATTAAAGAAACGATAGTTTACTTATCTGTTCTTTTTTTGCCAAGAACTTAAGATTTTTGCTTGAGTATAGTCTTGCTAAAAGCATCTTTTTAAGCTAGACTCCTCTTAATTTTTAAGTTCAAAGAAGATCCTTATGCGTAAACAACAAGTAAAAACTTTTTTTGTAAAGACCTATGGATGCCAAATGAACGAACTTGATACAGAAATCATGGTTGGTCTTTTGGAAAAAAGAGGATTAAAACGCGTACTAGAAGAGGATCGAGCAGATCTTTTTATCGCTAACACGTGCTCTATTCGTGATCTATCTGAACGTAAGGCCTTTGGCAAGATAGGTCGGATGGGGAAAAATTTTTTAGAAAGACCTGTAATTGGTATTACGGGTTGCATGGCAATGGCTAAAAAAGATTCTTTATTTCGCAAACTTCCGCATGTAGATTTCGTATTAGGTACGAATAATATTAACGATTTAAACGAAGTGCTAGATGAAGTTTTGCTAACAGGCAAGAAAACTATCCGAACTGTGGATCAATTCGAAGAAAACCTAGATTATTTAACAGCAAAAAGAGACGACCCTATCAAAGCCTTTATCTCCATTATTCGAGGATGTGATAAGTTTTGCACCTATTGTGTTGTTCCTTATACACGAGGACAAGAGGTTTCTCGTCATCCTGATCAAATTATTGAAGAATGTAAGCTTCTTGTGGAAAAAGGGTATAAAGAAATTACATTACTTGGCCAAAACGTCAACAGCTATGGTAAGGATAAAGCAGAATGGGGTTATTTATTCCACGATTTGCTCTATCGTTTAGATCAAATACAAGGCTTGCAACGTATTCGTTTTATGACATCACATCCTGTAGATATCACTGTTGAGCTTATGCAAGCTATCCGAGATCTTCCTTCTGTATGTGAATTTGTACATTTCCCTATTCAAGCTGGATCTAATCGCATTTTGAAAAAAATGCATCGCATTTACACTTTGGAAACCTACTTAGAAAAAGTAGCTTTATTAAAAAAAATTGTCCCTAATGTCTCGCTTGGCACAGATATCATTGTCGGTTTCCCTACAGAAACGGAGCAAGAGTTTCAGCAAACCTATGATATCTTGAAGAAAATTCGTTACAGCGTAGCTTTCATTTTTTCTTACAGCGCCCGCAAAGGAACCCCTGCATTTCGTTGGAAAGACGATATTCCAGAAGAAGTAAAACAAGAGCGCCTACAACGCCTTCTGCAGCTACATGAGCAAATCTGTGCAGAACAAAGACAAGAATTGCTAGGTTCTTATATGGAAGTGCTGGTAGAAAAACCCACTAAAGATAAATGCCTCAAAGGGCGCAGCAGATGTTGGAAAAGTGTGGTTTTTACAGGAAATGCTTCTTTAGTAGGTTCTTTGCAAACCGTAAAAATTACCGGATTTAGCAATCAAACGCTGCTTGGAGAACTTAGCTCCTCATTTAAGTGCTTTTAGCCATTAACAAACCTGCTAATGCCCAACCGATAACTAGATCTAAACAAGTTATCAGAGTATAAATTGTAGAAAAGTGCCACCAATTCCAAGCAGGTAATATGCCTAGAATTGCTACTAGTAACCCAATCATTGCCACAAAAAGTACCTTTTCTAAAAAACGCAAACCCTGTGTTTGTAAAAGCATCCAAGATATCACTGCTGCTGCTAAAATATAGGAACATAAAGAGATCATTAAGGTTTCAACCCCCATTTTTTGCATCTTTCCTAATTTTATAGAAGCAAATATAAAAGGGCCTGTCTTTAAGATTTCTTCTGCTTTTCTAATCTCTTTAGTAGGGGTATTGTTAGAATAATGACTCGTATTAGGTAAAATATACACTCCGCTCTCTAAAGCATTTTCTTTGATAACCTTTGCTACTTCTGCTTCATCTGTAAACTGATAATAGGCCTGGGCATGCCAAGGGAAAATCATCCAAGAGAGCATACTCCAAATAAAAACAGTTACTCCTCCAATCAAAGCACCTTTAATGAGTTTTTTATACATCTTCTCTCCTATAGCAGATTTTTAAAAGCCTGTTCATTTAATACATGGACTTTGTATTCTTGTGCTTTGGCCAATTTAGATCCTGGATCTTCGCCTATTAAAAGATAATCGGTATTGCGACTAACAGAGTTTGTTACCCTACCTCCTCTTTCTTTAATGAGAAGAGTAGCATCTGTTCTACTATATTCTTTTAAAGTACCGGTTAACACAAATATTTTATTAGCAAAACAGTGATTTTCAACCTGAATTGTTTGCACCGATTGAGGTTTTACACCAGCTTTGAGTAAAGCCTTTACCTCTTGTAAATGATTTGGATCTTTAAAATATTCAATAACAGCAATAGCCGTTTTTTCTCCAATTCCTTGAATTTTCTGCAATTCATCCACACGCATTTCTAAAAGCCTATCGATTGTCCTAGCTGTTTGTGCAAGCAATTCGGCAGAGCCTTCTCCTACATATTTAATCCCCAAAGCTAAAATAAACCGATCTAAACTTATATGGCGAGATTTATCAATGCTATTTAGCAAGTTTTGAATCGATTTTTCCTTAAATCCTTCTAGTTGAGCTAAATCTTCCTTAGTCAATTGATAGAGATCAGCTGCACTTCGAATCAATTTTTTTTCGATGAGTTGTTTGGTTACCTTGTCCCCTAAATGTTCAATATTCATAGCATCTTTACTTGCAAAAAAGAAAATTTTACGCATAACTTGTTCAGGGCAGTTTTTGGTATTAGGACAACGCATGGCAACTTTACCTTCATAGTGTACTACTTTGCTACCACAACTTGGGCAAAAGTGCGGCATATTCCAAGGAGTTGAGGATTTTATGCGTCTTTTTAAGTTAACTTGCAGCACTTTAGGAATTACATCGCCTCCTTTCTCAATAATTACATAATCTTTAATGCGAATGTCTTTTCTTTCTATTTCTTCTCGATTATGCAGTGTAGCCCGAGCAATTGTGCTACCAGCTAATAATACAGGCTCTAATTCAGCTACTGGGGTTAATACTCCTGTCCTACCTACTTGCACAGTAATATCTCTAATTCTTGTTTCAGCCTGCTCAGGAGCAAATTTATAAGCAATTGCCCATCTAGGACTTTTCCCTGTAACACCGAGCTCTGCGTGATCTTTTAATAGATCCATTTTCACCACAATCCCATCGATATCAAACGCAAGATGATGTCTTTTTTTCTCAATCTGTTTTGCAAAATCCATAATCTCATTTGCTGTATGGCAACGCTTGATATATACATCAGAAAAACTAGGAAGACCTAAAGATTTTAAATAGTGATGACAATCGTATTGAGATGTACAAGGAGCCTCTGCTTCATTAGCAAAAGCATAAAACACAGCGCTTAGAGAACGTTTAGCTACTTGATTTGCATCAAGTAGCTTTAAAGACCCTGCTGCTGCATTTCTTGAATTTGCCCATAACTCATCTCCTACAGCCAACTTGGATTGATTGAGCTTTTGAAAAACCTTATGCAACATAAACACTTCTCCTCTAACCTCTATTCTCTCTTTTGTCTTTATACAAAGAGGAATAGAGCGAATAGCTCTAATATTTGCTGTAATATCATCACCTACTTTGCCGTCTCCTCGAGTGAGAGCTTGTAACAATTTACCATTTTCATAACAGGCAGTTATCGCTACCCCATCCATTTTCATCTCTGTACAAAACTGCAAACTTTGAGAACCTAGCCATTTTTGCATGCGTTTAATAAAATCTTCGACTTCTTCTTGTGAATAGGTGTTGCTTAAGGAAAGCATGGGGGTTGTATGTTTTATTTGAGTAAACCCCTTAGAAGGCTGGTCTGTCAAACGCTGGGTAGGAGAGGAGGGATCGACCCACTCTGGATGGATTTTCTCCATTTCTTCTATTTTTTTTACTAATTGATCATATTCATAATCTGAGATAACAGGTTTTGCTTCGAGAAAATAGAGTTGATCGTGTTTATGGATCTCTTCTATAAATTGCATGTATTGTTTATGCGTAAAAGAAACTTGTTTAGAAGACAAATTGCACCTCAAAAATCATTGTTGCAAGTGGAGAGAGTTGAAATTGTACACCGATTGGATTTTTTTGCGGATTATTCATGATTTCTATGGAAGAGTTTAGTTTACCAGAACCACCGTACTCCTCTTTATCTGTATTAAATACTTCTGTTATTTGCACAACATTTGGCAAAGGAATTACATAATTAGGTATATAATTAGCACTAAAATTATGCACACAAAATAAAAGCTGCTGCTTAGCTTTTCTTAAATAGCTAATACAACAATTCTGTTGGTCTGAAAAATCTATCCACTCAAACCCTTTAGAATCAAAATCCCACTGCCATAATGCGAAATTTTTCTGATAAAAAGCATTCATTTGTTGAAAAAATCTCTGAAGCATTTGGTGTCTTTCATACGCTAAAAGCCCCCAAGAGAGCTCTTCTTGAGAGTTCCATTCTTTCCACATACCTAACTCTATCCCCATAAAAACCAACTTTTTTCCTGGGTGACAGATTTGATAACTATAGAACAGACGTACATTTGCAAATTTTTTCCAGTCATCCCCTGGCATTTTAGACAATAGATGAGCTTTGCCATGAACAACCTCATCATGAGACAAAGGAAGAATAAATTTCTCAGAAAAAGCATATAGTAAACTAAACGTAAGTATATTTTGATGATAACTGCGAAAAAGAGGATCTTTAGAAAAATACTGCAAACTATCATTCATCCAACCCATATTCCATTTAAGGTCAAAACCAAGACCGCCTTTTTCTAAAGAATGGGTTACACCGGTAAAGGAGGTAGATTCCTCAGCACACATCAATGCAAAAGGGAATAATTGATGCACAATGGAGTTAAGATGTTTGATAAACTCAATGGCAGCTAAATTTTCTCTACCTCCATACGCATTAGGAAGCCATTCACCAGCTTCTCTTCCATAATCTAAATAAAGCATAGAAGCTACTGCATCTACTCGAAAGCCATCAACATGCATTTTATCAAGCCAAAAAAGAGCGCTTGCGATCAGAAAATTCGACACTTCAAATCTACCATAATTAAAAATACAGGTACTCCACTGAGGGTGATATCCTTGACGTATATCTTTATGTTCATATAAACACGTTCCATCAAAGAGATGCAAAGAATGACTATCTAGAGGAAAATGCGCTGGAACCCAATCTAAAATGATTCCAATATTTTGCTGGTGTAGATAATCTACAAAATATTGGAAATCTTCGGGAGTTCCAAATCGACTAGTCGGGGCAAAAAAACCCGTTACTTGATATCCCCATGATTCATCAAGAGGATATTCTGTAATGGGGAGAAGTTCTACATGAGAAAATCTCATCTGATTGCAATATTGAGCTAACTCAAAAGCAATCTCTCTATAATTGAGATAATTCCCTTCCTTTTTTTTCCAGGATCCAAGGTGGACCTCATAGATATTCAAAGGGTAACTATCTCTATTGCGTTTTAGTTGTTTTTCTCGCCAAACCAAATCGTGCCATTCATATCGATCAACATCAAATACAATAGAAGCATTAGCAGGTCTTAACTCACAATAGTTTGCATAAGGATCTGTTTTAAGGAATACCTCTTTATCGGTATGAATTTCAAACTTGTATTTTTGATAATTACCAATCCCTGGAATAAACAACTCCCAAATGCCCCCATAACTACGCATGGGATTAATACGACCATCCCAATGATTAAAATCGCCTACCAAAGAAACCCATTTTGCATTGGGAGCCCAAACTGTAAATTTCACTCCTGCAATTCCTTGATGCGTGATTACTTTCCCTCCCATAATTTCATAGAGACGATAATGTACCCCTTGAGCAAACAAATGTTTATCTAACTCGCCAAAAATAGGTTCAAAGGCGTAAGGATCATTTGCTAACAAACCATTTTGGTGATAAATACGATAGTCTCTAAACTCTGTTTTTTCAGGGACTTCACATTCAAATAACCCCTCATTCTCCACTTTTCTAGCTTGAACAATTGCACCAAATACCTCTAAATAAATATTCTCTGCTCCAGGACGCCAAAGACGAATCACTCTTTTACCATTATCGCTTAGATGTAAACCTAATACATCATGGGGACTAGAATGGATCTTTTCTTGAAAGTAATCTAAAAACACACAAATCTCTCCTAATTACTATCTTACAATATAGTATTTCTTCACTCTAATTATAAGAAGCCGATAATATGAGGAAATTTTCATATTATTATTTCTACAAACTATCTACTTTTAATAACAACCACTTACGAATCCTACTTGAGCAATCGATTTCAAAAAATCTACTCTAATAACTGAGAGGATAAGAAAAGTGAGCTTTAAATAAAAATTTAACTTTAGTGGAGTGAGAGATTAGGCTAAAGGTTATTAAATCAAATGCCTATTTTTAACGAAAAAACAGAGAACTTTTAGTAAAAAAATGTTATCTTTAGAACTACCAAAATGCGAGTTTTTAAGTATAAGATCATATAAGAATAAGGGCAAAAAAATTTTAGCAATGAGGTTTTATTATGACATTAAAAGTAAAGGCTATTAATGTAGAACCTGAACAACCCCTTTCAAGAACTGCTCCTGAAATGTCTTCTTTGCCACAAGAGCTTTTCGAGAAAATTTTTTCCTACTTGAATCAGAGTGATTTACAAGCTATTGCATCTGTGAACAGCGTAATGAAGAAACATGTAATAGTAGCAGCTAGCTTTAGTGAACCCTTCTCCATAAAGAATTTCATCCAACTTCTAAATCAACATTTAAATGTAAAAAAATTCCATGCTCAAAGAAATTTACTTATAAAGATTTTTCAAAACATAATCCCTCAGGAACATGCAAACTTACTATTGCTGAAAACCTATATTTTAGATCTGAAAAACCAATTGATCAACATAATAAAAACGTTGGACGTGCAAACAATAAACAACCTAAGAGCTCACATACGACCTCCTAAGTTTATGAAAGATATTTTTGAGTTATCTGCAATCGAAAAACACATAGACAAAACGAATTCTATCTCAAATAAAACTACCAGAGAGGATATTCTTTATAGCATTGCTAATACTTTAGCACAGACTGGTAGCATTGACAGAGCTATTGAAATTGCTATGTCGATTTCTAATGAACCACTCAAAGAGAGTTCTCTTTGTGGTATTTCTACTATTTTAGCACAAACTAATAAAATTAACAGAGCTATTGAAATTGCTATGTCGATTTCTAACGAGTACATCAGAGGTATTTCTCTTTATAGTATTTCTAACGCTTTAGCACAAACCGGTAGCGTTGACAGAGCTATTGAAATTGCTATGTCGATTTCTAATGAGTACATCGGAGGTATTTCTCTTTATGGTATTTCTAACGCTTTAGCACAAACCGGTAGCGTTGACAGAGCTATTGAAATTGCTATGTCGATTCCTAATGAGCACATCAAAGAGATTGCTCTTTGTGGTATTTCTAACTCTTCAACACAAGCTGGCATCATTGACAGAACTATTGAAATTGCTATGTCGATTCCTAATGAGCACATCAAAGAGATTATTCTTTATAACATTCCTCGCGTTTTAGCACACACTGGTAGCATTGACAGAGCTATTGAAATTGCTATGTCGATTCCTAATGGGCACACCAAAGAGATTGCTCTTTATAATGTTTCTAGCATTTTAGCATCCACTAATAACATTGACAGAGCTATTGAAATTGCTATGTCGATTTCTAATGAACAATTCAAAGAGGCTGCTCTTTATGATGCTTCTAACATTTTAGCATCCACTAATAACATTGACAGAGCTATTGAAATTGCTATGTCGATCTCTAATGAGAACACTAGAAACAAGACTCTTTGGAATGTTTCTAAAACTTTAACTCAGACTAACAACATTGACAGAGCTATCGATGTTGCCATGTCGATTCCTAATCAGGACATGAGAGAGCTTGCTCTTCGGGATATCTCCAAAACTTTAGTACAAACTGAAAATATTGACAGAGCTATCGCGATCGCTATGTCGATTTCTAATGAGGACGCTAGAGGGCTTGCTCTTCAAGATATCTCCGAAGTTTTAGCTCGGGCTGACAGCATTGACAGAGCTATCGAGGTTGCTATGCTGATTTCTAATGAGAATCTACAAAATAGAGCCCTTTATAATATTTCTAGCGCTTTAGCACAGGCTGACAGCATTGACAGAGCTACCAATGTTGCTATGCTGATTTCTAATGAGGACGTCAGAGGGCTTGCTTTTCAGGATATTTCTAATGCTTTAGTTCAGGCTGGAAACATTGAAAGCTCTATCGAGATCGCTAGGTCGATTTTTAATGAGGATATTAGCTGGGATGCTCTTCGGGATATCTCTGAAGTTTTAGCTCAGGCTGGAAATATTGACAGAGCTATCGAGGTCGCTAGGTTGATTTTTAATGAGAATATTAGCTGGGATGCTTTTCGGGATATCTCCGAAGTTTTAGCTCGAGCTGGAAATATTGACAGAGCTATCGAGGTCGCTAGGTTGATTTTTAATGAGGATATTAGCTGGGATGCTTTTCGGGATATCTCTGAAGTTTTAGCTCAGACTGGAAATATTGACAGAGCTATCGAGGTCGCTAGGTCGATTTCTAATGAGAATACTAGCTGGGGAGCTCTTCGAGGTATCTCCGAAACATTAGCACAAGCTGAAAACATTGAAGGCGCTATCGAGGTCGCTAGGTCGATTTCTGATAAGGAAATCAGAAGGATTACTTTTTATAGTATTTCCGAAAAATTAGTACAGGCCGGAAATATTGATAAGGCTATCAATGCTGCTATGTCGATTTCTAACGAGAATATCAAAGAACTTGTTCTTTATAGTATTTCTAAAGCTTTAGCTCATGCTAATAATGCTAGCAAAGCTATCGAGGTCGCTATGTCGATCTCTAGCGAGAGTAATAGATGGAATGCCCTTTATGGTGTTTCTAAAGCTTTAGCACAGGTTGGAAACATTGACAAAGCTATCGATGCTGCTATGTTGAGTCCTAACGAGAAAGCCAAAATATTTGCTCTTTATGGTATTTCTAGCCCTTTAAAACAGGCTAACCGCATTAACAAAGCTATCGATGTTGCTGCATTGATTCCTAACCAGGGTATCAGGACACTTGTTCTTTACGCTATTTCTAAAGCTTTAGTACAGGTTGAAAACATTGACAAAGCTATCGAAGTTGTTATATCGATTCCTAGAGAGAAGACTAGAAACGAGGCTTTTTGGGATATTTCCGAAACTCTAGTACAGGCTGGAAACTTTGACAAAGCTATCGAAGTTGTTATGTTGATTCCTAGAGAGAAGACTAGAAGCAAGGTTCTTTGGAATATTTCTGAAACTTTAACTCAGAATAACAACATTGAGAGAGCAATCGAGGTCGCTATGTTGATTCCTAATGAGAACAATAGAAACGAGGCTCTTTGGGATATTTCCGAAGCTCTAGCACAGGCTGGAAACTTTGACAGAGCTATCGATGTTGCTATTTCGATCTCTAATGAGAACACTAGAAGCGAGGCTCTTTGGGGTGTTTCTGATACTTTAACTCAGAATAACAACATTGAAGGAGCTATTGATGCTGCTATGTCGATCTCTGATGAGAAGATTAAAGGGTTTGCTTTTTGTGATATTTCTAAAGCTTTAGCACAGAGTAACAACATTGACAGAGCTGTCGATGTTGTTATGTCGATCTCTAATGAAGAGATCAGAGGACTTATTCTTTATGGTATTTCTAATGCTTTAGTTCAGGTTGGAAACATTGACAAAGCTATCGATGCTGCTATGTTGATCTCTAATGAAGACATCAGAGGGATTGTCCTCCATGGTATTTCCAAAATCTCTGTGCAAACTAACAATATTGACAGAACTGCTGAGGTCACTATGTTGATTTCTAATGAGGACACTGATGAAGATGCTCTTTGTGGGATTTCTAACGCTTTAGCAAAGCTATAGAAATTGCTACGTATAGATGCAGCCAACTTTTTTCAAAATAGTTTAACCAAGCCTTTACATGAACAAAAGAGTGGATTTGTAAAATTCCCTCTTTTGTCACTTGTAGCTTTTGCCTCTCGTCTTTTTTGTGCACTCTTAAACGATAGCTAGAAATTTCCTTGGGGAGTTGATATACAACAGGTCTTGTATAGTAGTTTAATTTGATTTCCTATTAGCCCAATATTTGCAGCATTTACTCTAAGGCTTTCTTCGTTAATTCTACTAATTTTTCCTTAAATTTATCTCCAGCAATAACATCCTGCTCACTTTCTCCTCCCGTACATTCCGTTCTCTTCTTTTGCGCAGCTTCAAATTCTGTAGGATATCTATTTTTAAGAGCTTCTATCCACTTATCATTATCAACAAGAAATGTAAAACATTCTTCTTTATTTTCTCGCTTTTTTAAAACATGTTCTTCAGCATTACTTAGATCTTCAGGGCTTAATCCACTACAAGAAAAAAAAAGCATTTCTGTAATATCTATAGGGATTTCTAATTTTTCTCTAAGTTGAACCGGATACCCAAGATAGACTTCAATCTCATCCAAAGCAGATGAAGCAGAAACTTTATCACGAGCAATCTCTTCTAATATTTTAATAGTCCATGGACCTTTAATCAGAAAGTCAGCAAGTTCTTTCATTTTCTCAAGTGCAATATTTGCAATTTTATGAGCAATGTCTAAGTGTAAAACAGATAAGGCTATTCTATCTCCACAGGTTCCTGTTGCATCTTGAATAAGAGTAAAAAAAACCTCATAAAATTCTTTATTTTTATTTGCTTGATTTAAACAACTTATAATTTTATTAGCAAATTCTTTTTGTAAGACCCCTCCTTTTTGAAAATTAGCAGTAGTAAATAATCGATGCAACCAAGAGCGTAACTCTTCTGTCTCTTCAAGAAGAGAAAACTCTATAGGAGATCTACCAGTGATTTGATACAACTCTATTAAAGACTCTTTAATAGACCTTTCCCGTGAGAGGATTCTAAGAAAGGGACCTCTATACTCAGGATCAGAAACAGTCTCATATATCCCTTCTAAAGTCTCTTGAGAAAGTTCATCTATTGTGAAGGTTATTATGCAGTCTGATGATAATCCTAACATCTGATCAGGTAACTCAGATAAATCCAAATTGTCACTAAGATCCAAACTAATTAAGGTCTGCAAATCACCAATAAATCCTGGTAAAGAGCTAAGTTGATTGGATCCAAGGTGCAAATGTGTCAATGCTTGCAACTGGTTAAGAGATCTTGGCAACTCTCTAATCTGATTATCTGAGAGATCTAAGTCTATCAAAGATTCCAGACCACCGATACACTCTGGTAAAGAGCTAAGTTGATTGGATCCAAGGTGTAAATGTGTCAATGCTTGCAACTGATTAAGAGATCTTGGCAACTCTCTAATCTGATTATCTGAGAGATCTAAGCCTGCCAAAGATTTCAGGCCACCGATACACTCTGGTAAAGAGCTAAGTTGATTGGATTCAAGATCCAGGTATACTAGTGCTTGCAACTGACCAAAGGATTTTGGCAACTCTCTAATCTGATTATCTGAGAGATCTAAATTTGCCAAAGATTTCAGGCTACCGATACACTCTGGTAAATAGCTAATCTGATTATCTGAGAGATCTAAATTTGCCAAAGACTTCAGACTACCGATACACTCTGGTAAAGAGCTAAGTTGATTAGATGCAAGGTTCAAGTGTGTCAACGCTTGCAACTGGTTAAAAAATCTTGGCAACTCTCCAAAATGTTCTAGATTATTTGAAAAAAGTGTAAAACGAAAAACATCAGGAAGAGAAGTTAATCTTAAATTATACAGCGAAAGGCACTTTTTTTCTTGACTAGAAACAAAAAAGTTCAAGATCCTTCTTCGAGCTTCAATCCGGCTTGGAAATTCTAAACCTGAAGCTCCTTTTACCCATTGATCTAAGACTGCTTCAAATGAAGCATTATGTAAATTTAACTTTGAAGTAATCCATCTTATTTTGACTACAGTTGCTGCTTTATTTTTATCCCAAATATCTATGATTTTTCTTATAGAGAAACCAGAATACTTATAATTAATGGAAAAGCAAGGAAAAGCTAAAGCAACTAATGAAAACAAATCTATTGACCGAACAGATTTAAAAGACATTATTAGAAATGATTGTTGTAAAAATTTATTAATTGAACGAGTTAACATACCATTTACCTACCCCTAACAAAAAACTAGGATTAGTACACTTTTTTAAAGATGTTTTAGTGCTAAATGCAGAAAAAATAGTTTACCTTATAAATAAGCAAAGCTTAATGCGTACCTATTATCGTATATAATTTTTGATTTACAAGAATAAAAATTCAAAAACGAAAAAAAGCACTAAATGGAAAAACTAGCAATTCCTTCTGTAAGCATTTTTCCTATGTTTTATTTTATCAAAGAATATTAAGGAATATGTGAAAGCATTCTTTTTATTGAAACGACAGTGTTAATAACCTGTTATATCTACAGAAATAAAGAGGAAGCGTAGAGTTTCTAAAAAAGAAAAATACTTATAATAAAACTGATGATTAGAAATAAATTACTTATTGAATCAGAGAGGAATCAATCAATGATTTAAGAAAAAAACATTTCTCTCCTGGTTCGAATCTCATTGAAAAATGAGAGCCTCTTTTTTTAAGAAGAGGATGAAAAAAAGCTTTCTTCTTGTGCTCAATTCTTTATGATGCAATAAATAACATCTCAGTGATTACCAAAAACAATACTTTCCATTCAAGAATAGTATTCCATGCCAATAAGAAACAAAGAGAAAAATAGATTTTTTCTTGATAAAAATCTAACCTCATCATACTTGAGCATACCTTTTTTCCTACTACATTTCGCTTAATGTGAGTTATAAATTTAATTAAAATAATTAATGCAAATTAACTGTAATTATAAAACGACATATATTGTATGGAATGCATTAAAAAGTTTAAAAGGTTATTATTATGCTTATTCAAGAAAAACATGTTTTACAATCTTCTGTATCCGCTATTAAAAATTTTCAAGATTCTATTTTACATAAATCTGAATTATCATTTGAGTTGAAAGAGGTTAAAATTGGGATTAATAAAATCAGTAAGATCTTCTATACTTCTATTGACTTCTCACCTTTAGTAAATTTTATTAATAAAGGAGATATTGAATTTGAATTTTTACTACATTGTGCCGAGCAAGATGAAGAACAAAAAGAAACACCAAAACCTATAGCACCTCTTAAAGAGAAAGTTGCATATAACCTACATCATAATCCATGCTGCTCGTCTCAAGAAAAAGCTACTTTAGCTATAAACTATAATTTTTTGAACACAAAGGATGTAATTCTGAAAACCTCAAATACTAACAACTCTATTATTACTGAGCACGCTTACGCAAAACCAATAAAAAATGCGTCTATGGAAGATATGCAAAATGGCAAAAACCTTACTAAAAATCCTTATAGTCTTCGTAGAAGCAAAAGAATTGCTAAGCGTAAACTTACTGTTGAAGAAAGCTCTTCTAGCTTTATAGAAAAACCTTTACCTAAAAAACAAAAAGCTTCTTTCTATCATTTAAACTACTAGTTATAGCTAAACCGTTCACTTTTCAAAACAGTCTAACCCAAGCTTTTAAGTGAGTAAGAGCGGGATTTACAAAATCCCCTCTTTTGTCACTTGCAGCTTTTGTCCTGATCTTTTTTGTGTACTTTTAAACGACAACTTGAAATATCCCAAGTAGCTGAGCTTACAATAGGTCTTGTATTACTTATCTGAATAAACATGCGACGCAGTCTTTTCTTAGACCATTCTATATCTATCCGATCTAACTGAATCAATCTACCATAGTGTAGCCCTTGGAGAAACACAAGATAATAGACCTTCTATTCTAAGTGACAAAAAAAATCGATTAAAACTGCGGTTTTTTATGCATGTAAAAGACTAAAGATTACTTTAAAAAAAAGACGCCCTTCTATCAAGAAAGAGATGATGAGAAAAGAGAGTAGAGGAAATTGCTGAAGAAGATCGAGTTTATGTCGATGAAAGTGGGATTAATGAATATCTTCAAAGGAAGAATGCGAGAGCACCCAGAGGGGAAAAAGCGTATGGTCTGTATCAGGAAATCGTTATCACAGAGAAAGTTTTATAGCAGTTAAGAATCGATCAAATATTTTAGCACCCTTTTGTTATACAGGAACATGTAATACCCAGTTGTTTAACATGTGGCTCGAACAAATACTCATCCCTGAGCTAAAACCTGGACAAGTAGTTATTTTGGATAATGCGAGTTTTCATAAGTCCAAAGAGAGTTTAGAAATCATTAAAAGAGCTAGATGCGAAGTATTATTTTTGCCTCCCTATTCTCCTGATTTGAATCCTATCGAAAAGTTTTGGGCACATTTTAAGAAAAGAGTAAAAGAAGCCTTAACCTGATATTCAAACCTTGCAGAAGCTATTGATCAATCTTTTTTACAAGTGTGTAGTTAATGGAATTTTTAAATTCAAATCACTATACCATAAAGAAATCTCCTCAGAAAACACTAGCTCCTCTTAAAGATTTCCAGACAGATGGTCCTATTCAAGCCAGCCTCCTCGGGAATGAAGTAATCAGTAATATGTAATCAACTCTTTTCAAAACAGTCTAACCAAACTTTTAAGTGAGCAAAAGAGGGGATTTGCAAAATCCCCTCTTTTGTCACTTGCAGTTTTTGTCCCTGATCTTTTTTGTGTACTCTTAAACGACAACTCGAAATGTCCTTAGGAAGCTGACATACAATAGGTCTTGTATTACTTGTCTGAATAAACATGCGACGCAGTCTTTTCTTAGACCATTCTATATCTATCCGATCTAACTTTGTCGTTTGCAGTTGAATAATTCTACCACAGTGTAGTTCGGGAGGAACACAAGGTAAAATGGAAAAGAAGTGCTCCTCTTCTACAAAAAAGAGCCTTCTTAGTAGTTTAGCACTTTGTAAAAGAAGAGCTGTTGCAGGTAATACCTTATCTTCTACATCAAGGATGCCTTGATAATCACTATCAAACAAGCGAGGAACAAACACCCCTTCAAAAGCGGCTAAGAATACATTTTTAAAGCAATTGATGATTTGTAGTTTTTCTTTTTTTTCAATGGCAGTCTGGCATTTATGAATGAGAGAGAACATTCCTTGATCATTATCTTCATAAGCAATAGGAGAAACCCATTGCGCAAGAGCAAGCCAAAAAGGAAATAGTTCTTGTAGATTAAATCGTCTTTGCATCAATTCCCAATCTTGGGCTTTATGAACACCTAAGTGTAATCTTTCTCGCAGGCCTTGGGATTCTTTTAATAACAATGGCACAGGAATAGCCAATGCTTGTTTTGGTTTTAACTGCGATAATGTGGATCCGTATTGCAATTGCAAAATAGAAGAGGTTTTTTCACAAAGCAGTAGTAATTCTGAATCTTTATAGAAAAGAGAATAACGCATATATCCATCTAAAGTCCTACCAAACACACAAATTGAACCGATTTCTAAATCCAACTCCGCTGTAAATGAATGAATAGGTCCTCTAATAAAAAGACGTATTTCTATGGGCTCTATACGATTCTCTAAATCAATAAATCGCAATAGAGTGGGAAATAGCTCTACTTTAAAATGGCTATTAGGTAAAAGAAAAATACTCCCCATTTTATGAGAGAAAGGACGCATACGATGCGCAATAGTGATATTCATACAATCCTTCCCAAGAGACCTTCAGGAGTGTTTTCATATAGTTGCATCTCTACAAGATCATTAGATTTAAGACCTTTATCTTGACTAATTACTTGCAGAAAATTTTCTGTATGGCCACTGGAGACATCTTCTGCTTTCTCTATTAATACAGGAAGAATAGATCCCACATATTTTTCTCTTAAAAAATACGCATGTTCTTCTGCTAAGCGCAAAACCTGTTGTTTTCTTATGCTAACAACTGCTGGATCTACTCGGTTGGGATAAAGAGCTGCTCTTGTCCGTGGGCGTGGACTATAGGGAAACATATGTACTTTTGCAAAACGTACGTAATCCATCACAGCTAGCGTATCTTGAAAATCTAGTTCGCTTTCACCTGGGAAACCAACTATGATATCGGTTGTAAAGGTAAAATCAGGGTTTGCTTTGCGTAATCTATCTATTGTTTCTAGAAAAACCTCTCTGGTATATTTACGATTCATGCGTTTTAAAATGGTATTTGATCCTGATTGTAGAACAACATGCATAGAAGCACAGGTGTGCTTTGAGCGTAAAACAGCATCTGCTAAATCCTCATCTACTTCATCGGGATCAATCGAAGAAATACGTAGCCTTTGTATTCCTTCTATTGCATCTACTTGCTTAACCAGATCTGCTAAACGAATTTGCTTAGACTCAAAATCACCAATATTAATCCCTGTTAAAACAATTTCTTTATATCCATTGGCAATTAATCCCTTTACCTCTTGCAAAATCTCTGTTATATCTCGAGAACGAGAACGTCCTCGTACATAAGGAATGATACAATACGTGCAAAAGGAATTACATCCATCTTGGACTTTAACAAAGGCTCGGGTACGGGCTTCAAATTGACAGATTTTAAATTCCGGCATCTCTTGTTCTGGGAATACATAAGAGAGAAGATTTTCCTTGTCTTTATTGGGCACAACACAATCTATCTCATCCATGGCCTGCAAGGCCTTTTTTGCGCTTTCCACAAGGCATCCCGTAACAACAATCTTTGCATCAGGGTATTTGCGATGTAAATGACGAATTTGATAGCGGCTGGAGCTATCTGCTGACTCTGTAACGGTGCAAGTATTCACAATGCATAAATCTACCTGCTCTGCTTCTTTGGCCTCTCTATAGCCTAAGGTAAGCAATTGATCTTGATAAGCCTGTGATTCGTATTGATTAGTACGACAGCCTAAAGTGACAACTTTAAATTTTTTTTTCTGGTTCATAGTGGATAAAATTATACTAAAATAAGCCTAAAAATAGATAGAAATAAAGAAAAGATAGTGATCTTTTAAAAAAGATTAATATTTTGAAAAACTATTCATAATACCTTGTTCTTTCAAAGAAACAAAACGATCTCTACCTATAATCAAATGGTCATCAATCTCAATACCCATGATCTGGCCAGATTGCATAAGAACTTTTGTCAATTCAATATCAGCATGAGATGGAGTGGGATCTCCACTGGGGTGATTATGAGCTAAAATCATACTATGAGCCTTATAACGCACAGCAGGATAAAATACTTCCCTTGGGTGGATCAATACCTGAGATAACGTTCCAACCGCTACCTGTTCTCTGTGAATTAAAAACCCACGCACATCTCGCAGAATGACTAATAAAATTTCTTGAGAATAATGACCAATTTCTCCTTTTGCTAGAAGATAAGCCTCTTCCACAGATTGAATAGAGTATTTTTTTAAAGACTGAGGGCGACGACATTTTAATGCAATACCAAAAACCGCTTTTAGCTGAATTGCTTTAGCAAGTCCTATTCCTTTGAGTTCCATAAGCTCAATTACAGAAGCATCTAAAAGATATTCAAGACTACCAAATCGCATAATGAGTTCTTCTGATAAACTTAAAACCGATTTGCCTCGCGTTCCACTGCTTAAAACAATAGCTATGAGCTCTGCTAAAGAAAGAGAATCAATTCCATCTCGTAATAAACGCTCTCTTGGCCTCTCCTCTACTGGAATTGCTTTTAAAGTCATAGATTAGCCTAGTAAAAACGATTGCAGACGATGTTCTAAGGAAGCTGGTATTTCTAATTTCATTATAACATCATTTTCTTCATACTCACATTCAAGAACCCTTCCTAAACGCATCAATTCGCTAACAAGCGCATAATGGCTTTGTGGGATTTTGATTCGAACTGTTTTGCGTAAAAGAGCAATTTCGCGCATCATGCTATCGAGTAAGAGTTCAAAGCCCTCTCCTGTTTGAGCACAAATAGGCACAGTTTTCTGATATAAAATCCGAAATTTGGCTAATGTAGAAGAATTGGGACATAGATCGATTTTATTCAACACGGTAATAATTGGTTTATCTTTAGCTCCGAGCTCTTTTAAAACAACTAGAGTCTCCTCCGCTTGAGAAAAAGCCATTGGATGACTTACATCGATCAGATGCAATAAAATATCCGTGTGAATAGCCTCTTCTAGTGTACTGCGAAAAGCTGCAACGAGTGTATGTGGAATCTTGCGAATGAATCCAACAGTATCGATTAATAAAATCGATTGTTTATTAGGCAAAACAAATTTACGAGTTGTGGTATCAAGAGTTGCAAATAACTTATCCTCTACTAAAATATCAGCTTGCGTTAGCGCTCTAAGAAGGGTGGATTTACCTACATTTGTATAACCTACTATGGCAAATGTCGGTATTTGCGTGCGCATTCTCAAACCTCTCTGCGTATGGCGCTGCTTAGCTACTTGGTCGATTTCTTGCTTTAGCGAACCGATTTGACGCCGTAGAATCCGTCTATCAATTTCCAGCTGCTTTTCTCCTTCGCCTTTTAAATAAGCTCCACCTCCAGTACTTTGACGAGAAAGATGGGTCCATAAACGCTTCAAGCGAGGCATCTGATATCTTGTTTTAGCAAGCTCAATTTGCAGACGCGCTTCTCTAGTTTGTGCTCTTTGTGCAAACACTTCAATAATTAACTCTGTGCGATCAATTACAGATTTTTTTAACTGCTTTTCTAAATTACGCTGTTGATGAGGACTAATCTCATCATCAAATACAACTACATCAGCGTTTAAATCTATCACCATTTGGGCTAGCTCTTCTACTTTACCTTTACTTAAGTAAGTTGCAGCATCTACTTTACGTAACATGCAGGCAAATGTAGCAACAACTTGCCAACCATAGGTGTCACAAAGACGTTCTAACTCACTTAAATAATCAATACAAAAACCTTTTTGTTGGCTATGAGAATAAACCCCTACAAGAATCGCTCTATGTAAATTTTTTAACTCAAGTGATGCTAGGTCAATTGTCATATATATCCTTTTTAGGTATTGTAAAAAAAATAACCATACCATCATAGGCAAGCTCAAATCCAGAAGGAAGCTTTATTTTACCATGTTCAAAATCATGAGATAAATGGGTGAAATACGTTTTTTTAGCTCCTATAAGCATAGAGAATTCAATGGCTTCTTCTATCCCAAAGTGCACCTCTGTAGCCTCTTTTTTATGCACACTTATCGTAAGGGTTTCTACTCCAATTAGCATGTCTATTACTTGATTAGAGTAATACCTTATATCAGACACATAGGCAAAATTCCCTACACGAAAACCCGTTACTTGTATTCCTGCGTGCAGATAAGAAAAGAAAGCCCATTGAATCCCTTGAAAAAAAATGGAGCCAAATTCTTGAGGAAGCACACAAAAATCGAGCTGAGCTGTTACACTTTTTTTATTGTCAGTGGGTTGGAATAAATAGGGATAGCGTTGCTTTAATTCTTTAAAAGTTAACTCGGATAACAAACAAGGCGTTTTAGATTTATGCAAAAAATAATACGCTCTTAAATCATCCAATCCAGCAATGTGATCTGAATGAGCATGAGAGATCAATACACCATTTATTTTTTCAATCCCTAACCGTAAAGCTTGCATACGAAAATCAGGACCTACATCAATCACAAAATTCTTATCCGATACTTGTATCAAACCAGAAGGACGCATCCGCTTATCTAACTGATTAAGGGAATCACATGTCGTACAATGACAACCAATCACAGGAGTTCCCATAGATCCTCCGGTTCCCATAAATACAAATTGCGCTTGTATGCTCATAGTTGATCTATTTTAAGTAATACATTAGTTCTTGAAAAGAAAGAGTTGTTATTCCCTCTATTGCCTGCGCCAATTTTTCTCCGAAATAAGCATGATATAGTAATCCTCTAGATCCCATAGCTGTAATTACCCACACCTTACTAGAGACTTTTGTTGCAATGGGAAGATAGTGTTCTTGACGCACCACTCTTATAGCAGAAGAGCAGTTTATAGATTTTAGCTGCCAAATATCTGGATAGAAACTAGAGGCTTTAGTAAAAAGCAACTTTTGCGTATTTAATAGATCCACTGTTTCTGTTAAATCATGGCGTTCATACGTCGCACCAACATGACAGATCCCTGGCTTATGAGATGTTGCTATATAGCCTTTGCCTACAAGACTTCTTTCTATTTGTAAATGTAGAGGAATTTTACAAGTGAGAACCTGTCCTTTGATAAACTTCAATTTTAATTGCGCAAATTCTGGAAAGTTATGAATAGAGGCTCCTGCTGCAACAACTATTTGATCAAAGGTTTTTAGTTGCTCTAGCCTTGTAATTTTCTCTGCAAAAAATTGTCCTCCTTTTTCTATAATAGCAAGGCGCATTCCTTGTAGGTAACGTTTACAAAATACCGTTTTTCCCGATTTCATCAAGAAATGATCATTGCCTAAATCTATAACATCTTTAAAAATCACGCAGTGATTCTTATAAGCTTTCCTTTGTTTTTCATTTTGAACAATGCGAATAACACCTTCTCTATAGATCTCTTTTTTTAAGCTTCTTTTTGCTACGTGTAGCAAATCTTCTGTCTTTTGCATGGCCTCGGTTGCAAAAAGCGACCTTCGCGCCTCTTCCCCTACATAAGGGTGAAGTAAACCTGCTGCTACAACTGATGCTCCTCCTAAAAAAGGATCAAATACAACTACTTTATTCTTTAGATTTAGCAAATTCCAAGCCACTGCTAATCCAGAAAAGCCAGAACCTATAATTGCAACCTGCATAGCTATCTTTTTTGCATCATTAAAATATGTGATTCTGCAGCAAATTGAAAAAAGAATATCACTCCCGGCGCCAAAAGAACAGCAATTGGTAGCATGATCAATACCAAATCTAAGGGGTTAGCTGATGAAAAGTAGAATGCGTGGGTCATATTCAGAGAAATCATAAGCAGTCCTAAAATACAACCTACTGGAATGGCTGAGATGATAAACAATACAAAATTAGTAAGTAAAGAATGACTTATTCTATTCAGCATGTATTTAATCCATTCTTTTGGCAAACATTGTCTTAAAGCTACAATTGGTGTTAAAAAGAAAAATAAGATCAAAAACAGAACAATTAAAAAAATCATACTTAAAAATAATAAAAAAGGACCAAATGATAAAAAAACCCCTAATGCCCAACCTATTTTAGGTAGCGCTTTAATCAAGTAGAACAAGCCAAGAATTGTCCATAGGATTAAATACCCTATTATTAAAGGCATTCCTAGATAAGCAATTTCAACCATCACTCTTTTGGATAAAGAAAAAGTTTTTCTATAGTTTATTTTTCCCTCTTTAATTTCATCATGATAAAGACGAATTAACAAAACTCCAAGAGACAACCCTAATATACCTATAGCAAAAAAGGGCAGGAAATTCCAATTAAGCATCAGCCAGTCTTGTGTTTGCAGCCCCATTGATCTACAAAGAAGCAGGCCAAATCCACAGCACCACAACACCACAAATACAAACAATAACTTCTTCATCGAAAAGCTCAGTCGCAATGCTCTATTAAAAGAAAATTCTATATCATGCCAGTTCATAGATAAAATGTAGTAAAATAAAACAAATGATAGCATCCCTTTAGAATGTTAACTAGGTCTAAAATAAAAATTATTTATAAAACCTTTGCAAAACTCAAGACTTATTGATCTCTTAAAAAAAATCTTTGTTTGAAATGTATCCCTTAAGATACTCGGTGTCCTTTCAATGATTGGTTTGAAAATATTCGGGAATTACACACTCGTGCTAAAATTCTTATTCGCCTTGACCGTCTCGAAGTAGGAAATTTTGGAGATTCCAAAACTTTAGGCAAAGGATATCATCAAGACAAAAGAATACTTAAAAGAGTACCGATCTAGAGAGAAAAAATATGATAAAAAATAAAAACTATCATGAATGGCTTCTCAAGAAGTTAAAAGATTATGACGAAGCTGTCGCATATCTTAACGCAGCCTTAGAAGAAAGCCTTTATAAAACCCTATCAGAAAATGGCAATCCTAAATGGCATACCCTTGTCTCATTAGTAATTGCTCTCGGATTAAACTTAAGATTAACATAAAATTTAGCACCTGAAACATCATCCAAGTGCTTTCATTATTTAATAACGGTTTACATAACCTGTGATTAAATAGATAAGAAATAGTATGATAAAAATAAAGAAAAGCACTTTAGCAATAGTAGTTGCCGTGCCTGAGACACCTCTAAACCCAAAAAATCCTGCTATAATCGCAATGATTAGAAATATGACTGCCCATGTTAACATAAATTCCCTCTTTTCCTGAAATTCATAGAATAATCTTAACTCACCTATTTTTTCGTTCTATTTCTTTTGTTGTAATTTCGTCAACTATTTAAATGAAAATTTATAAAAAATGCATAAATTACTTTCTTTATTAAAAACACTTATTTTTTATAGATTGAAGAAAAAAAATTAGAAGTTCCGATCTGGGATTTCACTGCTAGATGGGGGTAAGAATAAAGTTCTTTTAAGTTCATTAAAAAAAAGCTGAGTTTGCTTTAAAAGCTTCTTTTATGGCGTGGTCGCAGGCGTCTTTTAGATAGGGTTCTAAATACATATCTGCTAAATGACTAACAATCGGACAAAGATCTAAGGGAACATGGGTTTTTCCCGTATAATACAGCGAAGTAAGCATAAAAACCCTTCATAGTTAATACCCTGTAATTTTGCTGTATAACCTATATCTTTTAGTACAATAATAGTTTCTGATGCTTCTAAAAAATTAGACTGAAAAAGTCTATTAAAATAACGATTTTTTTGAACTAAGATTTCTCTATTAACTAAAATTTTCTGTGGCTTTTCTAAATCACCTACAACTAAAGTTTGGTTACTATATTCTTCTTTATTAATAAGATAATCAATAGCATAAGATTGATTATGCGCTTGCAAAACTTCAAAATGATTATTTAAACAGAAATTTTTCCAAGCTGCCTTAACAACAAAATCATTTTTTGCTAAATACCCTAGATTTAATAGAAAAAGGGCTTCTCTAGCACCTGCTATTCCAGAGCTTCCTATTAAATATTTCTCAAGCTTAGTTGAGTTTTTTTCTAGATAAGCTGCGCAAATTCTAGATAAAAAAATATTTTCCTGCAACCTACACCGCAATAGATAATAATCTATATCTACGTCTATTGTAGATTTTAAGCATTGGGTAATTTTTAAAGGAATAGATGCTAGATCAACAACAAAAGGCTTTTCTTGTGCATGATTTAGTAAAAAGCAATCTGCATTTCTATAATCAACAGTAGGAGCAATAAAACCAAGAAAGGACAAATTTTTGGCAAGTACTTTTCGTACCAAGCCTATAAAGTAGGATAATACAAAAATATACACTACTATAATAAATTGTATGAGTTTACTTTCTTTTTCTTGGATAGATTTGTATGGCTTTGTTGTTATACAAAATGCTAATGCTAGATTATCAGGTAGGGTAACCTCTATAAAATACCTTTTTTAGAAAAAGCTGGAAAAGCATAATCATATATGCGCTGCATCGTTCTAAGACAGGAGTAATTTGCATGAGTCCATTGACTGCTATTATGATCACGTATATAGCAAGCTATTTTTCTACCGCACCAAAGCCCAAGCATAGTGCAAAAAATCTTACTATAGCTTAGTTCAGCATTACTATCTAACTTAGGTAAATAACTCATAATCCTTGTAACATTTTTTGATCACAAGCATTTTTTAAATCCGGTTCTGAATATGCATCTGCTAAACGACTAACCGTTAAACAGAGCTCTAAGGGAATATCCTTATCTTCAGTATAAAGATAATGAAGCAAATATAAGATTTCCTTGTAATTGATATCCTGTAATTTCTCTATATGATTCATTTCTTTGAGCATGGTAATAGAAGATATATTGACTTGCCCTGTATAAATTTCATGAACCAAATAAAAAAACCTTTCATAGTTAGCTTCCTGAAATTTTCCTAACAGGCCCTTGTCTCTGAGGGTAAAAGTAGCTTGATTCCATTTCTTTTTATCACATATTTTTTTTAAATCAGGCTCTGAGTATGCATCTGCTAAACGACTAACCGTTAAACAGAACTCTAAGGGAATGTCGGCTTCCCCAGTGTAGATGTAATGAAGCAGATATAGTATTTCTGTATAATTAAGCCCTTGTAATTTCTCTATGTTTAGACCTTGGAGCATAATAACAGAGGTTACATCTGTTTTCCCTGTATAACTATGATGAATAAAATAAAAGAACTTTTCGTAATTAACACTTTGAAATTTTCCTACCAGCTTCATATTTTTGAGCCCAAGAATAGCTTGATTCCATTTCTTTTCATCGCATGTCTTCTTTAAATCTGGTTCTAAATAGATGTCTGCTAAATGGCTAACGCTTAAACAAAGCTCTAAAGGTACATCGACACTACCAGAATAAATATACCGAAGCAAATATAAGAACCCTTCGTAATCTATGCTCTGTAACTTTATTGTACGATCTTGGTCTTTAAGTATAATAGTAGGCTGAGATCTTTCTGCAAAATCTGTTCGAAAAAGCCTGTTAAAGTAAGCATTTCTTTGTACTAAAACTTCTCTATTTACTAAAACCGCTCGAGGATTTTGTACATTGCCTACAATTAAAGCTTGGTTACTATACTCTTCTTTATTAACAAGATAATCAAGTGCAAATGTTAATTTCTTATCCTCTTTAAAAATTTTAAAGTTTTTATTCAGATAAATGATTTCCCAAACTACTTTAATAACAAAATTACTTTTAGCCAAACATCCTGCATTTAATAGATGCAGCATTTTTTCAGGCTTTTTCATTAAATATTCTTTTAGATTTACTAATCCAGTCGTTTCCTCTTTTTCAATGTAAGAACAACAAGCAGTTGCTAAAGTGATATTTTGGCTAAAGTTAGTACTTATTAAATAAGAAATAACATTGTTTGGAACTAATCTACTTTGAATTGAGCGCATCACCTCTAAGTTTTTAGTTTGATTGCCAGAAATATGAGTTAAAATATAACTCTCAAAAGAGAAAATAAAAGAAAGGCATTTCTCATTTTCAAAATTTTGATTAATTTCAAAATGAGAAAAAGTATAAGTGTCTAGCTTATTAGTGAATTCTATGACATCTCTAATAAATGCCGGCTGTTTTAATACAGAGGGATCTTTTTTAATGAAATCCTGTACTTTATTAATTGTTGAATGAACATCTATTTCATTTTGTGGTTTAAAGTAGTTAATGATTCTTCCAAACCATACTGTTCTACTTGTAAGGATTGCATGATGTTCTTGTATAGGAGAGCGAGCTAACTCGGATACAAGAAATAATAGATCAATGTTATTCATTTGGTCTTTTTAGTGTTTTAATTTCTAAATCCCATGCTCCTACTTCCATCAAGAGCCACAACAGAATAAACTCCTGTAGGAGCTAAAGATATGGCAAGAGACTGTGCTATAGGATAAGGAAAGATTCGTACTACTCTATAAAATATTTGACGAACCTTATCTATACAATACGCTAAGAAACACATCCGAGCAATTGATAGGATTACTTCTTCTATATTGCTTCCTTCTCTTGGAATGGGATAAGACATAGTATGCAATAGCGAGCAACATACTTTCCTATCCAGAATCCAGATGACATAGTAATAGCAAAAATAGGAAGTCGATATGGGCTATCAAAACGTACAGGATCTAGAAACTTAATTCTAGGTTGAGAAAAAGGTTGTATAGACATGATAATTCTTATATTGTTTTTATAAATCTAGTTAAATAGAGCTATCTCGTTATAGATCGAAGCCTATACCTTATTTCATCATAAGTTGTTGCATCAAAAAACAGTTGATTAGCTTGCAAATTTTCTTCCGTAACCTGATTGGTTTTTTTAGTGTTTTAGTTTCTAAGTTCCATTCCCCCTTCATCAAGATCTGTAATAGAATAAATGCCTGTAGGAGCTAAAGCTATGGCAGTAGCCTGTGTTATATCATAAGGAAAGATTCGTATTACTCTATAAAATATTTGACGAACCTTATCTATACAATACGTTAAGAAACACACCCGAGCAATCGATAGGATGACTTCTTCTATATTGCTTCCTTCTCTTGGAATGGGATAAGGCATAGTGTGTAAGTGCACTTCCATATGCAGTGCAGTTAAAAGATTATCTAATAGAGCCACTTTCATAAAATATCTCCTACCGCTACCACTTGGGAAAAGGTAATTATAAATACGGTAAGCATTTCTCATCACTGATCTATTGGATTGAGCTAATGGATGAAAATTATGGTCTCGTACATAGCGAGCGGCATACTTTCCTATCCAGAATCCAGATGACATAGTAATAGCAAAAATAGGAAGTCGATATGGGCTATCAAAACGTACAGGATCTAGAAACTTAATTCTAGGTTGAGAAAAAGGTTGTATAGACATGATAATTCTTATATTGTTTTTATAAATCTAGTTAAATAGAGCTATCTCGTTATAGATCGAAGCCTATACCTTATTTCATCATAAGTTGTTGCATCAAAAGACAGTTGATTAGCTTGCAAATTTTCTTCCGTAACCGGACATGTATGATGAGATAGTAGCCAATCTTCAATCACACTATATTGAAAAACTCTATTAGAAGGTGTTTTAAAGGGAATAATTAAAAACTGACCTGATTTAGCACACTTATATTTTGGCTGGTTTAAAATAGGATCATTTTGAAATATATCCGGTATGCTATACTGAGCTTCTATATCCCTTAGTTTTTTTACTTTCCACTTAAAATAAGAACAAAAAAAAGTTCTTGCCCAATCTTGATTTGAAAGATGAAGCAATCTTAATTCATTTATTCTATCTATTATGCCTTGTGCGATAAAAGGACTGGCTGCTACAGATATAACAATCCCAAAGAATTTAGTGTGCTTTCGATTAGAAGTTTCGTACATTTCTGGAGTTCCATCTTCATTAAAAATATAATCACCAAGAGAACCGTCACAATCTACTTCACGAGACTGAACCCAATATTTTGTGGGATCCCAAGCCCATTTAGCAAAAGCATTTGGAAGATTGATAATGCTTAGACCCATGTTTAAAGAAGCGCTTAGAGTGAGCCCTACTACAGGAACTTGACTTAGATAATTTTTAATCAATTGAATGCCTTTTGCCTTCATAGCAGGAACAATGTACGCATAGGAAGCTACTTTTATCACAGTAAAAACTGTTTTTACCGCAGGCCCTGAAATTGCTGGATCTTTGATAAAGTTGATTACTCCTACCTGTCCTTCAACAAGTGCCATAAAGTCTTTTGGAGCTGGGTAGCTATTTTTATGAGAGTTATTTTCAACAAGAATTGTATTCTCATATAGCAAATTTATCCGAGCTACTCGAGCTTTTCCTTTGTTTTCAATAATAGTTCTTCTTCTTTGATATTCAGCTTCAAATTCTGCTAGCTCTTGTTTTGTATCTTCTTCTATCTTGTCAATAGCACTTGTCTGATCATTATGATTTAAGAAATCGAGGGTTAAATCTTCTTCATATCTAGGTGAGATCACTTGTGCATAAGTTAAAAGTTGGGCAACCATAAAAGTCCCTTAAGTTCGATTTTTAGCAAGCGATTATCGGGCTGAAAAACAATTATTAGCAATAAAGTTTTTGTTTTTTTTAAAGAATCGATTAACTTAAAGCATAGAAATACCTGATTTGAGAAGGAGCTCCTATTCCTAAAAAAAATTCTCGAGAGAAATTTCCTATTATCTTAAATGAAACACCTTCATTGACAGACCATGTCTTTAGAGATTCTCAAAACCTCTTTTCTCATCTTGAAGCAGATACATCTGCTAGCACTTTGCTTCCTTCGCTAGAAGAGCTTATCGAAAAATACCGCGATCTTATTTGTGAACATGTATCGAGAAGAATTGCTTTTTTTTTTCAACAGCTTATTTGTTGTTTTCAAACCAAACTGCATTTTGAAATAGGACATGTAGTATCTCAAGGCTCTTCTGCTAAAAAAGTAATACTCACCGATCAGAATCTTGCAAGCTTGGAATTTGAACGCAATGCTGCTCATAGCAGTACCCTTCCTTGTTTGCTTGCATACGATTTAGAAGAATGGAAACTTCACCAAGCAAAAAAAATAAAACTCCCCAAAGGATGCATTTTTTTAAAAGGAACTGACTCTTATCGTCTTTGGAATTCTACAATCAATATGCCTCGTTGGGTAAACATGGTAGATCTACAAATCGATGGAACTTCTCGTGATCAAAAATTACGTTATAAAACCCTACAGTTGATTAATGCAGCAGCACAAGGAGAAATTGATCCAGAAGAAGGACTAGAGCTTTTTATTCAGCTCTGTATTGATCAAGTAAAGCTCAGCTACAAAGCAGTAACTCAGTTAATGTATCGAAAAATACTGAATTTATATAAATATGAGCTAGAATCTACCCAAGTGAGTTTCAACCACAATCGTTCTATATGGTTAGAAGCTCTTCTTAGCATTAGGATTTTAGACGAACCTTCTCGAAAAATTATCTATCAGATCCGATATCAGGCAGTTCGAGATGCACAATTAGGACAAGCAGAGCTTATGCGAAAAATAGATCTGGTTAAACATAAGATCTTATCTAGCTATAAAAAGAAACCCTCTTATTTTGAGGCTGCTTTTCGATCTCTTCTAATTGCAGAAACCTACACTCAACGAAATAGGCAGCGTTTAGAAAAAATGTATAATTTCTCTTATTTTGATTTTAAAGCAAGATTAAGTAGCACTAAGTTAAATATCTTCGATAATACAAAAATCAAATTAGCAGAAAAATATAGGCCGCAAATTATAGCTCTTAGTGCAGAAATCATTCATGACATGCAAGAACTTAGAAAAAAAGAAGCTTTGCAAAGAAGCCAAACCACCAAGCTATTAAGACATGCTAAGAAATGGACACAAAAACAACTCGCTCAAGAATTATCTGTAAGCCAATCAACAATTTCTCGAATGGAAAATTGCCATAAGTTGATTACTCTGCCCATAGCTGAAAAATTAAGTCTGATTTTTCATGTCGATGCAGGGCTTTTAATGCCTCATTTCTTCTACGATTAGGCTCTTGATTTATATAGATATTTAGGTCTCACAATGGGTGTACCTTTACCGCCTCTAGCTTCGGTGCGTTCATAGACAATTTGCATGGCGATCCCAATAGATCTAGAAAGCCCAAACAAAACAGTATAATATTCAGGGTAAGCAAATCCAGCTGCTGTCAGCATAGTTCCTGAAATAGCGTCTACATTAGGATAAGGATCAGAAATCTTAGGATTTTCCAATAATACTTTAGATCCTTCTGTGCGCAAAAGCAAAGCGATTTTTACCAAAGGATGCTCTGGGTAATGCTTTTGCACAAAATCGTATTGCAGGGTAGCACGCGGATCTTCTACTCGTAATACTGCATGCCCAAATCCAAACACTAGTTTTTTTTCTACTAAACGTTTACGAATCAATTCTTCTACTTGTTTAGCAGTTGCCTTTTCTCCTAATTCGGTAAGCACACCTCTGACAAACTCTAAACAATCCTGATTGGCTCTTCCGTGGCGTGGTCCTTCTAAAGCACACATGGCCGCACAAATAGATCCGTACATATCCTCCAATCCAGAAGCTACTGCTTTACCTACAAAAGTGGATAGGTTTCCCCCTCCATGGTCGTAGTGT
The DNA here is from genome assembly GCF_015356815.2 of Candidatus Rhabdochlamydia porcellionis. Classification (GTDB taxonomy): domain Bacteria; phylum Chlamydiota; class Chlamydiia; order Chlamydiales; family Rhabdochlamydiaceae; genus Rhabdochlamydia; species Rhabdochlamydia porcellionis. Next base: position 1,013,649 of record NZ_CP075585.1, read on the forward strand.
AAAATGTTGAATAAATTCATAGCAGAAACAAGTTCTTTTTCTCTTTTATCAGGAACTTGGAGCATATAGCAAAAGTTTTCCATATAGCCTAAATCCAATCTAGGATTAGGCGTTTTACCAAACCCCGCGTGATGATTAATCACAGCTGCGGCTAGATGAGGGACTTTAGCAATCATATTTAAACAATCATCTACATAGTTATCTGTAGATTCATGCATCCCTAATAATAATAGAGCTATACAAAAAAGTTTCATGGGATGCCCTTGTCGAGGCAGCACCTCAATAGCGGTAATCACTTGCTGAGAACAACAACTACGTTGTTTAATCATTTCAGAAAACTTTTCTAATTCTTGTTTGTTACTTTCTTTACCATGATAGAGAAGATAGATGACCTCCTCTGGTTGCCATGCAGATAGTTCTGTAACGGGCTTTCCTAAATAAAACAACCCTTTTTGAGGATCAACATGTGATGTAGTACAATAGCCTACAGGAAATCCACGCAAACCCGTTTCTAACTGCTCTTTTGTAATAGTAAATAATATATCCTCAGACATAGCTTCCTTGAACTAAAGTAAATGATCAATGAGCGCTCTTTCTTCTTTTAACTCTTTTTCACTCAGTTTAATTGCCTTTTCTAAAAAAGGATCCCAAGATAATTCGGGCACAATTTCTATTATCCCTTTTTCTGTCCTATAGCAAGGAAAGGAAAAAACCAATCCTTTTTCAATTCCATAAGGATTAGCATCAGAATAAAGAGCAGCAGAAAACCAATCTTCACCCAATCCCATTAAAGATCTTATAGAGCAAATAACCGCATGAGCAGCTGAGGCAGCAGAGGACTTTCCTCTAGCTTTTATGACTTCAGCACCTCTTTTCTGTACATAGGGAATAAACTCTTTTTCACACCATTTGCGATCTTTAATTACTTCTAAAAGAGGTTTATTTCCAATTTTTGCGTGCAAAAAATCAGCTACCTGTGTTGCTGAGTGATTTCCCCAAATCGTTACATGAGAAACATCTGCAATTCCTACATTCGCTTTAATGGCAAGAATGGCCTGCGCTCTGTTTTGGTCTAAGGCAGTCATAGCAAAAAACTGACTTTTAGGGATTCTAGGAGCATGATGCATAGCAATTAGACAATTGGTGTTACAAGGGTTTCCCACAACAAAAACAAGCACTTTAGGGTTTGCTACTTCATTTAAGACCTTTCCTTGCGTAACGAAAATCTTTCCATTCTCTGCTAATAAATCTTTTCTTTCCATGCCAGGTCCGCGCGGCTTAGCGCCAATTAAAAGCGCATAATCTACGTTTTCAAATACTTTAAATGGATCGGATTCTATTCTAACTTCTTGCAACAAAGGAAAAGCACAATCCTGCAACTCCATAGCTACGCCTTCTGCTGTTTTTTGAAATTCATGCAGCTCTAACAAATGTAGAGCAACCGGTTGATCTAACCCTAGCATCTCACCCGCTGCAATCCGAAATAACAAGCTATAAGCAATTTGTCCCCCAGCTCCTGTTACTGCAATTCTTTTTATTTTTTTGTTCATATAGGTAATAAAACCTTATTTTATTGTTTTTATTTTAATACACAAAAAATCATCTCTATGCAACCTAAACAAAATTAAAAATAAGTTTAATTACTAGCCATTAGTCATTGACTAGATCCCTATTTCTTGGTATCCTTTTACCTTTTTAAACATAAAAATGTATCCATGTCTGTATTTTTTGTTGCTTTGATGTACGCTGCTTGGTCAAGCGTTTTCTCTCTAGGAAAGCTTGTTTTAGAGCACTCTCCTCCTCTTTTTTTAACAGCCTCTCGCATGTTATTTGCAGCAGTACTCATCTTAAGTTTTTTGCTAATTACCAAAAGATCCTCATTAAAATTATCTTTAAGACAATTTGTCTCTATTTTGCTGCTTGCTTTCTTTAGCATCTATCTAACCAATACTTTAGAATTTTGGGGATTGCAATATCTTTCTGCTGCTAAAACTTGTTTTATCTATAGCCTCTCTCCGTTTTTTGCTGCGCTTTTTTCCTACATCCATTTCAATGAAAAAATGAATCCCCGCAAATGGCTAGGACTTTTTATTGGATTTATTGGCTTTATTCCTGTTTTATTCACACAAACAGGTTCTGAAGAGCTCTTAAATGCTTTTAGTTTCTTCTCCTGGCCTACACTTGCCATTATGGGAGCAGCATTAAGTTCCGTTTACGGATGGGTCCTTCTTCGGCTCATGGTAAAAGAACAAGAAATTACCCCCCTTGTCGCTAATGGAACAAGTATGCTCTTTGGAGGCTTATTTGCCCTGATCCATTCTTATCTAATAGAACCCGGGGCTCCTTTTCCCATTGCTCCTCTACATTTCACCTCTTTTATTAAAGGAGTTGCTCTCATCACCGTAATCTCAAACCTTATTTGCTACAACCTCTATGGTATGTTCTTAAAAAAATACACCGCTACATTTCTTACTTTCGTAGGACTGCTCAGTCCTATCTTTGCTTCTTTAAATGCTTGGATTTTCTTAGGAGAAACCCCTTCTTGGGTTATCTTCTTATCAACAAGCATTGTTTCTATAGGGCTTTGGATTGTCTATCGCGCAGAGCTTAAACAAGGTTATATCATTTCTTCTAAAGCACCTGCTAGTAATTAGCACTGTAGAAAAATTAAAACGAAATTAAAGAGTAGATTTTCTCTAAAATAAAGATAAATGAAAAGTCATCAAACCATCTCACACGATGGTTTGATGACTTAGGAAAAATTAATTTTTAATAATTTTCTTTTGATAATGATTCGTAAGAAGGAGCAGAAGGAGCAAATTTAAATCCGGATAGATCAGGATAAATATTACTGGGATTTGTTCTTTGGTGATATATGGCTTGAGATTCATCATAAGAAGGAGGAAGATCTCCATTTGAAAGGTCATTGTTATAAGCAGGCTGTTGTTCGCGTAGAACATCGTGAGATTCAAAAAACCCCATCAAGCCTTGAACTTGTTCCTTAACTACAGAAAATTCTTTCTTTCCTTCTTCTTTATCACTCCAGTGCATTCCACAATTATAAGCTGCATACATCACAGCTATAGAATTCAAGACTCCACCTGTAACAACCGCTGCTGTTCCAGCCGTAGCAAGTGCTGGTGCAGATGCAAGGATAGTGATACCACCAGCAGCCATTGCAAGAGTTCCAACTAAGCTGGTTAATATAGAATATTTATAATTTGTTATTTTATCTACAGCTCTCTGATCAATTTTTAATTGTGTGTTAGCTATTTCATTTATTTGAGCATGCAAGGTAGTTTGAGATGCAAATCCTTGAGCCCATTGCTGTACTCTTTTAGTATTTTCTAAATAGTTTCTAGCTCCTTCTACGGATTTAGAGAGCCTGGCATAAACGAATAGGGAAACTCCTGCCACAGCAGTCGAAACAATACCAATAGCAGCTATACCTTTCCAATTCGCCTTTTCTTCTTTGGTTTTTTTCTTTTTAGTAGCCGCTTTAGCATCTTCAGAATCAGAAGATGATTCTGCTCGAGCACCGTGTACATAAATACGGTTATCGACATAAGTTGTATTGTGTGAGTTAGTAGTTGTGTCACCAGAAAACCAACTTCTAGATGCAGATCGAAAAGGTGTGTAAAATGCAGGTCGTCCTGAAGAAAAGAAATAGTTATTCGTTATATTCCCTAATCCTAAACTTTCCTTAGCTCTGTTATAATCAGCTTCTTTTACTTTTTCTGGTGTTGTTTTATCATATTGAGTATCAACTCGTGTTAACCAATCACGAATACAAGCACTTGATTGAAAATCAAGTAATCGAAAGTTAGTTGTTGTCATATTTTATCCTCTTAAGTTAAAAAAACAAATAAATTTTACTTTAGTTAAATTAAAAGTTTATTTTTAGATATTAAAAAAATGAATATTTATTATCTGAATAAGTCATTATATTAGCCTCCTCATTTTCTTCATAGATTAAATCTATAAAGAAACGTAATTACACTTTAGTAGGCTTATTTAAATTATTTTTTATTATTTTTAGACATAAAAAAAACCCTAGTTAGGTCTAACTAACTAGGGTGGATAGAAAAAAACTTGGCGGCGACCTACTCTCCCATACTCTTGCGTATAATACCATCGGCGATGAAGAGCTTGACTTCTGAGTTCGGGATGGGATCAGGTATTTCCTCTTCTCTATTGCCACCAAGACTAAATTTTTGTCAGATTCCTCTCACTAATGCAAATTGACGCTTGAGTTTGTTAGTTTCCAAAACAGCTTTTTAGCTGCATCTTCAGTATTCTCCTTATTTTAAGGAAAATAGTGATGATGAAAAAAAAGTAATCAAGCCAATGGACCTATTAGTATTGGTTAGCTCAACACATTACTATGCTTACACATCCAACCTATCAACCCTGTCATCTTCAGGGAGTCTCATTGGGATATCTTATCTTGAAGGAGGCTTGGCGTTTAGATGCTTTCAACGCTTATCCTTTCCGAACATAGCTACCCGGCTATGCACTTGGCAGTACAACCGGCACACCATTGGTTCGTCCACTTCGGTCCTCTCGTACTAGAAGCAGCTCTTCTCAAATATCCTACGCCCACAACAGATAGGGACCAAACTGTCTCACGACGTTTTGAACCCAACTCGCGTACCGCTTTAATTGGCGAACAGCCAAACCCTTGGGACCTTCTACAGCCCCAGGATGCGATGAGTCGACATCGAGGTGCCAAACCGCCACGTCGATATGAACTCTTGGTGGCGATAAGCCTGTTATCCCCGGAGTACCTTTTATCCGTTAAGCGACGGCGATTCCACTTTCTACCGCCGGATCACTAAGTCCTACTTTCGTATCTGCTCGACTTGTTGGTCTCGCAGTTAACCTCCCTTATACCTTTACGCTCTATTCGTGATTGCCAACCACGATGAGGGAAGCTTTGAACTCCTCCGTTACTCTTTAGGAGGATACCGCCCCAGTCAAACTACCCGTCTGACAATGTCCAACTTCCGGTTTCACGGAATATCGTTAGATTTTCAACCTTTCAAGACCGGTATTTCAAGGTCGACTCCATTTGCCCTAACGAGCCAACTTCTACGTCTTCCGGTTATCCTACACATGAAAAGTCAAAAGCCAATATCAGAGTATAGTAAAGGTTCACGGGGTCTTTCCGTCTTGTTGCGGGTAAACGGCATCTTCACCGCTACTACAATTTCACCGAGTCTCTCGTTGAGACAGTGCCCAGATCGTTAGGCCATTCGTGCAGGTCGGAACTTACCCGACAAGGAATTTCGCTACCTTAGGACCGTTATAGTTACGGCCGCCATTCACCAGGGCTTTAATTCAATGCTTTGTCGATTGCTCAACTGACATCTCCTTTTGACCTTTTGGCATTGGGCAGGCTTCACACCATATACGTCGTCTTAGACGACTTTGCATAGTGCTGTGTTTTTGTTAAACAGTCGCCTGGGCCATTTCTCTTCGACCAGCTTTCGCTTCTATTCGCGAAGAATATTACGAACTCTGGCCCCTCTTCTCCCGAAGTTACGAGGGTAATTTGCAGAGTTCCTTAACGAGAGTTGTCTCGCGCGCCTGAGAATATTCATCCCACCCACCTGTGTCGGTTTTGGTACGGTCGCTAAATTACGGTTAGAAACTATTTCTTGGAAGCATCGTGCTACGTCATCGGTTCCCCTTTCAGTTCCCCTTGGGCTCTGCCTAGATTTTTGTCTGTGGACTTCCCTTCAGACCCTCCTCACAGCTCCACGGACATCCAATCGTCCGCACGCTTAACTTACTCCGTCATCTCTTCACCATTGCTCTTTAGCGGCGCAGGAATATTTAACCTGCTTCCCATCGCCTACGCTTTTCAGCCTGAGCTTAGGGGCCGGCTAACCCAGGGAAGACGAACTTTACCCTGGAAACCTTAGGTTTTCGGCGAAGAGGATTTTCACCTCTTTTATCGTTTACTCATGCCATGCATCTTCACTAGTATGCGCTCCAACACTCCTCACGGTATATCTTCTCCGCACATACTACGCTCTCCTACCGCATATCTTATCGATACACCCGCGATTTCGGCTCTATACTTTAGTCCCGTCTATTATCGGCGCAAAGTTTCTCGATTGGTGAGCTGTTACGCACTCTTTAAATGATGGCTGCCTCTAAGCCAACATCCCAACTGTCTTTGAAACTTCACTTCCTTACTCACTTAGCATAGAATTTGGGGCCTTAATCGGCGATCTGGGCTGTTCCCCTTTTGACTATGTAGCTTATCCCACACAGTCTATCTCCCGGATTCCTTCTTGGTATTCGGAGTTTGATTCCCTTTGGTAAGGCGGTAGCCTCCCTTGTGGATTCAGTGCTCTACCCCCAAGTCGGTATTCCCGAGGTTAACCCTAAAGTTATTTCGAAGAGAACAAGATATCTCCAAGTTTGATTGGCCTTTCACCCCTATCCACAACTCATCCAAGTCTTTTTCAACAGACACTGGTTCGGACCTCCAATCGGTTTTACCCGAACTTCATCCTGGTCATGGATAGATCACTTGGTTTCGTGTCTAAGCCACACGACTATACGCGCTATTCACACTCGCTTTCGCTTCGGCTCCAGAACGTTTGTTCTTTAACCTTGCCATGTAGCTTAACTCGCTGGCTCATCATGCAAAAGGCACGCCGTCAGCCATTCACCTTACGGTGCATAGGCCTTCGACCGTTTGTAAGCTGCTGGTTTCAGTTTCTATTTCACTCCCCTAACAGGGGTTCTTTTCACCTTTCCCTCGCGGTACTTGTTCGCTATCGGTCATCGTTTTAGTATTTAGCCTTGGAGGGTGGTCCCCCCTGCTTCAGACCGGATTTCCCGTGCCCGGTCCTACTCAGGTACCTATCTCGCTTATCTCATCTTTCGCATACGGGACTCTCACCCTGTTTCGTTGGCCTTTCCATACCATTTTGCTAAACTCGATTTCGCTTTATAATAGGCCCTACAACCCCAGAAATTAATTCCTGGTTTGGGCTCTTCCCACTTCGCTCGCCGCTACTATGGGAATCTCTTCTAGATTTCTTTTCCTCTGCTTACTGAGATGTGTCACTTCAGCAGGTCTTGCTTCTTTAAACTATGTATTCATTTAAAGATGATAGAGGGCTTCTCTATCGGGTTCCCCCATTCGGATACCTTCGGTTCTACGCCTTTTCCGACTCCCCGAAGCTTTTCGCAGGTTACACGTCCTTCTTCGCCTTTCGATGCCAAGGCATCCACCAACAGCCCTTAGCAGCTTGATTACAAAACTTTTTTGCTGCTAATTTTTGAGCTTCCTTTTCTTCGCCGTTTCTTCTTCTTTTCATTCTCAAGCGCCAATTTACATCAGTGAAATCTTTTCCACTTTAATACTTTGCGCTTTATTTGAGATTTCTCTCTCTGACTAAATTTAGTTCTATCAAGATAACTTGCTTAACAGCAAAAAAGAAGTGACGTGGACAAAATAGAGCTTGTCTCAACCTTAAGGAACTATTTTAGTCCTTAAAAGGAGGTGATCCAGCCCCACCTTCCGGTAGGGCTACCTTGTTACGACTTCATCCCAGTCATCAGCCTTACCTTAGGCGCCTCTTCCCTTGCGGTTAAGTCAGCGACTTCGGGTAAAACCAACTCCCATGATGTGACGGGCGGTGTGTACAAGGCCCGGGAACGTATTCACGACGTTGTTGCTGACACGTCATTACTAGCAATTCCAACTTCATGTAGCCGAGTTGCAGACTACAATCCGAACTGAGATCGGTTTTATAGGATTTGCTCCACCTTACGGTCTTGCTGCCTTCTGTACCGACCATTGTAGCACGTGTGTAGCCCCAGACATAAAGGCCATGCGGACTTGACGTCATCCTCACCTTCCTCCTAGTTAACCTAGGCAGTCTCATTAGAGTCCCCACCTTCACGTGTTGGCAACTAATGATAAGGGTTGCGCTCGTTGCGGGACTTAACCCAACACCTCACGGCACGAGCTGACGACAGCCATGCAGCACCTATACAAAGATCCTTTCGGAACACATCATCTCTGATGCTGTCCTTTGCATTTCGAGCCTGGGTAAGGTTCTTCGCGTTGCATCGAATTAAACCACATGCTCCACTGCTTGTGCGGGCCCCCGTCAATTCTTTTGAGTTTCACCCTTGCGAGCGTACTCCTCAGGCGGTATACTTATCGCGTTAGCTACGACACAGCCAGGGTTGAGCCTAACTACATCAAGTATACATCGTTTACGGCAAGGACTACCAGGGTATCTAATCCTGTTTGCTCCCCTTGCTCTCGCGCCTCAGCGTCAGGTAAAAGCTAGAAAACCGCTTTCGCCACAGGTGTTCTTCCACATATCTACGCATTTCACCGCTACACGTGGAATTCCGTTTCCTCCGCCATCCCTCAAGAATTGCAGTTTCAAATGCGGCTCCAAAGTTGAGCTTCGGAATTTCACATCTGACTTTTAATCCCGCCTACGCGCCCTTTACGCCCAATAATTCCGATTAATGCTTGCACCCTCCGTATTACCGCAGCTGCTGGCACGGAGTTAGCCGGTGCTTCTTTACGCAGTACTCTCATATGACTTAGTTATTCACTAAACCACTTTGCTCTTGCGCGAAAGAGTTTTACAACCCGAAAGCCTTCATCACTCACGCAGCGTCGCTTCGTCAGGCTTTCGCCCATTGCGAAAGATTCTCGACTGCAGCCTCCCGTAGGAGTTTGGGCAGTGTCTCAGTCCCAATGTTGGCGGTCAATCTCTCAATCCGCCTAGACGTCTTAGCCTTGGTGCGCCTTTACCACACCAACTAGCTGATATCACATGAACCTATCCTTTACCGCAAGGCCTCTTTACAAGGTCCCCCACTTTGATAGCCAATAACTCTTTATCGGTACCTCATTCGGTATTAGCGCCTGTTTCCAGTCGTTATCCCCAGGTAAAGGGTAAGTTATTCATGTATTACTAACCCTTTCGCCACTAAACTAAAGGTTACCCTCTAGCTTCGTTCGACTTGCATGCCTCATCCACGCTGCCAGCATTCAATCTGAACCAAGATCAAATTCTCAGAAAATATATTTCTTGAAAATTTGCTCATATTAAAAAAAATTAACAGGCAAATAAAATAATTTTATTTATCCCATTTACACAAGCTCTATTTTGCTTGCACGTCACTTCTGTTTTGCTGTTAAACACCTTTTGAACCAATCTCGTTGATCCTATTCCTTTTGCGTTTCTTAAATCTTACGTTCTAAGGAAGTAAACAACATACATAATATACCTCTTTTTTCGCAATTCCTTTTCTCGCTTTTTTTCTCTTTCTCATAGAGAAAAAAAATTGTAACTTTAAAAAATTAGACGTTGCCAAGAGCCATATTTTTCAAGAACTTTTCCTTTTGGGAAAGATAAGAAGCAAATTAAAGCCCCTAAAAAAAGATTATGAAAGATAAGTAACAAGGAGATTTCGTGATGAAACCAAACCACAACAAGTAAAATAGCCCCAAATAGCAGATTCAAAAAGCGCAAGGACCGAAATACTTCTGCACAGGAAATCAAAGAAATAAAAGCAATTAAAGGTCCTAATATGTAATGTATGTTAATTAAAAAACCATTACTTATATAATAGGAGCTAATAATTAACCAAACACCTACTATAATTAATAAAAGCAGATTCCAAGGCAATGTGATCCCAAAGGACTGCTTGAAAAACTTGGGTTTTTTTTCCTCTATATGTATCCCATGCCAAAAGGTTTGCCAAAAACAATGCTTGTGTTTTGCTTCTTTTAAAAGCAAAAGAGTAGCTACTAGCTCTGGAGCTGTAAATAAAATCATAATAGACATAAAACAAGCTGTAGCTAAACATAAACTACACCACGCACCAACAACTACAGGCTGTAAAATAATTAACAGAACGCTAATAATACTTACAGGAACGACAAGAAAACCAAAAAAGCAAACAAGCCATGGGTTTTTTGCCCATCTTTTACTACCGCCTTGCCATCCGAGTAAAAACTCTAAAGTATATCCAAAAGCTCCTAAGCCAGCATCAGAAATAGGAAATGCATGGGAAACATCAGAATTGAGTACTTTACTTGTTCCATCTAAAAAAAATGGATCCCAAACATAAGCAATGTACCCTAGTTGATAAGCCGCCATATATCGTGAAAATAACCAACACACAAGAGCTAAAGCAATAGTCAAAACCCTTGCAGTCCAAGAAGAAGGATTAAAAGACCACCCTTTGGGATAAAAGTTTGTATTTTCAAAAGAAATTTCAGACATTGCTAATTGAAAACCAAAAACAACTGCTAAAGACCCAATTAGCGTATCATTTAAATAAATAAGAGACTGAGAAGCCCAAAATGCAAGAGGAGCCAATTTTAGCCAGATACCAAGCCCTGTTATACCCCATGCAAATCCCTTTTTTTTAGTATAAAAAAACCCTATAGCAAATAATGTAATAAGCAACCCTATGCTAAGATCATTATACATTAGTAGGTCGTCTTGATAAGAAAAGGTTAAAGGATTAGCAAATAACCAAATTCCTAAAGCCATGCTAAGAAAACAAAATAATTTTTTCATTGCCTCTTTTTCTTAAGAAAATTAGGTATATTCAACCCATTTTCTGTATACCAAATTATCGGATCTTTTTTTAATTCTTTAGCCCATTGCAAAATAGTTTTATCCACGCATTTTTTTGGCTCCCAACCTAGGAACCTTTTTGCTTTTGAGATGTCTAATTCATAATGATCATCTGCAATTTGAATCATCCAAGGTTTGATAAAAGAAGGTTTCATAAACGGCAGATGGTCTTGAAACCAAGCACCTATTTTGGCAATTGGTTTAGGAACTCTCCAAGTTTTCCATTCTTTTTTATACAGTGAAGAAGCCATTTTTTTCTGCAGCTCATCATAACTAAAAGTTTTATCTTCCCCAATTAGCAGATTAATCTCTTCTGGGAGCTCTTTACGTTTCTTTACACATAAGCTGATAGCTTCTACTAAATCATTCATATGTACAAAGCTAGACCCACAATGAATATCACCAGAAAAAAGATGAGCTTCTAATTGGTTTTCAAAAATCCTCTGCATTTGATTAGATAAGGGGATAGAGTGGCATTTATCATCGTAAACACCTGCAATGCGTAAATTAACACTACTAAATCCTTTTCTCAATTCATGAATAAGATACTCTGTTTGTGTTTTAGAGCGTGGATATCCCCAAGAAGGAGCTATAGGCGAATCTTCTGTTATTTTAACTCCTGGTCGAGTTGGTTTGTATATCAACATTGTCGAAGAAAAGATAAATTGCTCCAATTGGAAATGGGCTAAACCTTTTAGAAGTCTTTGAGTACCTTTTACAGTAATTTGATCGTATTTTTCACTCTCCGGCTCTGCAAAACTATAGTAAGCAGCAAGATGGATAACCGAAATTATTTTATCTCCGTGGTCTTTTTTTAATTGCTCAAATCCTTTGAGTACACTTTCGTCAGACGAAATATCTACTTTAATAAACTTCAGTTTCGGATTTATAGGCGGAGCAACATCAAAACCAATGATTTGGTAATCTTGAGAAAAATACTCTGCTACTTTCGAGCCTATTCTTCCACTTATTCCTGTAATTAGAATGATTGGCTTGCTCATTGTGAACAACTCGCTTTGGACTTACATAAAATATTTAATGTATGTTTTACTTATTTTTTGCAAGTTTTATATAAAATAGATTGATAAGGACTAGCTTATAGATTAGAGTCTGGCAGACTCTGCATAGAAATGGGTTTATCAACTACAGTCATTTGTTTAAACTGTTTGCCTAAATAAAAAGTAGATGAAATCCAAGCAATTAAAATAAGAAATAAAATACCAGCTACAAAAGGAGCTGAAAGAGCTACACTTCCCATTATAATAATACACATCTGATAAGCTAATGAAGAACCGGACTTACCTAAACTTGAACCTAGACCATCAATCGCAGCTTTTCCTTTGAGTTTAGATTCACTATTAAGAGGTAAAAAGGCTACTTCTTTAGAAGCATCAAATACCGAATATTTACAAGCCTTGCTTAAACAATTTTGTAAAGATCCGCAGTATACCGTCATTGCAAAAGGAGCTAGCCCAAAAATAGCTGCTGAAAAAGCAGCCAGTGAATCAGTGCAAAACATAAAAGTAAAAAAACCAATAGCAGTCAGCGTCATGATCACTGGGGTTATAACTGCAGTAAAAGTCCAACCAAGTCTTGTAATTAAAATAGAAAAAAACAAAGCTCCACAGGTAGCTAATATACCAATTCCGATAGTTATTTTATTCATGTGCTCAAGCATGATATTAGGATCGCTAAATAGAGTTGCTAACTGAGCTTTCCATAAGACATCTGTAAGGTTAATGCTAATGTTATAGCCTAAAACAATGATAGCAAGAGGAACTAGATACCTAGAGTGAAGAATGTATTTTATGCTCTCTCTAATGGAAAGTTGTTTTTTAATTTCTTGTTTAATCAAGCAAGGATCTTTTCTTTCTTTATCAGCTAACACATAGTGATTAACCCAAGCATAAAGACCCATGCAAGCAACCCCTAAAACCACAATTAACAAAATAAGCTGATAGATTGTTTGGCTCCAAAGATTTTTACTAGTGGGTAAAAAAGAATTAGTAAAAGGTTTGCTAAAAACTAAAGCTAGAGCCCCCCCTAAAACAGGGGCTATATTTGCACCCACATTTAAAATCCCATACGTTCTTTTTGCTTCATTTACAGATGTTACATCATTTACAAAACCCCAGTAGATTACAGCTAACAATAAAGTAGCCCATAACTCTGAAACTATATAGAAAGAGGTAAAAGTCCAATTACGCACTAAGGCTATTAAACCTTGAAATCCTTCTGGTAAAACAGCAGATAACCAATTTCCTATTGTATGTAGATGCAATTTTTCGCTATTTGGATATAAAATGAAGGCAAATACAAGAAAATAGGTAAGAAAACTAGAAATGGTAATATAAAAGACAGCTGATTTACTAAAATAGCGATTCAAGCGAGTATACAGCCAAGTAGAGCCAACTGCAGCTGGGAAAATCCCCCACACCTTAATAAAAGGGATTACCTCTGCCCCTGAATGCTTTGCTGTTAGAATAACTGCATCTTTTAAATTTCTTAGTACGCTGTAACTTACACAAATGAGAAATAGCAAAAGCAACATGGAAAGAACTTTTTTAAGTTCAGAGCGATGAACAGGCCAAAAAATACTTCTTAAAATACCGAAGGTTTTTACTTTTTCTTTTGCCATAAACCTTTTCAATAAGAGACTTTAAAATCCTATATAATAGAGTGATTTTTGCAATCCCAAATCTAGCATTTTATAAAACTCATTACTTTTTTCCAACACTTTTTTCTTGTTTATTTTTATTTAAACTAGATATATATAAAATTATAAATTACATACATAACCAAATTAAAATCTATGAGTCGCAATCTAACTCACCATCTTCATGAATTTTTCCCTCACATCAGCAGCCCTTTTTCTTTATTTGGAGAAAAAAGAGGGATGTTTCTTTTTAATCCTTTTGAAGAGTCCTCAGGTTTAACTATATCAGAAGATGAAAAATATGTTTATATAGAAGCCTATGTCCCTGGTATTAAATCAGAAGAAATAGAGCTTTCTTTAAACCAGGGAATTCTTTGGATTAAAGCAATTAAAAAAGAAGAGACAAAAGATAGTAAAAAAAAGTTTTATAGAAAGGCTACTAGCTCTTTCTCTTACAGTATCCCCTTACCTAGCGCTGTAGATGAAACAAAAAGTCCAGAAGCTATATGTAAAAACGGAATAGTAAAAATAAAATTTAACAGAAAAAAAATCCAACCAGCCAAAAAAATTTCTGTACAAGTCCTTTAAGTTTCGGACTCTTTTCCATTTTCTAAAAATAAAAAAATGTTATTTTTTAAAAAGAAGCTTCTGTTAAGATTAAACCTCTTTAAGAAGCTTCTGTTAAGATTAAACCTCTTTTCAAACTATTTTTAACCGGTGTTTTATGGCTGAATCTCCTACTGACATGCACGTATTTATTCTACTAGGTCCTCCTGGATCTGGAAAAGGAACCCAAGCAAAAAATTTATCTCAATATTTCCATCTCACTCATATTTCAACAGGAGACCTACTTAGAGAACAAATTCATAAAAAGACAGAGCTCGGTAAAGAGGTAGATGTCTATATGCAGAATGGCCAATTAGTCCCAGATGAAATTATTTTACATATGCTATTTGAAAGAATCTCTATGGTAGATTGCAAAAAAGGCTATATTTTAGATGGGTTCCCTCGAACATTAGCTCAAGCTAAAAAATTACAAACTTATTTTACAAAAAATAAAATTGAACCATTTGTTTTTAATTTAGATTTAAGCGATCAAGAGATTATTAGACGCTTGCAAGATCGTCTAATTTGCGCAAAGTGCCATACTCCTTACCATCTGTTCAATTCTCCACCAAAAAAAGCAGGTATTTGCGATATATGTCACGCGCATTTGACTTATCGATCTGATGATCAACCTGAAGTGGCTAGTAAACGCCTGCAAATATACCATGAGCAAACAGCTCCTTTAATTATGTATTATAAAGAGCTTAAATTACTTCATGTCATTGATTGCAATCACGCAGAGAAAGAAATTTTTCATCAAATGCTTCTCTATTTAAATAGACCTTTCACACTGTAGCCTAAGAAATGAAGCGCTTTTTTCCATAAAATTGAATAACGCTACCTATAATAACCAAAGCAAGACCTAAGCCAGACCAGAAATTAGGCAACCGATTAAAAATAAGCCAGTCAAACAATCCTGAAAACAGAAGAGCTACATAAGAAAATGGCGCTAAAATGGACGGCCTAGCATATCGATAAGCAAACCCACGAAAAGACTGGTTAAAAATGCTTGTCACTCCCATGCCTAGTAAAACCCATATATGCACAAGGCTACTTGTATGTCCATAAGCGCTTGTCTGAAATAATTCCCCTGAGAAAAGATAAAAAACTCCAGTAAAAATAGAGCAGAGAAAAAATAAGAAAAATAATGTGCTTTGTTGAGGAGTATGATGCACTTGATGAGAATAGATTACTTGAGAGCCTGCTAAAGCTACCGGAATCAGAAATCCTACTAAGCTAATCCTACTAATAACTTCAAGATCTGGCTGTAAAATGCAAAGTACCCCTATAAAAGAAATCACGATACTAAATAAAGTAATCATATTTAGACGCTGTCTATGAAAAAAGCTTTCAAATATTAAAATAAATAAGGGTGAAGTATTTTGTAAAACAGCTGCATCAAGTAAAGATTGCTGATTTAAAAAATAAAAGAAAGAATACTGATATACAAGTACACAACTGCTGCGCAGCCATTGTATTCTCCAGTTCGTTGCTTTCCAAAGTTGAACAACAGAATATTTTGCTAGAGAAAATGGTAAGAGCAAAATAAAAGGAATGGCAAACCGTAAAAATGTGATTAAGAAAAAAGGAGTACCATCCAATCCAAACTTAGAAAACAACCCAAAGAGAGAAATCCCAATAGTTGAAAGTAGGATGTATACCACTCCTTTCATGAAATCTTGGTCGAAAGATTTTTCTGTAGACATATGTGAGGGCCTTAAAGAGAAGTGCTTAATCTTCATTTCTATACAAGACTTCTACTATCCTCTCAAGATAAAAACCTCTCTACTCCTTCATAAATGGTATTCTTCCCTGGATTTTTTCCACTTCTTGTAGTAAAACTCCAGTTTTAATGATATCTGCTAACTTCTCTAAGTAATCAGTTAAGCATTGATCCGTCGATAAATAAGGAACATATTTACGTACCGTGCTAAACACCTCTCTTGTAGCACTACTTAAAAGATTTGCACCTCTAATTTCGGCAGCCTGCACTCCGCATAATAATTCAAAAGCTAATACATAACAGCTATTTTCATAAATTTCTTGAGCTCTTCGACCAGCAACAAGTCCCAAAGAAACAATATCTTGAAAATCTCCAGTTGAAGTGAGCGACTGAATGGAAACAGGACTGCATAAAGAGCGGTTTTCAGCTGTTAAAGAAGCTGACATAAACTGACCCCCCATTAATCCTAGTCGCAAACCTGGATTTTCCAGACATAAAAAAGCAGGTAATTGGTTACTATGATTTTTATCCATAAATCGATCAATACGTCTATCAGATAGATTAGATAATGTAGTCATACATATAGAAAGATGATCCATGGCCATGGAAATGTATTGTCCGTGAAAATGTCCATTATGAAATACCTCTTGATGTTCGCAAAGGATCAAGGGATTATCATTACTTGAATTTAATTCATTGGTTACTACCTTCTGAACCCATTCAAGGTTTTCTCGAATAGGTCCGATAATTTGAGGTGTACAACGAATGGAATAAGCATCTTCAATAGGAGCTTGAGTAGCTATTGGCTGGGTATGCACATAAGACTGTAACTGTTCTTCAACAGATTTTTCATCTACTGCCATTTGCGAGTCTTGCAAAATGGCCCAAATATTTTTAGCGGTTATCAACTGACCTTGATGAGGCTTTTGCGCATGTACAAATGGATGAAAAGGTTTCTTTTTCACCATTAAACCCTCAAAAGTCAAACAAGAAATTACATCGTAAGTTTTAATAAGCGAAATTGCTTTCTCCACAAGTAAAGATGCCAAAGATGCCATTGCAGATGTTCCATTAATTAAACACAAGCCTTCTTTAAAGCTTAACTTCATAGGCTGAATACCTGCCTCTTTTAAAGCTTGCTCTCCAGAGATAATTTGACCTTGATACTTTGCTTTCCATTTACCTGTAGCAACAAGAGCAATACATGCTAAAGGTCCCAAATCTCCACTTGCACCTAGAGATCCTTTTGAAGGGATACAAGGAAGAATTCCAGCGTTATAGATTTGCATTAATTTATCAAAATTAACCCAAGAAATAGCGGAAGCACCTCGAGCTAGAGAATTCAATCTCGTTAAAATAGTAGCTCTTACTATGCGATCATCAAGGTAAGAACCTACATTTGTTGCAACCGCAGAAATTAAATTCTCTTGTAACTGTCCAGCAGAGATAATAGGAATTAGCCAATCTACAAAACCACCTAAACTTGTGTTTACTCCATAAATCACCCGGTTATCTTCTACAAACCGATCTAACAACTCTCGAGAACCTTCGATTTTTTTTTTCGTCTCTGCAGAAACTTCCACTTTAGATTTAGCGTTTCTTCCAGCTTGGTTTAAAATCTCTGTAGTTAGATCATGTCCATTAATAATAATCGTATCATTTTCTTTTACTAGTATCATAAATTAAATATCCTATATATAAATTAAAAAATTATTTTTAAAAATAAAAAATCAGAAAGACTAATTTATATAAGATAACAATTTATAGTCATTAAAATTATAAATTACTTTTTTTTATATAATTTTAATTTAATAAAATAACTTGATTAAATTTATATTTAAATATTTTTACAAGCAATTTTTGTAATAATTGCAAAATCCTTTTTTAAATTTTTCACTTAAAAAATGCACTCTAATGCAAATTAGTTGGAATTGCTTTAAAGACTCATTTAATTAAAAAAATAAGAACTGGAGACCTTCTCTAAATTTCTTGCATTGAATTACTTCAATACAAAATTCAATCTCTATTAAGAGAAAGAAAAGGAAACTTGCTACTTAAGGATTCTTATAAAGGATATCAAGTCATATTAGTACAAGAAAGCAACATGCTTTTCATTTGCTCATGTGAAAAAGTCTCTTTGATAAACAGGATATATATCAATAGCAGGCTCTTCATAAGGATGAACTTTACTAATTTCTTCAACGACTTGTTTTATATAAATTCCTTCGCAAAGCATCTCAATTCGCTCTTCTATTACCTCTTCTAATTGATTCTTTTTACCAATCCAAGGTTCAGACCATTCTTCAGGTTGAAATCTTCCAACTCCTTTTACAGAAAAACTACAACAAGAGTATTTACCTATTTTTCCAGCTCCTGCTTTAGCAGCAGCAGCTCTTATTTGATCTGCGTGAGATTCAGGAGCAAAAATAACAAGCTTTACCCATTTTGAAATAACTTTCATAGATTTTCCTTTGAAATCCCTGGAATAAGACGCTCTCTATATAGAGACATGTTTTTTCAGAAAAAAACTATAATATAGTGCCTTTGAAATTCAATATATTTTAATCTAGAAATTGGAGGTTATGCCGAAAAAATGATTGCAGACGCTAGATTTGCTTTTCTTATTACTGATAAAAAAGAGCTTGCTTTACATAAAAAATATTTTGACTTTCTTCTTTCTACAACTCACAACTCTTTAAACGTAAAAGAGCATGTAGAACTTACTAAAGAGCAAGAGGAAATTATGTATGACAGGAGCTTTTAGTGAAAAAATAGATCTATTAAATAGCGCTTTAATTAATAGTCAAAAAAACCATTTATGGAAGTGATATCGCAAATAAACCTAGTATTCAAAAATTGCTCATAGCTAATTTGCAGGAGCAGATCTTTTTAAGAAATTTTCTTGTCTAATGGTTTTTATATCGCATTTTATAACAGAGAGATCATTTTGTATTCCCTTTAAAACGTTAAGTAAGTCTCGTAACCTATCTTGTATACGTTCATAATTTCTAGCTTCAAAGTTCACTAAAGTAGCAAAAGCACCTTGTTGAGTATAGAGATTAACGATCTGAAATGGCCAATCATACTCCCCTGTACGCTGTATAGATACAGGATCACCAATAAGCCAACTGGCTGCAGGATTACCATATTTATCTACTCCAAACCAACCTGATCCCTTATGAATGAGCACCTTATTTAACACAAAATGGCTATTGTCGCTTAAACAAACATAATATTGATCATCTAAACAAAAACTGCTTTTTACAGTTAAAGAAACCTCTGCTGGTTCTGCTTGAACTCTTGCAGAAAAAAAAGATAGCATACTAAAAAAAACAAACCCTAATAAAATCGATCTTCTTAGTGTATTCATAAAATTGCACTTCCATTTTGCTCAAAGAAAAAAAGATTAAAAGTTATATTAAAAAAGTTCAAGATTTTAATAGAAGAAAAGCTTGCTAAATATAGGCACGCTTTTTAAAAAAAATTTATGATCTCTAGATTTTTTTTGAACTAAGAATAGTCTTTAAAATCACAATTTTCTGGTGGCTATTTACACACTTTTTATAGGAAAAATGGGGGCAGTTGGACTCGAACCAACGAAAGTCTAAGACTGAGAGATTTACAGTCTCTTGCAATTGCCGCTATGCGATACCCCCCTCGAAAACAATGCTGGAGAAAGGAATCGAACCCTCAACCGTCCGCTTACAAGGCGGATGCTCTACCGTTGAGCTACTCCAGCAATTAGATGAAAGCTTTATAGCAAAGAGCTGTTTTACCCTCAAGAATTATCTGGCTTTTTATTTTCAGAGGACATGACGCTCTTAGCTTTTTGAAAAAGAGAAGAAACCTTTCCAGATGACATTGAAGGCTGTTGTAGAGAAATTCGCTCTGAATTTAGTGTCTTGGTTTTTCCTTTGCTTTCACAACATTTTTTAAATTTTTTTCCTGAACCACAAGGGCAGGGATCATTTCGACCTGTCTTATTCATGTTTACCTCAAAAATAGGTGCTAGGATATCCTAAGTCGCACAAAAAGAGCAATCGTGAAATAATGCCATTGAAAATCTTAAGGACTTTAAATATGACAACTTTACCTATTCCATTAGCTACTCCTCCTTGGACTGGCTTAGGTCGTAAACTAGAAAGCTTATCTCGCAAGGCCCTATACGAATATCAACTATTAGAAGGAATTGATAAATTGGCAATTGCTTTAAGCGGAGGCAAAGATAGTCTAAGTTTATTATTTCTACTCAAAGCAATTTTAGGAAGAGGGTTTCCTCTTATCCAACTACACGCTATTCATATTGGAGGAGCTTTTTCTTGTGGAGCTGGAATTAGCAGCTCTTTCCTAAAAGGGATTTGCGAAAAGCTAGATGTCCCTCTTACAATTGTGAAGGTAGATCAGGATATAAATACATTGCAATGCTATTCCTGTTCGCGCAATAGAAGAAAAATTCTCTTTGAAACAGCAAAAAGCGTCCAAGCAACAACTATTGCTTTTGGTCATCATCGCGATGATAGCATAGAAACTCTTTTTATGAATCTTATGCACAAAGCAGAATTCTCTGCTATGTTGCCTAAAGTTCCCATGCACGATTATGGTGTTACTATCATTCGACCTTTAATTTATGTGCCTGAAGAGAGTTTAATACAGTTTGCTAAGTTTTATGAATTTTCAAGAGTTGTTTGCCAATGTCCAGTAGGTCAAAGATCTATGCGTAAAAATGTAAAGACTATTTTAAAAAACATACAAGAGAGTTTCCCTAATGCAGCTGATAATTTAGCAATAGCATCCCGTATTTGCGGTTCTCAAAAAGCTTTAAAAAAACCTTAAGATCTGTTTTAACCTGTCAAATTATGTATGTATAGAAATTTAACTTTAAACTTTCACGACAAAGAAGTATGATGCTTACATGGCATATTCCTATGATTTAAGAAAAAAAGCATGAGACTATATAGAGAAAGGCAATTCAAAAGAAGAAGCAAGTCAAATCTTTGGAGTGACGGCGCGTAGCATATTTAATTGGATCAAGAGAAAAGAACAAAGGCGCTTAGCCCCTAATAAAACAAGAATAGGTTTTATTTTATGTGGTGTACTAGCTGCTACAATTAACGCAATGAGTGCTCAAGTATTGGTTCTTTCTTCTAATATTTCAGAAGATTTTTATAAACGCTCAATCCAAAGAGAGGTTAGTGGTTGCACGAATAGGAATTCTTATAGTTGCATTCCTTGCTTTTTTTATTGCTTATGCAAAAATTAGCACCATCTATTCGCTTGTAATGTATGCATGGTCTGGTTTAGGCTGTTCCTTTGGACCTTTAATTCTATTATGTTTATATTGGAAGAAAGTAAATAAATATGGAGCTTGGACAGGAACTTTAAGCCGGTGGCATTACAGCAGCTATTTGGCCTTATTTTACTGCTAAAATACCATTCATGATCCCTGGTTTTTTTGTGGGATTAATTGCTATTTATGCAGTTACTAAATTAACTGAAAATAAAATTCCTCCAGTAACACTATAGGAGATATAATGCAAAAAAAACCTTACATTTTAATCACAAATGATGATGGGATCGAAGCTCCAGGGCTTTTTGCCTTATATCAAGCTGTTTGCAACTTTGCAGAAACTGTTATCATAGCTCCTGCATCAGAACAGTCTGGCGTAGGAGCTGGTATTTCTTTAAGAAACCCTTTACAAATTCAACCTGTTCTTTGGTCAAACAACCCAGAAGCGTGGAAAGTAACAGGCACTCCTGCAGATTGTGTACGTTTAGGGCTACACACTATTTTAGATCGAACACCTGATCTCATTTTATCTGGAATCAATCGAGGATCCAACGCAGGAAGAACTATTCTCTACAGTGGCACTGTTGGTGCTGTTATTGAAGGAACAATGAAAAATGTCCCTGGAATTGCTTTTTCCTCCGTCAATTATAAGAATCCCAATTATGAGCAGTTTAAAGAATTTGTGCAGCCTATTGCTTTACAATGCTTAACCCAACCACTGCCTCAAGGAACTTTACTGAATGTAAATTTTCCAAACGCAGAAAAAATTCAAGGTATAAAACTAGCTCATCAAGGAATGGGTTATTGGATGGAAGATCCAGAACAAAGACTTCATCCAGAAGGACATGAATATTATTGGCTAGGAGGCAAATGGAGTACACATGAAGAAGAGGAAGGAAGCGATGTATATTTACTAGAAAAAGGATATGTTACAGCTGTTCCTATTCACGTCAATCAGTTAACAGATAAAGCATTGCTTGCAGAAAGAAAGCAACCTTTTGAGCATTTTGTAAATTCCAAATTAACTCTCACCGAACTTTAACTTGTTTTTTTGCAATTTGCCTTTCTACCATACCTAAACGCAGAAATGCCTGCTTTTGCGTTCTTTCTATAATTTCTCTTCCACCTTCTATTTCATATAGTCTTTTTAGTTCTTCTTTTAAAGCAATACTATAAAAAGAGGGATAAAACTCTTTAGATTCTAAACTCCTTTGTTGAAATTTACGAGCTGCTATCATTAAATCAACTAAATCTTCAAAATGTTGTTTTAAAATAGGTTGAGCTTGCAGTAATTGTTGACGATCCTGAATAGATTTCAACGTATTAAGCATTTTTCTACAATGAGCATTTCCTTCAAATTGAAAATCTTCATAAGAACTGGGATTGCATCCTAATAAGACAAAAAAGATGATAAATAATTTTTTCATGTACAACTCTTAAATTCTCACAAAAGTGTTACATACACGCTAAAATTGATCTATGAATTTGTCAATAGACCTCTTTCGAAACCCATTAACGTAGCTCCAGATTATAAACGCCGGCAATGAGATTAAACCGAAGACCAAACCTTTTCCGCCTATTTCTATCACGATCAGCTAAAATTTTAAATCGCTTAAGCAGGCTAATAGCATTTTCATTAATTACGCGTTCTAAGGAATCTCTTACGATCACAAATGCTTTAGGTTTTTTATTTAAAATTTCTTGCAGAAAAACCCTTATGTGTTTAAACTATGTACTTTGTTGCTTGGGGCGCATAGCTCAGTTGGTAGAGCTCCTGTCTTACACACAGGTGGTCATAGGTTCAAGTCCTGTTGCGCCCAAGACCTGTCACATTTGCGGGAGTAGCTCAACTGGTTAGAGCGCCGCCCTGTCACGGCGGAGGTTGCGGGTTCAAGTCCCGTCTCTCGCGTTTGTAAAATACCAGTGGTTATAAAGCTTGCTTAAAATCGTATTTTAAAGCAAAAAAAAATCTATAGACACCATGAGCAAGCCCTCTTTTAAAATTGCAAAGCATCATATACTCAGTTTTCTTTGGATAGCTATAGGAGCGTTTTTAGCTGCAGTTTCCGTAAGGATTTTTCTGATCCCTAATCAGCTAATCGATGGTGGAATTGTAGGTATTGCTCTAATCTTTGGTCGTTTATATAGCGATGGATATCTATCTTTCATTCTAATCGCTCTAAACCTGCCTTTTATCTATCTTGCGTATAAATATATTCGTAGGTCTTTTGTAATACACATGCTAGTTGCGGTATTATTATTTGCAGGATTTTTAAGCGTCCTACGCCAATCTCCTCCTTTTATGGCGGATTCTTTAGAAATTATTGTATTTGGGGGTGCTATTTTAGGGGTTGGAGTTGGACTCATTATTCGCCATGGAGGATGCTTGGATGGCACGGAAATCTTAGCGATTATTATTAATCGTAAAAAAGGATTTACAGTGGGACAGGTTGTTCTATTTGTAAATGTATTTATTTTCGGCGCCTATGGATTGATTTTTAAAGACTGGCACATCGCCCTACAATCCTTAATGACCTATATTGTTGCTTTCAAAATGATGGACTTAGTAATTGTAGGCCTTGATGAGATAAAATCCGTGCTTATTATGTCATCAAAATCTAAAGAACTTTCTCATGCAATCATTAATGAATTAGGCCTTGGCTTAACTATTATGCATGGGAAAGGAGGTTTTTCAGGAGATGCTAAAGAGATTATTTTTGTAATAGTTGAACGTTTAGATCTTGCTGAGTTAAAAGAAATCGTCTTAAGAGAAGATCCTAGTGCTTTTATGGCAATCGAAGATCTACATGAAGTTGTATATGGAAAAAAAACAAATGCTCCTTACAAAAAACGCTCCCGTTTTAAATCTATATCTTAGCTAGTTTTGTCTCTTCTTTTTGTACAAGCTTATATAAATGTCTGCCATAATCGGTATCTGCATAAAGAGATGCTGCTTTTTGTAATTGATTTAAATCAATAAAACCCATCTGATAGGCAATCTCTTCTAGACAAGCAATATAAATCCCCTGTCTTTCCTGAATTGTTTTTACATATAAAGAAGCTTGTTGCAGCGCATCGTGAGTCCCGGTATCTAACCATGCAAAACCACGCTCGAACAATTTGACCTGTAGTTGTTTTTTTCTTAAGTAAAGTTTATTTAAGTCGGTAATCTCATACTCCCCTCTTTTAGATGGCTTTAACTGTTTAGCAATAGATACTACTTGATGATCATAATAATAAAGACCTGTAACAGCAAAATTAGACTTAGGATGAAGAGGTTTTTCCACAATATCAACTACTTCTTGGTTTGTATCAAATTCTAATACTCCATAGCGATGGGGATCTTTTACTTCATAGCCAAAAATAGTAGCGCCTTCTACAAAAGAAGAAGATTCTTTTAGTAATTGAGAGAGCTGATGCCCATAAAAAATGTTATCTCCTAAGATTAATGCTACATTCTCTTGATTGATAAAAGACTCTCCTATTAAAAAAGACTGAGCAATCCCCTCCGGTTTTCCTTGCAGTGCATAAGAAATAGAAATCCCTAAATCTGAACCATCTTTAAAAAGATGTTGAAAACGTGAACTATCTTCTAATGTAGAAATAATTAAAACCTCTTTAATACCAGCTAGCATGAGAATAGCTAAAGGGTAATAAATCATTGGTTTATCAAATACAGGTAAAAGCTGCTTACATACACTAATTGTAATAGGATAAAGTCTAGTGCCTTTACCTCCAGCAAGAATAATTCCTTTCACGTAAATTCCCTTTTTAATCTGAAATTGCTTATAAAGTTTTTAAAAGATAAATTCCTTTCAATCCACGATAATATTCTTTGTAATCCAATCCATAATCCACTACAAATTGATTTTCTATAGAAAATAATAAGTAATCAGGTCGATACTCTAAATCAGAGATATTTTTAGAAAGCAAAACCAAGGATTTTAAAGATTTGGGCTTTTTTTTAGCAATTGTATTGCCAGAATCAAAAATATCATCAACAAGGAGCACGCTCTTAGAGAACAGGTCTAAGGATTCTATTCCTTTTACTTGCAAATTTCCTCTGGTTTTTCCGTGATAGCTGCTAACTTGAATGCTTTCTGCTACACAAGGTAAAGAAATATCTCTGATTAAATCAGCAAACAAACAAACAGCACCTTTCATAATCATAACAATCACAATTTCCTGATCTTTATAATCAGTTTCTTATTGAATCGCTACTTTAGCAATCTTATCCTGGATTTCATCTATGGATGATAAGTAGATTTAATTCTAAGGTAGAATATATAGACACTTATTCTTTGGGTTTAGTAAAATTACATCCTTCTGCAATTAGTAGATCAATATAATTGATAAAATACTCATTATTTAGAAAACACTTGTTTTCTAACATAAATAAGTGAAAAGCAATAGTAGAATCTATCCCACCGATATGAAACTCTTTTAGAGCTCGTTTAGCAACTGCAATGGCTTCCTTACGATCTTTTCCTTTCACAATCAATTTAGCAATCATTGAATCGTAATAAGGTGAAATTCGATAACCAGAATAACAAGCACTATCTATACGCACATGGGGACCTACAGGAGGAATATAATATTCTAGTATTCCAGGGCAAGGCGTGAAATGATTTGCAGGATTCTCTGCATTAATTCGACATTGAATGACATGCCCATCAAAACAAATATCTTTTTGCTTGATCTTCAGCTTCTCGCCCATTGCTACTTTAATCTGCTCCTTGACTAAATCAATATTTGTTAATTCTTCTGTAATGGTATGCTCTACTTGAATACGAGTGTTTACTTCCATAAAGTAAAAGTCTTTATTCTCATCTAATAAAAACTCTACCGTTCCTACGGAATGATAATGAGCAGCTTTAACAATCTCAACAGCGGCTTCTCCCATTTTCTTACGCAAAGAAGGATTTAATAAAGGAGAAGGGGCTTCTTCGATTAATTTTTGTCTTCTCCTTTGAACAGTACAGTCTCTCTCCCCCAAATGTACGTAATTTCCATATTTATCTCCTAAGACCTGTATCTCAATATGACGAGGATTTACAATCATTTTTTCTAAATAGACATCTGCATTATTAAAGATGGTTTCAGCTTCTGTTTTTGCAGCAGAAAACTGTCTTACAAATTCTTCAACGCTATAAGCTATACGAATTCCCTTACCACCACCGCCAGCAGACGCTTTAATAAAAATGGGAAACCCTATTTGCTTGGCTTCTTTTAGTGCCTCTTTTACGTCTAAAATCACGCCTTTTGATCCTGGTATCACAGGACATTTAACGTTTTTTGCGGTGGCTTTTGCCCCAGCTTTATCCCCCAAAAGAGCAATCGCTTGAGAAGAAGGCCCAATAAAATTCACCCCACAGCTTTCGCAAATAGAAGCAAAATTTGCATTTTCACTTAAGAAACCATATCCTGGGTGAATAGCATCTGCTCCTGTTACTTCACATGCAGATAAAATATTGGGTATTTTAAGATAAGATTTTAAGAGAGGTGGCTCTCCTATACAGATTGCTTCATCTGCATGTAGCACATGCAACGCTTCTGCATCTGCTTGAGAATACACAGCAACTGTTTGTAGACCTAAGTCATGACATGCTTGAATAATCCGTACAGCAATTTCACCTCGATTAGCAATTAAGACTTTCTGCATATTCCACACACTTAAAAAAAAAATTGATTATACAATGCGGAACATCTTAGTTCCAAATTCTACGGGATGCCCGTTTTCTACAAGAATTTCTGCAATTTTGCCACTTGTTGCTGCTTTTACTTCATTCATAACCTTCATTGCTTCAATAATACAGAGAACGGTATCCTCTTTAACCATATCTCCTACTTTAACAAATGGCTCATCGTCTGGTGAAGCAGAACTATAAAATGTCCCTACTAGAGGAGCTGTAATATGTTGCCCTGGTTTTTCTTCTTTTGCAAGAGAAGAAGGCTTTTCTGATGAATGTATGGGAGGAGAATGGAAAAAAGCCTGCTCTTTATTCTGCTCTACAGATGAAAAACTAATAGGCGATGTATGAGAACCAATTTGCGTTTCTAGGTGCAGCTCATCTCCTTCTTTTTTTTTAATGATCAGTTTTTGGATGCCTGTTTTTCGCATAGCAGTCATCAAATCTTTAATTTCCTTAAGCTCCACTCTTATGCCTCCTTTAAACCCTCTGGATGTATTCATTTGTTTGTGTATCTATCTTTATAATATCTCCAGATTCGATAAAAACAGGCACTTCAATTTTAGCCCCGGTTTCTAATAAAGCTATTTTTGTAGAATTAGTCATTTTTAATGCCGATTCCATTTCTTCTGTCTTAAGCACAACAAGTTCTAAAAATTGGGGCAGTTCAATAGAAAAAACAGCATCGCCATAGAATACAGCTTTTAAAGAGGTGCCTTCTTTCAAATAATTTACTTTATTACCAATAATCTGAGAGGGAACTAAGACCTGTTCTAGACTTCCTATATCAAGAAACAGATAATTTTCTTTTTCTAGATATAGGTACTCTAGAGATCTTTCAAGAGGAGCAGCATCTGCTACAACTTGATTGAGTTTAAAATTTTTTTCCGATATCTCTGCTGTGAAAAGATTTTTTAACGTTGTTTTCACAAAAGGATTATCTTTAGCAACAGTTACTTTAACACAAGATTCTACTTTATACATTTTACTATCAATAGAAAGAACCATTCCAGGAGAAATTTGATTGCCTGTTATCATATTTTTTTCCATATTTTCAAAATGAAAATGTTTAGTTTAAAATCGTTTATCTAAGCTCTCTCAAGTTGCCCAGTTCCACTAAGCTTGAAATACGATAAGTAATTTTAGCTTTAGATGTTTTTTCTTTAGAGTTTAAGCCTCTACCACATAACATATGCACTGTTTTACAGTTTAATTGTATTGCTGGTTCAAGATCCACAGAGATACGATCCCCGCAAACCATCACTTGCTCTGGGCTATAGCCAAATTCTGCTAAAAGTCTTTCGTAATGAGGTTTTTTATTTCTATCTTCAGATACAACGATCTTACTAAAAAGAATTGGATCAATACCAGCTTTTTCTAGTTTTTGCCTCTGTAAAGAATCTTTTCCTATTGTTACCAAACACAAACTATGCTTTTTTCTCTTTAATAAACAAAGGGTTTCAACAGCTAATTCTAAGGGGAAAATAGGCATATCTAATGTAAAATTAGTGAGTTGCTCCTTACCAATATTGATAAATTCAAGATTTTCACGCATACCAATAATAAATTTTTTTAAAGCTTCTTCTGCGTTTGAAGCTTGCTTATTAAGCTCTCTTAGAAGAAAAAGTGCCTGATTAAAGTTCTGTGTTTTAAAACCTTTATTGACCATTGCACGCAAACTACGCTCAAGCAATATATATGTAATGCAATCAGATGTCTTAACTAGTGTATCATCAAGATCAAAGATAATTAACAATTTTTATCAACTCTTGTGCTAATTTTTTAGAATCGTGGCGAATAAGGCTTCTTTTTAACAAATCTTTTTTAGGAATTTCTTTTGGCCCCCCTAAAAGAGGAGAAGCGATAATTCGATTATCTTTTAAATCATTTTCTACAATTTGGCCCTCATCGGAATAGACTTCTATCAATTCCTCAGGGGGTGGCTCATTATTAACTAAAATATAATCAAAAATATCTTTTCCAATAAAACGAACGATTTCTTCTAAATAATCGCTGACTTTAAATCCGGTGGTTTGCCCTTTGCGATTCATTAAATTCACTACAAACGCTTTTTTTGCATTAGAAGAGCAAAGAGCTGCACTTAGCCCTTCGACAAGTAAATTAGGAATTAAAGAGGTATGAAGCCCTCCTGGACCTAAAATAATCACATCGGCATTCATAATTTCATCAATTGCATGAGGGTTTGCTTTGGGAAAGGGTTCTAAATAAATGCTTTTATATCCTTGATCAATCTCGTGAGAAAGATATACTTCTCTTTCTCCTTCTAGCAATTTCCGATTGCTTAAAAGCATTTTTAAACGCACCTGATGAGTGGTTACAGGAATAACCTTACCTTTGATAAATAAAATTTTACCTACCTCTTCTACAGCTTTTTCAAAACTACCTGTTACCTTTTCTAGAGCAGAAAGAAGAAGATTTCCAAAGCTATGCCCTTCTAATCCCCCGTTTTCAAAACGATAATTCATTAAAGAGCGCATCATATTAGAAGAATTTGAAAGAGCAATTAAACACTGCCTGACGTCTCCAGGAGGCAGCACTCCTAGCTCATCTCGCAAGATTCCTGTGCTTCCTCCATCATCGGCCATAGAAACAATAGCACTTAAATTAACAGGATAATCTTTTAATCCTCTCAAAACGGTAAAGTTGCCTGTTCCACCACCGATTATAACTACTTTTTTCATAAGAAACTACTTAAGAGTTTTCAAACTAGTGATTGCTTGGGCCATATTTGGTGCACTGTAAATATAACTTCCTGACACTAAGACATTCGCTCCTGCTTCTATACATTGGCGAGCTGTCTTATGGTTTATCCCACCATCTACTTGAATGGCAAAAGGGAACACAGGTACTTTTTCTTGTTGCAGATCACTTAAAAATCTGCCCCCTTTATACAACTTCATCTGATTGCAAATATCACGTGCGAATTGAATCTTTTCTAGCATCTCAGGCATAAATTTCTGTCCACCATACCCTGGGTTTACCGTCATTAAAAGAAGCAAATCACATTTATCTAAAAATTTCACAATCATAGATGAGCTTGTTTCCGGACAAAAAGCTAAACCGGCTTCTATTCCACACTTTCGAATAAATTGAAGCGTTTCTTCTACATTTTCTGTTGCTTCAAAATGAAAAGTAATTCGGTCAGCGCCAGCTTTTACAAATTGTTCTACGTAATCGTAAGGGTTATACATCATCAAATGCACATCTAAAAAAAGATTTGTTGCACGATTCATTGCTGCAACAGCTTTAGGCCCTAAACTCAAGTTAGAAACAAAGTGCCCATCCATAATATCGATATGCAACGCATCTGCACCGCATTCTTCTGCTTTTTTAGCTTCCAAAGCCAGTTTGCCAAAATCAGCAGAAAGAATGGAAGGAATAACTTGAATCGGAAAGCGTTTCATAGATTAAACTCATTTTAAGTAGAAATTTGCCATTTGTAAAAAATTTCAGAAGTCAAGAGCGTTTTGGATAGTTTTTATAAATAATATTTTTTTTTGTGTATCCTCTTCTAAATAGCCATAACACAAATAATCCCATTCCGCAGCACGGAATAAAACCGCAATAAGCTGAGAAGAAGAAATTTGTAGTTGAGCAACTTTTTCCAAAACCTTAGATTTTAACGAATGATCAAAATAAGATAAAACAAAAAAACAAGAACCCGGTTTCATTTGATGAACAAATCGTGTATTGTTTTTTTTATCTTTATTCTTCTCAAAGAGCTCTAAAAACAGAAAAAATAATTCCTTTAAACGCAAAGGGTCAAAGATTGTACTGAGTTCTTTAGGGTAGATAGAATGAAAAAAATATTCTAACAGCAGTTTTTCTTGTTTTTGTAATCGGCAGCACACTTTCTTTAATTCGCTAAAACGCTCATACTGCTTAGTAATCATTCCTCCATTAAAATCTCTAAATTCTCCAATCACTTTTTCTAACTCTCTTGCTACAAATTGACGCGCTTGAAATAAGTCGACTCGATGATCAGATCGTATAAAAAAACGAGAAGCAATTCGCAGACGAAAAACCGAAGCTTCTTTTGGATATTTTTTTCTTAATATGCCCACCTGCTTAATTCGATCAGGAATAAAAACAAGAGAGGAGTTATTAAATAACTGCTGTATAGACGGATCCAATATTTGACGAACACGCACAAGGATTACTGTAAATAAAAGATCTGTTTCTAACTGCTCATCAAAATTAATAATGACCTGAGGAATATCACGAAAATAACGCAATTGTTTGGATAAAAGAATCACATTACGCATCACTTCTTCTTCATTACGCGGGATAAATAGAGGGTGCATTAAACTATGAATGCCATTTTCTACTTCATCTATGAGCTTTTCATTAAGATATTTTAGCTCTTGTGAAGAAATTTCTGATCTATCTCTTTTTTCCAATTCTAAATAAATTACATGCATTCGACCTTCTTCATAAGAAAAATAAGATCCTTCAATATAATGAAACTCAGGAAAACAGCTTTTGATCATTCTCATACAATGAACTTGCTCAAACTGTTCATCATCGTTCAGAAAATGAATAGCAAGAAATACTCCCAAAACTTTTTCAAAGCCTAAAGGCAATTGCAACCAAGTTTTGCGTAATTTGACTTTAATCAATCTCTCTGCTGAGCAATTTTCTGCTTGCCTAACCAATGCACGTTTCAATATATAAAATACCGATATAATCCGAGCCATATGCGTACAATCGCGATACGCTTTAAACTCTTGCCTTGTATTAAATAAAAAATGTTGCATTTGATGAAAGATATCATAATCAAAATCTTGTGGTCTTTTTTGAATCAGTAAGGAAATTCTTTCTTGAATGAATAAATTTTTCTGGTCTGCAGATAATCCTTTATTTTCTAAGATACAACTTGCCTGATAGACAGAAGTTGAACCTAAGCGAATTTCATTCTGCAAAAACAAGAAGTTATTATGCATTTTTTTCAATTCTATCTCATCATTAGCTGAAATCACCATTTCAGATAGGCAAAAAGGATCTGAATCACAGTAAGAAAAAATAAAATCACAACTGAAAAAAGAACAAATATGAGTTTTTTTTCCTGGAAGTAACCAGCGATCGATCATTTCATAAAAAAATTTTGCAGGATTCCCTATTCTTTTAGAGAGCAGTGAAATCTTAAAAAAATGGCCTTTTCCTTTGAAAGAAGTTTGAATAATCGGTAATTTCTGTATAAAATC
The DNA here is from genome assembly GCF_015356815.2 of Candidatus Rhabdochlamydia porcellionis. Taxonomy (GTDB): domain Bacteria; phylum Chlamydiota; class Chlamydiia; order Chlamydiales; family Rhabdochlamydiaceae; genus Rhabdochlamydia; species Rhabdochlamydia porcellionis. Next base: position 1,045,479 of record NZ_CP075585.1, read on the forward strand.
CTTAAATAGACTGCCTTTCTCTATTTCTTCAAAGGCAAAACATTCCATTAACGCATCTTGTAATTTACTACAGTAAAAGAGATCATCATCTTTCGTGCTTTGATTAAGAATCGTAACTACATCAAAAACATTTGACGATCTTTTCAGAAGATTTTGCATAGCACCTCTTAAATGCTTAGATGCTCCCATTCATACAAAAAATTTGATTTTTTTGCACAGCTCAAATCACTAACTGTAGTTCCTATGGAATTTGGATGCAGGAAAGAGCGCACTTGTAGGCTGATTTGATGAGCTGCAGCTAAGGCAATGCAGCGAGGATGTAAAATTTTACTTTGATTTTTCATTAATTTTATAGCTTTTTCATAGGAAATGTTTTTTAGCAATTCTGCATTAGGATAGGTTTTTGGGTCCATGGAATAAATTCCCTCTACATCCTTATAAAATTGAACCATCTCACAAGAAAGTGCAATAGCAAGTGCAACAGCTGTTATATCAGAACCTCCCCTGCCTAGAGTTGTAATCTCCTTTTTTTTACTAACCCCTTGAAAACCAGCTACAATCACCACTTTTCCAGATTCTAATTCCTTGGATAATCGCTCTTTATTCACATCGATAATTTTTGCATTTACATGGCATGAGGAAGTAATAATACCAGCCTGTTCTCCCGTTAAGCTAATAGCTTCTATCCCTTCTTTATGAAGAGCCATTGCTAGAAGAGTCATGCTAAAAACCTCCCCTGTGGAAACAAGCATATCTAGCTCTCTTAAAGAGGGTCTGGGATCTATCTTCTTAGCCATTTGAAAGAGTTGATCGGTTACTCCTTGCATTGCACTCACTACAACGCAAACAGAATAAGAGCTTAGCTGGGTTTTTATAATTTTGCTAATACTACAAAAAGATCCCAAATCGGCTAAAGCAGCCCCTCCAAATTTTAAAATAATTTTATTCATAATAATCTATAAGCTTACATTTTTAAGAAGATTAATTTTAACTAACATGCAATAGTTGACAATCTGATTTTACATCCCTCCTCTATCTAGAGAATGAAGTGAAATTACGATTGATTTTATTACGAATCATTTGATAGTCTTTCTCCTTTCAATAAAACGCAGGAGAAACCCTTAAATGTCTAACAAAGAATTAAACGACTGGAATGTAAGCAACATCATCGATGATGTTGAGTTTCAAGAGGAAGAAGCCAAACAATTCAAAAATTTACTCAACAAAAAAGAGGAAGTTGCCGGAAAAGGTTCCGTCGCGTTAATGAATGCCGGTCAAATTTTGACAGGTCAAATTGTAGAAATCACAAAAGACTTTGTGATCATAGATGTAGGGTTAAAATCTGAAGGACTTGTTCCAATCAACGAATTTTCTGACACTGAAGAGCTCGATGAAAACAGCTCAATTGAAGTGTATCTTGATCAGGCAGAAGGAGAAGATGGGCAAATCGTGCTTTCTCGAGAAAAGGCTCGTCGCCAAAGACAATGGGAATACATTGTACATCATTGTAAAGAAGGCTCTATTGTCAAAGGGAAAGTCATTCGTAAGGTAAAAGGTGGCCTCATGGTGGATATTGGCATGGAAGCCTTTCTACCCGGTTCTCAAATTGATAACAAACGCATCAAAAATCTCGATGAGTTTATTGGACAAAGCTACGACTTTAAAATATTAAAGATCAACACAGAGCGTAAAAATATCGTTGTATCTCGTCGCGAAATTTTAGAAGAAGAGCGAATCTCACGCAAAGCAGAGCTTTTAGAAAATATTCACGAAAGGGAAATCTGCAAAGGCTGTGTGAAAAACATCACCGATTTTGGAGTCTTTTTAGATCTAGATGGAATCGATGGTCTGCTGCACATCACAGACATGACTTGGAAGAGAATTAAACACCCTTCCGAGATGGTCTCTTTAGGACAAGAATTAGAAGTAATCATCCTGCATGTGGATAAAGAAAAGGGGCGCGTTGCTTTAGGAATGAAGCAAAAAGAAACCAATCCTTGGGAAGAAATTGAAAAGAAGTATCCTGCAGGTACACGTGTAAGAGGCAAGATTGTTAATCTTGTTCCTTATGGGGCTTTTATTGAAATTGAACCAGGTATCGAAGGACTTATTCACGTATCAGAGATGTCTTGGATAAAAAATGTAACAGATCCTAGCGAAGTCGTAAATAAAGGAGACGAAGTAGAGGCTATTGTTCTTTCTGTTCAAAAAGAAGAAGGAAAAATCTCTCTTGGGCTTAAACAAACAGAGAAAAACCCATGGGATGATGTAGAAAAAAAATACCCTTGTGATTGCTGTGTTAATGCAGAAATCCGCAATTTGACCAATTATGGCGCTTTCGTAGAACTAGAACCAGGAGTAGATGGGTTAATTCACATTTCTGATTTGAGCTGGATTAAAAAAGTGTCACATCCTTCAGAAGTGCTTAAGAAAGGTGATCGAGTAGATGCTGTGATTTTATCTGTAGATAAAGAGAGTAAAAAAATCACTCTTGGCTTAAAACAGCTAAGCAATAACCCTTGGGAGAGTATTGAAAAAACAATGCCTATTGGATCTTTAATTCAAGGAATTGTTACAAAAATCACAGCCTTTGGTGCTTTCATAGAGCTTCCTAACGGAATTGAAGCTCTAGTACATGTAACAGAACTCTCCGATCAGCCTTTTGGAAAAGTAGAAGAAGTAGTTAATAAAGGAGAAGAAATTACAGCTAAAGTAATTAAGCTCGATCCCGAACATAAAAAAATTGGCCTATCCATTAAAGAGCACTTAATTGACGAAAATAAGTTTAACAGAGATGATATTGTCGTAGGAGGATCTAATAAAGCCCATTCTCATGACAAAAAGCGTAAGAAAAACTCTTTAGAGGAAGCTCTTGAGAATGCAATCGATGAAGAGAAAGAGCACAATAAAAAGCGTAAAAATAACTCTTCAAAAGAAACTAACAATCCCTCAGAAGAGTAAAAATACAGCCCAGAACAAGTTAAAATTTTTAATTTGTTCTGGGCTGATATATTTTATCTTAAACAACAAATACTAACTCTGACTAATTATTTTAAGTCAAAAGCAAACACTAAGAGAAAAAGAGGCAAGATGAACAAAGATCTAGTCGCAATCTTCGAATATCTTGAGAGAGAAAAAGGAATTAAACGAGATGTAGTAATTTCTGCGATCGAAGAATCGCTATACGTAGCTGCTCGTAAAAGTATCCAAGGTGGTTTGATTAATGTTTCTGTACAGGTTAACCCTAAAACAGGAGATATTAATGTAACAGCCCAAAAAGAAGTAGTAGAGCTCGTTACTATTCCAGAAGAAGAGATCTCTCTTGCGGAAGCACGCATGCTTCATCCCGATTGTGAACTAGGACAGTTTGTTGACATTTCTGTTATTCCACAAGACTTTGGTAGAATTGCCGCACACACAGCAGGTCAAATCATCTCTCAAAAACTACGTCATGCAGAAAGAGATGTGATTTATGAAGAATACCGCCATCGGATCAATGAAATTGTTTCAGGCACGGTGAAAAAAGTTGTTAGAGAAAAAACCTTAATCATTGATTTAGGAAAAGTTGAAGCTATTTTACCTAACCGATTTTATCCAAAAACAGAAGAGTATAACTTAGGTGATCGAGTACAGGCCCTTCTATTTGAAGTAAGAGATACAGAGAATGGCGGAGCAGAAGTGGTTTTATCTCGTAGCCATCCTGAATTTGTTGCACAATTGTTTTCACAAGAAGTTCCTGAAATTGCGGATGATACAATTGTTATAGAAAAAATAGTGCGTGCAGCAGGCTATCGCACAAAGATTGCAGTTAGTTCCCAAGATCCAAAAGTAGATCCTGTTGGAGCTTGTGTAGGAGTGCGTGGAAATCGCGTCAAAAATATCATACGCGAGCTAAATAATGAAAAAATTGACATTATCCCTTTTAGCAGCGATACTACCACCTTACTCAAATCCTCTTTAGCGCCAATAGAAATTAAGAAAATGCTCGTTGATGAGCAAAGAAATGTCATCACTATCGTGATTAATGATGAAGATTACCCTGCAGCTCTTGGTAAAGGAGGAAGAAACGCTCGTTTAAACGGAGAGCTATGCGGCTCTGATCTACAAATACAAAAAATGAGTCATTACAAAGCTACTATGAATCTTGAACGTGCACAAATGGCTTCTGCCGATGATCCAACTTTAGATGAGCCGCTTACCATTGAAGAAGTTAGCAGCAGAATGATTATAGAAAGCTTAATTAGTGCTGGGTATGATACTCCTCGAAAAGTGTTAAATGCAACACCTGAACAATTAGCAATTATACCAGAAATCAGTTTAGAAATGGCTGACAAAATTTTAGAAAAAATTCGCAAAAAAAGAGGTTAAGAGTTGGCCAAGAATTTAAAAATAAATATAAAAAACGCACAACTTGCAGAAGCTCTTAAGCTCACTCGAGAAAAAAAACCTGTGGTCCGAAAAAAAGAAGAAAAAAAAGAACCCTCATCGGTTGAATTATCTCCTACTTCCACCGTAGAAGCGACCTCTTCCCCTTCTTTAGCGCCTATTCCTGCTAAGCAGCCCCCAAAAGAAGCACCTATTCAGCAAAAGCCTCCTGTCATAAAAACAGAACCTGCTCGTTCAACAACTAAATCAGAACATCGTCATAAACCGCAACCATTTAGAACAAATTTTCCTCCCCAACGCCCTTCTTTCAAACAAGATACAAGACCTAATGTTCCTTCTTCTTCTAGACCCTCCTACTCTGCTCGAACTGGATATCCAAGTGCTATAAAAAGACCTCCTTTATCTAAAGATGTGTCTGCTCCGAAGGTTTCTGATGTATCTAAAAAAGACTCTTTTAAACCAACACCACGTGAATCAGAAGATAAAAATCAACGTTCTAAAGCAGTTCATGAAATACGACCTGTAAAAAAATCGATGCAAAAAACATTTGATGCCCGTGATAGAAAAGGACTACGTGATGATTTAGATGATCAAGGTTGGAGAAGAAGACGACCTCATCATAAAATACGTTCTCATAAGAAAGAAGAGGTTATTATTAGGCCTAAAGAATTAAAGATTCATCTGCCTATTACTATAAAAGACCTTGCTTCTGAAATGAAGCTTAAAGCATCTCAACTCGTTGCTAAATTGTTTATGAAAGGGGTTATGCTCACTTTAAACGACTATTTAGACGATGAAACCACCATTCAATTGTTAGGACATGATTTTGACTGTGAAATTACCATTGATACAACAGAAGAAGATCGACTTCGCATTACTGATAAGACTATTAAACAAGAAATTCAAGCTAGCCAAACAGATGAATTGATCATTCGTCCTCCTGTAATTGCCTTTATGGGACATGTAGATCATGGTAAAACCAGTTTAATCGATGCCATTCGTAAATCAAATATTGTATCCTCAGAAGCGGGTGATATTACCCAACATATCGGGGCATTTAAGTGTCATACAGAATCAGGCGACATCACAATCTTAGACACACCGGGTCATGAAGCCTTTTCCTCTATGCGTGCTAGAGGAGCAGATGTAACAGATATCGTCGTTCTTGTCATTGCAGGTGATGAAGGAATAAAAGCTCAAACGTTAGAAGCTATTGATCAAGCCAAGGCAGCTGATGTTCCTATTTTAGTAGCCATCAATAAATGCGATAAGCCAAATTTTGATGCAGATAACGTTTATCGTCAATTAGCAGATAAAGATTTGTTACCAGAAGCTTGGGGTGGACAGGTCATTACTGTAAATTGTTCAGCCGTGACAAAGCAAGGAATCAAAGAAATGCTTGAAATGTTAGCTCTTCAAGCAGAGATTCTTGAACTAAAAGCCAATCCTAAATCTAGAGCTCGAGGAACTGTGATTGAATCAGAAATGCACAAAGGATTGGGACCAGTTGCTACTGTTCTTGTGCAAAATGGTACTTTAAATCTAGGTGATGCTATTGTATTTGCCCAACATTATGCAAGAGTTAAAACCATGCATAATGAACTCAAAAAAGAAATTATAATAGCAGGCCCCTCTTCTCCTGTAAAAATTACAGGTCTTTCTGGACTACCAGAAGCCGGCAGTGAATTTATTGTTGTTAAGAATGAAAAAGAAGCTATTGAAATTGCTCAAAAACGCTCTGAAGGTCAACGCCATCATAATATGATGCAACAACCAAAACGAGTTGCCTTAGAGAATTTTTTAGATAATTCAGTGCAAAAGAAAGTTCTTAATCTCATTTTACGTGCTGACGTACAAGGCTCCGTTGAAGCATTAAAAAACTCTTTGCTAAAAATTCAGTCTAAAAAAATTGAATTAAATATTATCTCCGCGGCTGTTGGAGAGGTTTCTGAATCAGACGTGCAACTAGCGCAAAATACAAAAGCGATGATTATCGGTTTTCATAGTCAAGTTGAAAGTCATGCAGAGAACTTAATCAAAACCTTAAAAGTAACGGTTAAACTCTATGATATTATCTATCATGCAGTTGATGAAGTAAGAGCTTTAATGCGGAGCATGTTAGATAAAATTCCTCAAGAGAACGATGTGGGTTCAGCAGAGGTAAAAGCAATATTTAAATCCTCTCATTTAGGTATCATTGCTGGTTGTATGGTAACAGATGGAACTATTAAACGCTCTTCTCAAATACGTTTACTCCGAGATGGGCAGGCAATTTGGAAAGGATCCATGCAATCTCTTAAAAGAGTAAAAGAAGATGTGCGTGAGGTTTCTAAAGGATATGAATGTGGAATTGTATTACCAAACAATAATGACATTAAAGTAGGTGATATATTCCAAGCTTACGAAATAACTTACTTAGACCAAGAGCTATAATATGGTAAAAAATCGAGTTGCAAGACTAAATTCTTTGCTAAAAGAGGTTATTTCAGAAGTAATTCGTAAAGATGTGGATAACCCACATGTTAACCAATTTGTTTCTGTAACCCAAGTAGAAATCACCAGCGATCTTCATCATGCTAAAGTGCATATCAGTGTAATTGGAGATCAAAAAGTAAAAGAAGAGACCATTAAAGCCTTGCAATCTGCTGCGGGCTTTATTGCGATTCATTCTTCTAAGAAAGTAGTTATGCGCTATTTTCCCAATCTTACCTTTAAACTAGATACCTCTGTGGATAAGCACGCGCGTATTGATGCCGTATTGGGACAGATTAGAGAAGAACAAAAATCCCGTAAAAATTAATGCCTAGTTTTGAGGGTATTTTGCCAGTTAATAAACCTATTGGCAAAACCTCTTTTAATTTGGTATCTAGTCTGCGTAAGTTAACAAATATTAAAACGATTGGTCATGCGGGGACATTAGATCCTTTTGCCAGTGGTGTAATGATTCTGCTCATCGGTAAGCCCTATACTAAATTAAGTTCTTCTTTTTTAAACCAAGATAAACAATACCTAGCCACGCTTCATCTGGGTATCACTACAGATAGCTACGATTTGGATGGGCAAATTACAGCCCAATCCCCTCTCATCCCTGCCGAATCACAAATAGAAAAAGCTCTTTTAGAGTTTCAAGGAACAATCGATCAAATCCCTCCTATGTTCTCTGCAAAAAAAGTACAAGGCAAAAAACTCTATGATTTAGCACGCAAAGGCATCATCATCCCACGAGCCGCCATTAAGGTTACCATTAAAATAGAACTTATTTCCTACATCTACCCTTATATACAATTAAAAGTAGATTGTTCCAAAGGTACCTATATCCGCTCTTTAGCACACGATATAGGCACCCTTCTTGGATCAGGAGCACATCTATCTCAGCTTAACAGAACAAAAAGCGGTCACTTTCAGCTCACCCATTGCTGTGACGGAGAACGTCTATTTGAAAAGGGTTATAACTGGTTTGATTATCTACAGAAAACTAGTTTATAAACTTAATCACACCAGTCATCATCACTAGCTTCTGCATCAGAATTATCTGAAGTCCCATCACCATGCACAGCTATATTTCTTTCCTTGAGTTTTTGCTCTGGAGTTTTTATCTCGTTACTACTTTGCTGAGGTGAGAACTTTTCATTGACTGCTTTAAAAAGTATTTCTCCAGGAGTTTCTGCTGTATTTTCAGGTTCCTCTAATTTTTTTTCATTGCACCTTTGTAGTTTTTCTATATGCCTATCTATGCTTTTTAATTTTTCAGAACAATGCTTTCGAGTTTTTTCGGAAAGATCTCTACGTCCAGATAAAATATCCAATAAAGATTTTACCCACTGCATGTTTTTTAAAAGAGAGTCTAAATAACTCGCTTTTTTACAAATGCCTTCCATCTCTTCAGTAGTTTGGCTTTCTTTTTGCTCTAATATAGCAAAGTTCTTTTCGAAGTTATCAACTTTATCTTTAAAGTATGTTTTACTAAGGGATTCTACTTTGCCAAGAGCTAGAGCTCTTTCATAAGTGGCTTTAAGTTCTTTAAGCAATAGACTTGAAGGATATTCTTCAGGATATTTCTTAATTTTTCTCTCTGCATTTTCAATATTAAGCTTTAGATTTTTCCCTCTACAAATTTCTTCTAGTAATTTACCTCTAGTCCCTAGCGGATTAATTTTTCCTAAAGTATCATTTGATAGAAGTGATGGTTTTAATGATGGTAAATTACCTGTATTAACAGACTTACCTAATAAACTTCTTGAATTAGGTGGCAGTGGTGGTGGTGGTGGTGGTAAAATATTTGGCTTATTATTTTCATTAGTCAAATGCGTAATTGGGTTTGTAACATCAGGCATAGGAAGCATTGGTGGTGGTAAACTATCTATATCAATGGGGCTATCTAATAAGTTCTCTGAACCTGCTCTATTTCCTATCTTCTGCGTAAAAAGATCTTGAGATTTAGCTGCTTCTGAAGACAACTCTTTTGCATATAAAAGAGTAATTTTTCTATCTATTAAATAAGCAAAAGTCACAACTCCTACAGATCCAATAGCAGGAAGCAGTATCGACCAAACGCAGGATACAATAAATCCGATACCTCCCACTAATCCTAGAGTAGAAGTATAACAATGAATGCTGGGTTTTCGAATAATAGGAAATTGTCGATTACTTGGTTGTTGAGACAATGGTAGAAAAGATTCCTGATTATTCACTAATAGAGGTGTCAATACAAATGCCCCATTTTCCGCAGGAGATAACTCATATTTCCCTGGGATAAAACTAATTGCTGCCATACAGACCTTTAATTAAAATATAATTAATAATAATCCTATTTATAAAAATAGGAATCATTAGTACGTACTACTATAGTCATTTAGAATGATAATGAAACTTAATAAAAAGGAAATTATATTTCAGATAATTTCTTTTTATTAAGATTAGAAAATATTTTTATGTATTTGTCTTATTTACATCTTCTGCAAAATGCAATTTTTGTAAGAGTTCATACTTTTCTAATTGACCAATATACTCTTTGGCATGATCTGCATTTGTAGCGTGATTTTTTCCTAGATCACTCTTGCCTTGTTTGTACCCCTCTTGGCTTATTTCTTGATGCAGCTCTTTTACAATTTTCATAATTAAAGAAGGATTGGCTTCTTTTAGAGAGTTTTGTGTATTATTAACATTTAGTATTACATTTCCTTTACCATCTGATGATATAGAGTCTTTAAATTCTCGACTTACTTTAGCAAGACAATCCTTAAACTTTTTTTCAAAATATGTTTGTGTCTTATGATTTTTTATAGAACCTTTGCTTAAAGTTTGAGGCATCTCCCCTGTTTTTCCGTGCAAATAAGAGTAACAAATCGTCAATAAGTCATAGCGTTTTTCTATCGCTTCTTTCATACTAAAATTTTTTCTATCTCCTAAAGAATCTAAAAAAGCTTCTTTTATATCCGGAGCAACATTTACTTCCCGAAGAGCTTCTTCAGATATTGGATTTAGGGAAGCTCTTTCTGATCTATTACTAATTGCTTGGTTCATTTGCGATCTGATTGATGGAGATCTACTCAAAGTTTGATTAGTAACTTCTTGAATATCTGAAATTCCCAAGTTTTTTTCATCTAATTGGATAGCTCTATTTTTTAGTACACAAGCGCCAACTGCTATAGCTGCAAAACCTAACGCTGGCAATAATACCGAGGAAACAGCAGAGCAAACCAGTCCAATAATAGCTAAAAACCTTGTTGCCTCTATAACAGCTACATTACAAGCAGTATTACTTAAAACAGTAACAAGCCTGGATTTTAAATCTTTATAGTTAGAAATAACAACAGAAGATGGAAGACTCTTAGAATCCAATAAAATTTCTGTAAGAGTTTCTCCTGGTTGCACAAGTTCAGAACTTTTATTCTCAAAAACCTCATGGGATTGTGTATTCAAGGGAATAACCATAGATGCTGTAGATGCTACTGAACAGGCCATAAACGCTCCTAATAAAATATTGTAAAAAGAATGGGAGTTTATTTTTTTAATAAAAAATTTACGTTTTTATTATTAATAATTTTTATGAATTAATTGGTTGTTAATGTTAATTATACATTTTATCTTAATAAAATCAATTTTAATTTCCAATTATTTTTAATTAGAAATATATCCTTTCTCTTGTCAATAGAGAAAGAATATTCTATTATTCTCTTTCTATTTCAAACTGGGTATAAGATGCGAGAACTTTCCTGTGGAATCGTTGGTTTACCAAATGTGGGTAAATCCACTTTATGGAATGCATTAACAAAAAAAGCTGCGGCAGCGGCAAATTTTCCTTTTTGCACGATTGATCCTAATGTAGGTATTGTTGAGGTTTACGATCCTCGATTACAAGAGTTATCCAAGATCTCTAAAAGTGAAAAATTGGTCTACCCAGCTGTGACCTATGTAGATATTGCAGGATTAGTAAAAGGTGCTTCTCAAGGAGAGGGCCTAGGTAACCAATTTCTAGCTAATATTCGAGAAAGTGATATCATTATTCATGTGGTCCGCTGTTTTGAGAATGATGATGTGATTCATGTAGCTGGGAAAATCGATCCTATAAATGATATCGAAGTGATTCATTTAGAATTGATTTTATCCGATCTACAGATGATAGAAAATATTCTTGCTAAGGTAGAAAAACAGGTTAAGGGGAAAAAAGAGCTTCAAAATACAGTTGTTTGTTTAAGAAAAGCACGCGACCATCTTAATCAAAATCATCCCTTACGCACTTTAGCCCTTACTCAAGAAGAGTGTGTCTTGTTGAAGAATTATCCTTTTCTTACTAATAAAAAAGTAGTGTATGTAACAAATGTTTCCGAAAGTGACTTGCCAGGTATGAATAATCAATACGTAGAAAAAGTACGTGCTTATGCAGAAAAAGAGGGAAATATCGTTGTACCTATTTGTGCAAAAATAGAAGAAGAAATAGCTCAGTTAAGCGATAAAGATGCTTTAGACTTTTTGGAAGATTTAGGTATTAAGAAAACAGGCTTAAATCGTTTGATAAAAGCTTCATTTGATAGTCTAGGACTCATCACTTACCTTACTACCGGAAAAATAGAAACTAGAGCTTGGCCTATTAAAAAAGGAACTAAAGCTCCAGAGGCTGCAGGAGAAATCCATAACGACCTGCAAAAAGGCTTTATTCGCGCTGAGGTGGTCTCTTTTGAAGATATGGTCAAATACCAAGGAAGAATGGGAGCTAAAGAGGCAGGTCGCGTTCGTTCTGAAGGTAAAGACTACATTGTCCAAGATGGCGATGTAATGATTTTTTTTCATAATTAAAGGATTTCATGTTCGATTTACTGTTTATTTCTTCCGCACATTGCACGCAAGAACTACTAGCAAAAGAGATCGAAGAATTGGGTGTATCCGATGTTCGTATCGGTCATTATGGCATTTTTGTTCCAAAAACAATGGATAATGTGTACTTGGTAAACTATTTGAGCAGGCTAGCTAATCGAGTGCTATGGCCTATTGCACAGTTTAACTGCCGTCATAAAGAGGATTTATACCAAGAATCTCGAACTATAAATTGGGATGCCTTTTTAACGTTGCAAAAAACATTTGCCATTGACGCCAATGTCTCTCATCCTAATTTGCGCAATAGCTTGTTTGCAACACAAGTGCTCAAAGATGCTATTTGTGATCACTTTTGGGAAAAATACGAAAAGAGGCCATCTGTTGATACTAAGAAGCCAGATGTGCAATTGAACTTATTTATCTATAAAGGGCGTGCTACCATTAATTTAGACACTTCTGGAGTCCCCCTTTATAAGCGAGGTTGGAAGCAAGAGAGTGGCATTGCTACAATCCCTGAAACACTAGCTGCTACGTTGCTTAAACTATCAGGCTTTACAGCAAGAGAAGTTCTCTGTGACTCCTTTTGTGGAGCAGGAACATTATTAATTGAAGCTGCTTGTATAGCAACAAATACACCAGCTGGCTACTTCCGGAAAGAATGGGGATTCTTATCCCATCCAGACTTTGATCAAAAGCGATGGTTGGAAATAAAACAAAGCTGGGATGCTAAGCGTATACTTTGTTCTTCTATTTGTGCTACTGGAGCAGATAAAGATCCAAACATGGTAGCTTTAAGCCAAAGGCATCTACAAAAGACAGGTTTTAGTAAACAAGTGGTTGTTTGCAGGTCAGAGATAGCTAAGTTCAAACCTTCTTGCCTTCCTACCTTAATTGTAACAGATCCACCATTTGGTAAAAGAATGATGCAATCTAATGATTTAATTGCTTGTTTTAATCAATTTCTTAAAACTCATTGTCTAGCTACCCCTTTTGCTTATCTACTCTACCCTTCTGATAAAGGCGCGCAGTTAGAAAGAAACGGGATGCGAATTTTAAAGCGTTGGCGGCTTAGCTATGGGGGACTGGATGTAAGCTTATTCTGCGTTCAACATGCTATCTAGTTTTTTTTCTTGACGCTAAGAGATATTGCCAGTATAGATGCACTTCGATTACAAAACTTTTAAGAAGTTTTACAGGATTTTTTTCTCATGGCCGAAAAAACAGAAAAGGCGACGCAAAAGAAATTGCGAGACGCGCGTAAAAAAGGACAGGTTTCCAAGTCTCAAGACTTCCCTGCTGCCTTTACCTTTGTAGTATCCATAGCGGCCACCATTATAAGCGCTACATATCTCTTTAGACTGCTTGCAGATTACATGATTTCTATGTTTAATCTTTCTAAAACTCAAATCGATTTACCCAATCGAGCTCCAGGAATTATTAAACAAGCCATCTTAGTGATCTTTCAAACAAGTGTCCCTATTATAATTATAACTGTTTGTACCGGTGTTTTAGTGAACTTTTTGATTATTGGACCCATGTTTGCTTCTCAAGCAATGAAACCGGATATTAAACGATTAAATCCTGTTACCAATCTTAAAAACCTTTTTAAGTTAAAAACACTCGTAGAACTTACTAAGTCTATTTTAAAAATCCTAGGAGCTTTAATTATTATCTACTCGGTGGTTTGGAATATTCTACCAGATATTGTATCTACTGCTGCACTTCCTGTAGAAGCAAGTGCTTTAGTCTTTACGAATTTTCTCAATAAGGTAATTATTCGCATAGGGATCTTTTTTCTAGCAATTGCTATATTTGACCTCGCTTTTCAAAAAAGAACCTTTGCTAAAGAAATGATGATGGAAAAATTTGAGATTCGTCAGGAATATAAAGACACAGAAGGAGATCCTCATATTAAAAGTAGAAGAAGGCAAACCGCACAGGAAATTGCTTACCAAGAAGGACCACCTTCTGCTAAAAAAGCGAGAGCGATTATTACTAATCCTATACATATTGCAGTGGCCATTGATTATAAATCAGAAGAAGATCCTTCTCTAGAGCCTGCCCCTAGAATTATCACAATGGGCAAGGGTCTAATAGCTGATCAGATTATTAAAGTAGCTCAAGCAAATAATATCCCTATTATGCGGAATGTACCTTTAGCACAAACCCTTTTTGAAAAAGGATCAATTGGTGATTATATACCTGAAGAGACCTATCAAGCTGTAGCAGAAATCCTAAGGTGGCTAGAAGGACTGGAATCATTAGAGACATCGGGAATGGAGTTATTTACATGAAAGATTTGCTAAATAGAATCACACGCGCCTTAAGTAGTCAAAGAGCTTTAAATATCATTAATTCATCCAGTGATATTATTTTAGCTCTTTTCATCATCATGTTAATCATGGTGATTATTATTCCTGTTTCTCCAAACATGCTAGATAACTTAATTGCTATCAATTTAGCTGTTTCTATCTCTGTGTTAATGGTAGCTCTCTACATCCCTAAAGCTGTTAATCTTTCGATCTTCCCTTCTTTGTTGCTGATCACTACCTTATTTCGTTTAGGAATAGAGATCTCTGCAACCAAACAGATTTTGCTCCATGGATATGCAGGACACATTATTTACACTTTTGGAAACTTCGTCGTTGGAGGAAACTTCGTCGTTGGAGGAATTGTTTTCTTAATTATTACCATTGTGCAGTTCATCGTTGTAACCAAAGGAGCTGAAAGAGTCGCTGAAGTTGCTGCTAGATTTACTTTAGATGCGATGCCTGGAAAACAAATGAGCATTGATGCAGATATGAGAAGCGGTGTCATTGATGCCAATCAAGCAAGAGAGTTGCGTTTAGCCATTTCTAAAGAAAGTCAGATGTATGGAGCTATGGACGGTGCGATGAAATTCGTTAAAGGGGATGTCATTGCAGGGATTGTCATTGCATTAATTAACATCATTGGAGGCTTGATTATCGGAGTTGCTATGCGCAATATGACAGCTCTTCAAGCAGCTAAAACCTATACTCTTCTTTCTATAGGTGGTGGTTTAATCGCACAAATTCCCTCGTTGCTTATCTCTTTAACAGCGGGTATTGTGACAACTCGTGTTTCTTCAGAAAAAAAGGACTCTCACTTAGGAAAAGAAATCTCCTCACAGCTTTTAGGTCAGCCTAAAGCCATTATGATTGCGGCTATCGTTATTTTTTTAATGGGGTTGATTAAAGGCTTTCCAACTCTTATTTTTATCGTAATTTCTATTGCTTTGGGTACAGTTGGCTTTGTGATATGGTATAATGCTAATAAAGCCCTAGTTAAAGCGCAAGGCGGTATTTCTACAGCAAAGATGGATACCGATATAGAAGGACACTCTATGATCCGAGGAGGGACAGATGATTATGCATTAACTCTTCCTATTGTTCTAGAAGTAGGTAAATCTCTCTCTACTGTGATTCGTAAAGAAAAACAAGGCTCTACTTTTGTAGAGGATATGGTTCCTAAAATGCGTCTTGCTCTTTATCAAGACCTAGGGGTGCGTTTCCCCGGAGTACACGTACGTACTGATTCTCCTATTTTAGAATCTGATGAATACGCTATCTATTTAAATGAGGTGCCAACCGTCAGAGGTAAAATTGTTGAAAATGCTCTTTTAACAACGGAAAACCCAGAAACACTGCGCCGTTATAATATTGCCTTTAGCACTACGAAAAACTCGATTGGGCAACCGTCTGTTTGGATCGAAAACCGCTACCAAGAAGTCTTAAAAAAGGCGGGTATTAAATTTTGGAGACCCTTAGATGTGATGATCTTGCATCTTTCTTATTTTTATCGCCAGCACGCAGCAGACTTTTTAGGAATCCAAGAGATGCGTGGCATTTTAGAGTTTATTGAAAAATCTTATCCCGATCTAGTTAAAGAAGTAACACGTTTGGTTCCTCTGCAAAAGTTGACTGAAATTTTTAAGCGCTTGATTCAAGAACAGATTTCCATCCGCGATTTACGTACTATTTTAGAAGCCTTAGCAGAATGGGCCCAATCAGAAAAAGACACTGTTTTGCTGACTGAATACGTTAGATCTTCTTTAAAGCGTTATATCAGTTTCAAATACTCTCAAGGACAGTCCATTCTATCTGTTTACTCATTAGATCCAGAAATTGAGGATCTAGTGAGAGGAGCCATCAAACAAACCTCAGCAGGATCTTACTTAGCACTCGATCCTGATTCCGTACAGCTAATTTTACAAGCGATGCGCAATATAATTACCCCGGTTCCTGTAGGAGGACAACCTCCTGTATTACTCACTGCCATTGATGTAAGAAGATTTGTGCGCAAATTAATCGAAGGAGAATTTCCCGACATGGCAGTCATTTCCTATCAAGAAATTGTACCTGAAATCCGTATCCAACCTTTGGGTCGGATTCAACTTTCATAGAAGAGATCATTTATGGCAGATCCAAATCATATTGATGGTGTTTCTCGTAGCGATGCTGCTAAAGCGCAAAAAGCAGCTGAAGTTGAAATGGCTAATCAGAAAGCAGCTGTTATACAAGAAGCTAGTGAAGATTTACAAGAATGGACAGAAGAAGGTGCTTTTCTACCTGGTTTTATGAGAAAAGCAGAAAGTTTAGAAACAAGATTAAGAAAATCTCCTAAAGAAGAGCGTTCAGAAAAAAAAGAACAGGTTAGAGAAATAGAGCAAATCGAAGAGATCAGCGAGGAATTTCAGCAAAGAAATCCAGAACTGCAAGCAAGAGCTCTTAGACTTTTGCGCTCAAGACTACAAGAAGAAGATACTGCTGAGGATATACAGAGAAAAGTTGCAGAAATTTACCCCGATCATTTCCTAGCTGATGAAGCTTTGGATTTCGTCCTTCGAACATCTACAGGAGAATTGTCTAAACAAGCAGCACTTGCTAGAGAACAATTAAATCATTTTTACAGTCGAGAAATTAAAGCTGGGAAAAACATAGCAGCGCAGGTACAAGAATTCTCTATTCAAGGCCTAGAAACCTCGATCGGTCTGCGTGCTCTATACCGAGAAATCACAGGGAATCCCAGAGATTGCAATACGCTTTTTAATACGCTTTTATCCATGTTTAAATATGATAAAATGAAATTGGTCATTGCTTTTATCCTCCATTCATTAGGCAGCGATCTAAAAGCAAAAGGCTCTTCCATTGATCGTGGAGAACTGCATAATTTACTCACGGAAGCGCGTAAATTACAAGCCATTTTGGGGATTTTCCAGTTTTTTGAATCTCGTATGGCTTTCATTGCTTCTGAATTTAAACGCCAAGGGCTCACTCTATCGGATTTACTAACTTTTGAAGAACTAGCCAAACAATTTATGGAGATTCTGCAAGATCGTTATCCTTCGGGAGATAAAATTCTTCAGCAATATCTCAAAAAATGGATGTTAGCTATTACAGGAGACATTACCCTTCTCTCTTTGTATCACAGAGCTCTAAGAGAAACGAGTGGAAGACTATACAGATCCAATCAGCATAGACAAGAGCTTAGCAATGCTATGGTCGAAGGATTAGAAGATCTGTATGATCTGTTAGAAGATGATGAAGGAGAAAAAGAATCATGATGGATCCATTTGCTCAATTATTAAATGATCTAAGCTTATTATTGGATACACATCTCTCTCCTGACAAACGAGGAGCCTGTAAACTCAATATAGATGATGCCCTGCATATACAGTTAGAGCCTGACTCTAACAGAGAAAAACTCCTCTTCTTTTGTTTTCTATCTGAAATCCCTCCTGGAAAATTTCGTGAAAATGTCTTAAGAGATGCACTGAAAACCAATGCAGATCTTAATACACAAGGAATACTTGGGTTTTCTGAGCGCAATAATCAATTGGTTTTATTTGCTAACCTTAATTTCCCTTCTTTAACAGCAAGAGAGGTTTTAGATTTTCTTCATCTATTTATGGCAAAAGCTCAAACCTGGAAACAAGCTATTGCAACAGGCCAGACTAGTAACCTTTGCCCCGAACCTCTACAAAAACCAATAAGCCCCTTTGACATAAAACCTTAAAAAATTATGAATCCTCTCTCTTCTATTACAGCTAAACAATGGGAAAAAATTGCTGTTAAACATCACCATGGAATCAATTTACCCCTTTCTGCTTTGCACAGTGCACAAAGCTGTGGAATTGGTGAATTTTTTGACCTAATTCCTATTATTGATTGGTGTAAACAGATGAAGTTCGATGTAATTCAATTACTTCCTTTAAATACTACGGACAATGATCCTAGTCCCTATAACCCTAATTCCTCCTGCGCTTTGAGCTTTATCTATCTTTCCTTGTATGCCCTTCCTCTTATGGAAAAAATCTCAGATCTCAAAGAAAAGCTCAATGATTTTCATAAGTTTAATTTAAGCCCTAAGATATCTCATGCAGATGTATTAGCTCATAAACTACTTTGGTTACGCGCTTATTTTGATGCGGTGGGAGATGAAATTACAAACAGTCCTGCATTCTTGCAATTTTGCAATGAAAATCATTGGGTACAATCTTATGCTCTATTTAAGGTCTTAAAAGATCAACTAGGCAATACCCCTTGTGTTACTTGGCCACAAGAATTGCAATTTCTATCTAAAGAAAAACGAGAAGAATTACTTGCTAAACACAGTGTGGAAATACTTTTTTACAGCCTTCTACAGTTTCTCTGTTACGAGCAATTAAAAAAAGTAAAAGCCCATGCAGATGAATGTCATGTTTTATTGATGGGAGATATTCCTATTTTAATTAGCAAAGAAAGCGTCGACGTATGGCAATATCCAGAATATTTTGATTTGAATTTTGCAGCAGGGGCTCCCCCTGACATATTTAATCCAGATGGGCAATATTGGGGATTTCCTCTTTTTCGTTGGGATGCACTGCGCAAGAACCAGTTTGATTGGTGGATCAAACGTTTGAAGTTTACGGAGAATTTTTTTGATATTTTCCGTATTGACCATGTTTTAGGATTTTTTCGCATTTGGGCTATTCCTTTAAACCATCCAGCTCAAGAGGGTTATTTTATTCCTGCAAATGAAGCGCAAGCTTCCATACAAGGACAAGAAATGCTCAAAACCCTTATTTCAAATACGACAATGCTCCCTATTGCAGAGGACTTAGGAGTTGTAGCTAGTTTTATACGTCCTTGCTTAAAAGAATTGGGCATTTGCGGTACTAAAGTCCTTCGTTGGGAAAGAAAATGGGAAGAAAATGGCAGCTTTATCCCCTTTGAAGACTATACCCCGATTAGTTTAACCACGGTCTCTACTCATGATTCAGAAACGCTCACATTATGGTGGCAAGAGTGCCCTGAAGAAGCAAAACTCTTTGCAGCTACAAAAAACTGGACGTATTCCCCTTTATTATCACAAAAGCAACGCTTAGAGATCTTATGGGACAGTCATCACACTCCTAGCCTATTTCATATCAATTTACTACAAGAGTATTTAAGTCTATTTCCTGGTTTAAGTTGGGATAATCCTCTAGAGGACCGCATCAATGTCCCTGGCAAAATATTATCAACAAACTGGACCTTTCGCTTTCGCCCTTCTGTAGAGACACTAATCTCCCATCAAGGACTTAGCTTTATCTTGCAAAATTTAGCATTCTCTGCAATTCCTCCCACGGAGGTTCTATGAAAATCCTTTTGTTGTTTTTTCTTATCATCGGTTGCTATGGACATACCAATCAACTTAAAGCACTATATAATAGCCTAGATCCTAAATCTGTCATGCAGCATGTAGCTTTTTATGAGCTCTATCCAGATTCCAAAGAGGGACAAGCAGCGCTTAAGCGCGCTTGGCAGCTCTTAAGCCAAGGAATGCTTCATCAACAAAATACGCCATTACCTACCTTTGATCTAAAGGAAATTATCTCTCTTATTACCAGACAATCCTTTGAACCAAAAGTAATGCTCAACCAAGAACAACTCCAACTGATCCAAACCATTGCTCATAATTTAGCAAATCGTAAAAAAAAGGGGATGTCTTTTACCAGCAGGGAAGATGTTCTTAAAACCCCTTCAGAAGAAATCGACCTTGCACGAGCATTGTTGCTTTTTCAATCAGATACAGAAGATCTGGAGTATATTAAACAATATGAAACCATGTTAGACCTAATGGCTCTTCAGATTTTAACACACCTCTCTTTCAATTCTTCTGATCTAGAAAAGATCCGTGCATTAAATGACTTTATCTTCCAACAAATGCAATTTCGTTTCCCTCCTCATTCTTTATATGCACACGATATCGATCTATATACTTTTCTACCTTCTGTGCTAGATAATCGCCAAGGAGTATGCTTAGGAGTTTCTATCCTCTATTTATGTTTAGCCCAAAGATTGGATCTCAATTTAGACATTATCACTCCACCTGGCCATATCTATCTAAGCTATTCTGATAAAGAACGTGCGATTAATATTGAAACAACTTCTAGAGGCATTGATCTGCCTTCCGAGGACTATCTAGGAATTAATACCCGTAGCTTACAAAAACGCACGATTAAAGAAGTTATCGGTTTAGCTTTTATCAACCAAGCGTCTGTATTCTGGCAAAAAGATGACTACCAACAAGCCATAAACCTATATAAAAAAGCTCAATTATTTTTACCTCAAGACCCCCTACTTAAAATGTTTTTAGCAATCAACTATCTATTGATAGGAGAAAAAGCTCAGGGGAAAAAAATATTGCAAGAAATTCGAAATCTGACTTTTGAAGAATCTGTATCATCTGAAACAATTCCAGAAGATTATCTAAAAAAAAGAGTAGATATAGAAGGCATTCGCGCTGTATTTTTAAGCGTTGATGAAACCAGAGATTCCATCATATACAAACAAAAAACATTAAAAGAAGTGCTAAAGCGTTTCCCTAAATACCGCGCTGGAATTTTTCAATTAGCTACCACCTGGCTACAACTTAATCGTTCGATGGAGGCTATGCAAACATTAGAGACCTATTATGCATTAGATTCCACTAATGCCACCGTTGCTTATTATTTAACCATTCTATCCCTACAACGTCTTGATTTTAATCGAGCTTGGAAATATTGGCATCAAGCCAACAGACTTACTCAAGAGAGAGATCATCGTCCTAAAGTGCTTAAAGAATTACACGTTCACT
Organism: Candidatus Rhabdochlamydia porcellionis; assembly: GCF_015356815.2. Lineage (GTDB taxonomy): Bacteria > Chlamydiota > Chlamydiia > Chlamydiales > Rhabdochlamydiaceae > Rhabdochlamydia > Rhabdochlamydia porcellionis. Next base: position 1,066,299 of record NZ_CP075585.1, read on the forward strand.
TAAAGCGACTCTGCCCTGATCCTCTATAGAAATTTAAAGACCAATCAACTTTTTCTTCGTAACGTTTACATCTTTATCCAAGTTCATTTCTTTAGCCCAGTTATCAAGATTCTCTGTACTACATCTAATCTTTAGTTCTTCTTCTCCAAAATAAGAAGGAGATTCTACAAATTCTCCGGTTAATTCAGGAGATAAAATACGTAGAACAAGTTGAGTTATTCTGTTTACAAATGGCATATATAAAGGAGTCTCCTTTACTGTTAAAAGAGAAGCCTTGATTACCTTATTGCATTTATTTTTGTAACTCACAGAGTTTTTAAAAATAGCTGTTATATAATTATATACTGATGACCAATTGCTCTTGGCCATTATATGGCAAAAACCATTAAATTCCATTTCATTATCTAATACACAAGCCATGTTTGCTCTCTTATTAGTTAATTCAGTTAGTCATTACATAGATTTTTTAGATTAAATTCTATTTAAAAATGGAATTCAAATAAGAATAAGAAAAAAACAAGTAATATAAAACAATACTAAAACTTTTATTACAACAAATCATTTGGGTTTTCAATATTTGGATCATCGAATGCAAAAACTCATCATTTTGAAATCTGAATATTCTGTAAAAACCAAGGTATTTGTGTAAGGAAAAGACACATAAAAAAATGAGGCTGTCTTACTTGATAAGAATTTATATTTTCTCTGTCCGTGCTAAAAGTTAAATCTCCGCTGAAGTTATCTGGTTAAAATCTATTTCTTTCATACCAAAGCTAACAAATCGACCGGTTAAAGAAGGCGTGGCTATTTTTTGCAAAGCAGTATCTAAAGAGGAGCCTTTTACAGTAGAAAATACATGATTATAACCTTTTTGTGGCATGTTTTGCTCTTTAAAACTTGGCTTTGCATGTAGAAGTTTCATGGGTTTACTCTCCCCTGTTTTTCTATTCATTACTTGATAATCTTTTAATCCTTTGTTAGACACAAAACTTAAATATTCTTTTTTCATAAGTCTGTTTTCACAGAATTTTTCTTGTATAACTTTGTAATGATCTTGAACTTGTTGTGCACTTAATTTATACTGATTAAAATGTGTCGTTTCCAATAAACCTGAAAAAAAACTGCGTTGCACGCTAATTCGAGCAGATTTAGACATTTTTCCATCTAGTTCATCCATACACACCCCAAAACCTCTTTTACACTGTAAAATCCGCCAAGCCCCTTTTTTTATAAGAGCTGTGGGAAGGTGTTCTCCTCTATGATTTTCTCCTACTTTTAAATCGCAAACATACCAAGCCTTGATTGGATTCCCATTATGTGTCTTTAATGTTCTTAATACACAACAGCCTACTGCTGCAATTTCTCCTTTTTTTCTGAAAAAAACTCTCTCCTCTCCCTTGACTATTTTTGTAATCTTTTTATCTTTTTTGCATTGTGCAATATAAAAATAGACGGAGTTGGATTCACTCAACATATCAAAAAAACCACAATATCCCTTTGCATTACCTTTTCCATGTTCAATTTTAAAGCACTGATCACTATAAGAATAATAAATCTCTTGTTCAAACTCTTGTAGTCTTTTTGTCAGATCCAAAGAGATCTCTTTGCTCGTAACGCAAAAAATTTTGTACTCAGAAGGAGTAATTGCACTTCTTATTGACTTTTGAAAGTTTCTAAAAGCAGTGGATACTCGTCTAAAAGAGATGGAAGGACACTGATATGTTTTTAAGCCCAAATAAGACTTTTCTAAGGTCGCATGATCTGGTAAAAAATCAGAAAATCTAGTGGAATCGAAAGATTGATAACGCATACTTTACACTCTAGTTATTTTAAAGAAAAAAATTTATATGATGTAAACATATTTTAAGTCTATAAGATTCTAAAATAACTTTGACTTAATAGTTTACTCATCTTCTTTATGAATCGAATAAATTTTTGTTGAAAAATCCTCTTAAAATAAGGTACAAACAAGAAAAGCTAAAAACAAGAGAGGTTTTATGTATTTTTTTCTTCTAAGCAGTTTAGTGTGCATTCCTTGTTTATTATGTGCAAATATCATATTAGATAAGGCTATGAATCCAGAAGATCAGCGTAAAACCGGTGTAACAAAGCTGAACCGCAAACAAAAACTGGCTCTAGAATCTTGGTTAAATGATCATTTTATAGTTAAGGAAGAGCATAGCTCTCAAGACAAAGAACCTCTTTCTCTATCGATTAACATAGACAATGGACAAAAATTAGAACTTTCTGATGGCTCTATTTGGGAAATACATCCTCAGGATGTTGACATTTCTGCAGTTTGGATTACTCCCTTTCCTTTACAAATAGAAAAAAGCACAAATCCCACCTATCCATTCTTATTGAAAAACACGAGGACTCAAATGAGTGTAAGAGCTAGAAAAAGCAGCTCCAATCCTATGCTAAAACCAAAAGAACCTGTAAGAAAGAACACTATGCCTTATCAAGAAGAATTTAAATAAGATTTTAATTAATGAAGTATACGATTTGCCAAACTGCTTACAATTGCAGAAATAGCTTTACTTGGCCAAAAAAGAGCCCCTAAATACTCTAAACCGCTATTACATGTTTTATATACTAACACGCTAGAAATTCTTTGCTGTATAAATTCTTTTACTTTTATTTTGCTTCCACACATATGAGCTCCTATATAAGCAAAAGTGCTTACAGCAACTTGGTTAAGCAAGCTATTGATTATAATCATATGCAATAATGAATGTTCCTCTTGTTCTTCTTCAGCACAGTTAGCCGCTAAAGCATAAGAAGCTGTTGCTATTGTTGCATTTTGCGAAAAAAGCACATTTTCTTGGGAAAAACTTATCATACTTTTCAATGAACTCATTAAATAAGGCACACCATCAATGGTTATCAATGGAGTGGCTACCGACCCTAATGTTATGATTGTAGGAGAAACTACTTTAGTCACTAAAGGATTGTTTTTGATTGTATCTTTAGCAAAAACCCTATCCTCTTCGTCTATAGGTTTATTTACATCTTTTTGATATTCTTTTAAAAGACTTTGCAGCTCATTTATAGATTCACGCGCGTTTACCAACATACAACATTCATCCCCTGACAAATCTATTTTTCTTACTATAAACGCCCGCACTCCCTTATCAATAAGTTTTAGCTGCTTTGTCATGCTTTCTACATCTGATGGAGTAAAAGTTTTAGACAGCTTAAAATGAGGAATCTCAAAATGTTGTAAGCATGCCAACAGAGATTCTAGTTTTTCTGTAACCCTTCTTTCACCTTTATTTCTATTAGTAAGATTTAAGAATTCTTGAGGAAAGAATTTTTGTGTCATTTGCAATGAAGGATCTATTAATTTTCCAAAATCTACTCGATCTAAAGAAGGAAGTGCTTCTATAGAGAGTTTTCGATGGGTCATTTTTTCCAAAAACCGGCCTGCTTGATCTACTACTCTTTCTACTAAACCACCTACTTTACTATTCAGTTGCTTATAAAGCATGACTATCTCTTTAAGATAGATATCCTCCATCAAAGGATTAGGGCCTTTAAGAGGTTCTACTATAACTTCTTGTTGTGTAAGAGGTGGAGAATCGTTTACAATCACTCTTTTTATAAAGAGATTCTTTACTAAAAAAGGAGATTTTACTACTTTTTTTAAACACAGGTCAGATATCTTAGCTGTTGCCTTGCAAGCTCTTAGCACTTGATAGCCGCTTTGATTTACCCCTGTGGCTAAAACAGCCTTAGTTCTATTGAAGTTAGATGTAATTGTATTAAAATAAAAAACCATAATAACATTATGGCATATTATTTTCATTTTTTAATATGAAAAACTAATGAATTTAATAAATTAGTTTTAAAAAAATAAAATTTGACAAAAAAACTGGTTTATTTCTTTAAATTAGTCAGAAATTTTAAGTTAAGGATCATTAAGAATGCCTAACCAATTTACAGAAAAGGTTCAACAAGCTTTTGAAACAGCCCTTCGTTATGCTCAAAAGCATTTAGATACAGAGGTTACCGAAAACCATTTATTATATTCTTTTTTTGAAAATATAGAGAGTTTTTTTCACTCTATTGCTCTTTCCTTGGAATTAAACCCGAAAATACTTCTTGGTCAGCTGGAAGATGTGTTGAGCAAACTCCCTAAGTTTACTAAAACAGGCACAGAACCTTCTTTTTCCTCTTCATTACAAAAAACACTGAAAAACGCTCAAGAACTTGCTGATAAGTGGAGAGATTCCTACATAAGCAGTGAGCATTTTTTTTATGCTTTCTGGCAATCTACCCAAGAACCCTTTGCTAGCTGGAAAAAGTCATCCAAGCTATCATTAGAACAATTAGAAAACTATCTCAAAAATTTAAGGGGTAATATGCATAGTGATTCTCCTACAGCAGAAGATCAATACAATGCACTAGAAAAATACTGCAAAAACCTCACTCAATTAGCTAAAGAAGGAAAATTAGATCCAGTAATTGGCAGAGATGAAGAAATCAGACGCACTATGCAAGTTCTGAGTAGGCGTACGAAAAATAACCCCTTATTGATTGGAGAGCCAGGTGTTGGGAAAACCGCTATAGCAGAAGGATTAGCTCTACGAATTGTTCAAGGAGACGTTCCAGATGTCTTGAAAAACAGAGAACTCTTTGCCTTAGACATGGGTAGCTTAATTGCAGGCACTAAATTTCGCGGAGAATTTGAAGAGCGGTTAAAAAGCATTTTAAAAAAAGTGGAAGAAGCTGAAGGACAAATCATTCTATTCATTGATGAAATGCATACGCTGATTGGAGCAGGCGCTTCAGAAGGAGCAATGGATGCAGCCAATTTGTTAAAACCTGCTCTAGCAAGAGGAACACTGCATTGTATTGGAGCTACAACTCTTAGTGAATATAAAAAATATATCGAAAAAGATGCTGCTTTAGAAAGACGTTTCCAGTCCATTCTTGTTCAAGAGCCCTCATTAGAAGATGCCATTGCTATTTTAAGAGGATTGCGTGAGCGTTATGAAATTCACCATGGGGTTAGAATTACAGAAGAAGCACTACATGCAGCTGTGTTTTTATCGGCTCGTTATATTTCTGATCGCTATTTACCTGATAAAGCTATCGATTTAATCGATGAAGCAGCCAGTGTGATCCGTATGCAAATCAGCTCTTGTCCTTTACCGATAGATATTAAGGAAAGAGAGCTATCTTCTCTCATCGTAAAACAAGAAGGATTAAAACGAGAAAACTCCCCTCTTGCCCAAGCAGAGGGGAAAAAAATCCAAGAGTTAATTGCGCAAATTAAAGAAGAACTCTCCCTTTTAACTAATGAATGGAACTTAGAAAAGCAATTTATCGAACAAGTAAAACAAAAGAAAAATGCTTTAGAAAATCTTCGCTTTCAAGAGCAAGAAGCAGAGCGTAAGTTCGACTACAATAAAGCTGCAGAGATAAAATATAGTCTAATTCCACAAATGACACAAGAATTAGACCAAGCTCAATCGAGCTTGAAAGAACTTCCACATCGACTTTTGCAAGAGGAGGTAGATGCTCCTTTAATTACAGAAATCGTAGCTAAATGGACAGGTATTCCTGTGCAAAGAATGCTAGGAGAAGAAAAGATGCGCCTTTTGCATCTAGAAACTTTGCTTAATGAAAAAGTTGTAGGACAATCTTTTGCAGTAAAAGCAATTAGTGAGGCCATTCGTCGATCCAGGTCTGGTTTAAATGATCCTGAAAGGCCCATTGGTGCTTTTTTATTTATGGGACCAACAGGAGTAGGCAAAACAGAGCTTGCTAAAGCACTCGCTGAAATTCTCTTTGATCAAGCAGATGCGCTATTGCGCTTTGATATGTCTGAGTACATGGAAAAGCAATCAACAGCAAAATTAATTGGATCTCCTCCTGGCTATATCGGTTATGAAGAAGGAGGACAGTTAACCGAAAAGTTGCGCCGTCATCCCTATGCTGTGGTTTTATTTGATGAAATCGAAAAGGCACATAGAGAGGTCTTTAACATATTATTACAAGTTTTTGATGAAGGCCATATTACAGATAGCAAAGGCAGAAAAGTAAATTGTAAGAATGCACTATTTATTATGACTTCTAACTTAGGGTCCGAGATATTAAATACACATCTTCAAACACAAACAAAACAACCTTCCAAAGAAGGTCTTCTTCAAATATTAGAGCCTGTTTTAAAGGCTCACTTTCCCCCAGAGTTTCTCAATCGCTTGGATGAAATACTCCCCTTCTTACCTCTGCAAGAAAAAGATATGGAACAAATTGTAGAGCTTCAACTTCAAAAAGTAAAAGAGCGTTTAGCAGAAAAAGAAGTAGAATTGGATTATACAAATGAGATAAAAGCACTACTTGCTAAAACAGGCTATGATCCTATTTACGGAGCACGTCCTTTGAAACGCTTAATTCAAAAAGAAGTAGTCAATCTGCTTTCTAATGCTATTTTAGAAGAAAAAATACCTAGTCATTCCAAAGTTACATTAACCGTGGATAAAAATGGATTCATCGTGCTCAAAAATCTTGCAAGTGAGTCAAAGTAGTCACTTTAATTTTTGCAATTTTTGCAACAAATAAAAGACCTATTAAACAAAGGCTTCCACCAAAAACGAGTACGAATACACTGCCAAAAAGCTGACATAAGAGCCCTCCTAATAAAGGCATAACAATCCCTCTTATCCCAATTAATAAAATATTAACCCTTGTAAAAGGAGAACTATCATGCTCTCCTGCAAAAATTGTACCAGAGAGGTTCCAAGTCAAATGACTGCCTGCTTGAGCTACCCCATACAACATAAAACCTAAATAGAGAAAAGCAATATGTATTTGAGCAAAAAGGAGCATAATAGGGAAAATTCCCATTCCAATCAGAACCCACAAGCTGAGCTTAAGAAAATTGCACACTCTCAATCCTTTTTTCCATAAAAAAGTAGATCCTGCTACACCTAGAGCCATAAAAACAAAGCGAGCTGTTGCCATATTTGTATAAGATAAACATAAGGTATCTACATAAAAACTAGAAAATGCAGGTCCCATTAGCATTAAGGCGCTACCTCCAAACATAAAAATCCATTGTAGGTAGCGAAAATTCTTATGTTTATGCAACAAGTAATAGCTTTCTTTCCAAGGCTTTATAGAATTGGACTGTTCCATTTCCTTTTCCTCTATCACAGGAATTCTTCTAAAAAATAAAATGCTGCTTAGTCCAATGAGCGAGGCACAAGAAAATAGGGTCTTCCAGTCCATAATGTGAGAGCGCAGAAGGTGAGCAAATAAAAGCCCTAAAATACCTGATTCTATAAAACCGAAGAGGTAATAGAGAGAAAAAGCATCCTCTCTTGGTTTTTTAGGAATATTACATTTAATGATTTCCATTAAGGAAGGAATAGCAGCTCTACTGAATAATTGATAAGAAGCTGCGGCAAATAAAAAAAAAGAAAAATTTTCTATCCAAGGCAAAAAAACAAAGGGTAAATAGGTTAAAAAGAAAGCACCTACTAAATTAGCTATTAAGTGAGATCTCCCTTTTTTAAAATAAGCACTCCAGCAAAAAGAAAGAAGGGATAGAACAGGACGTAGGGTAAGAAAAATAGAAAGCTGCAATACATTTGCCACATATTCTTTACGCAAAATGAATGGCAATAGGGTATATAATGACACAAGAGGTTCACTAGCAAGATTTGTCCAAAGCATGGCTAAACGCGTTTGAGGACAGCCTTTTGTCATGGGTAAAATAGTTCTCCGATAAAAAAAATTTAAACCTATTTTACCATAGCTATTAGGTTTCTCTCTAGGAAATACCAACTAGAAATTATCACTTATTTTTTTGAAAAAAATCGCTAAATTGTGAGCGCAGAGAAGAAGGTATCACTTCTTCAATTCCTGATTTATCATACATTAAAAAATATGTACAAGCAATCATAATCCCAAACGCAGGATTAAATAAGGCAATGAACAAAGAAATCCCACAAACCAAAGCTCTTTTTATAGTAAGCCGAGCTGTCGCATTAAGCTTAAAGAAACCTTTAACCTTACCTAAACTAAGCAACATGCCAACTCCTGATATAATAAATAATAAAAGCGCATAAATAATCCAAAGACAATCTCCCAAAAACAAAAGCACAAAAAACAATCGCGCTAAAATCGCTGAAAAGAGACGATCTTTTTGCTTAAGCGGCTTATCTACAGACTCTTCTATATTTTCAAACAATTCCTTACTTGAAGAGGAATCTTCTGTAGATTCTACTTTTGTTACTTCAGAAATATCGTAAATTGCCATGATATCCTACTTTTTGTGCTTGGGTCTTGTTAAAACCATTTAGAGCTGCAATGCGATAGCCTTCCGCATAAGTCGGATAGTTAAACACTTGATCGATAAAATAATCAATCTTTGCGTTAAAGCTCATTGCTACTTGCCCGATATGAATCAACTCTGTGGCCGCTCGACCTATAATATGAATTCCTAAAATTTCTAATGTATCTGCATGAAATAAAATTTTAAACATACCTGGATCATTTCCAATGATCTGATTTTTAGCAATTTCGTAATAGTAAGCTCTACCAATCTCATATCTAAAATTAAGTTCTTTAAGCTGATTTTCAGTATAACCACATGAAGAAATTTCTGGAATTGTATAAATACCAATTGGGTAGAAATCAGGAAAATGATGAGTTTTTGCACCAAAAGCATTTCGAGCCGCTAATCTACCTTGCTCCATGCTAGTAGAAGCAAGAGCTGCTCCTCCAATAACGTCTCCTACAGCATAAATATTGCGCAGAGTTGTGTGATCAGATTTTTTTACTTGAAAAAGAGCATTAACAGGAATATAGCCAAATTTATCAATAGAGATTCCCAGGTTCTCAATATGCAAATGCTCCACATTCGCACTCCTTCCCAAGGCATACAATAATACCTCTGCTTGTACATGCGTTTGATCTTTAAAAGTGACTTTTACAAAATCATCTTTCTTCTCAATCGTATCTAATTCTTTATTCCCTAACATTTTAAGACCAATTGCATTTAAAGATTTTTGTAGATGCAAGCCTATTTCTGAGTCTAAAAGAGGCAAGAGATGAGCTTTTTTATCGATAACCGTCACTTTTGTTCCTAAAGCAGCAAAAAAACTAGCATACTCAGAACCAATAATCCCTCCTCCTAATACAAGAAGAGTTTTTGGTAAATGTTCAATAGAAAGCAATCGAGTGGAATCTAAAATTTTTTGATTATCAAAGGGAACAGCATTAGGATTACGTGGTCTAGAACCAGTTGCTATCAAAAAATATTGTCCTTCTACTCTATATAAAATCTTTTTATCTAGACTAAGTACATCGACATAATGCATATCCTTAAAGCAAGCTGTTCCATGAATGACTTGAATATGATTTTTTTCAAATTGTTTTAATAAAATCTTTCTTTGTTCTTCTAAAACAAACGTAAGTCGATAATTTAAGTCATTAATGGAAACCTCCTTTAATGGACAATTTTGCCCATAAAAACTTCTTTTGTAAAAGTCTGTAAGGTCTAAAATAGCTTCTCTTAAAGATTTAGATGGAATTGTGCCAGAGTTTAAAGATGCGCCTCCCAACACAGAATCTTTTTCAATAACAACAACTTTTTTACCCATTTTTGAAGCTTGAATCGCTGCTTTTTGTCCAGCAGGACCAGATCCAATTACGACAAAATCTGCATATATTTCTTTCACACTTTTCTCCTAGAAGTTAAATTCAGCCTAGCAATCTGAAATATTCTTGTTCAATAAGTTTTAAGTTGTTAAGATCTTTTCTTTTATAAGAATCACAGGAGTAAAGGAAAGATGTCTAAAAGATGTCAAGTCACTGGTAAGCGCCCTGTTCGAGGAAAATCCTATGCGATTCGTGGAATTCCAAAGAAAAAAAAAGGGATTGGCTTAAAGGTTACAGGAATTAAAAAACGTCGTTTTCAACCGAATTTAATTAAAAAACGTTTATGGTTTGCAGAAGAAAATCGTTTTATTAGCTTAACCTTGTCAGTAAACGCTCTGCGTACAATTAATAAAAATGGCTTGCCTTCTATTGTTCGTCAACTTCGCAAAAAAGGTGAAAAGCTTTAAAAGTTTTTTTACTAGGCGTAACCTATCAGGCTTTCTCTTTTTTAGAGTCTCCCTCTCCTTCCTGATAGGTAGCCTTTCTCTATTTTTTATTTGGCTTGTATTTGCTTCTACTACTACCACTTTCCCTTCCATTGAAAATCCTTTAATTTTTTATTCTAATCAAACAAGAGATGATATTAAATCTGTATTTTATCGATCGATTAAAGAGGCTAAATCGCATGTTTATTTAAGCATCTATGGGCTAACAGATACTAGCTTAATTCATATACTCAAGCAAAAAGGATTAAATACTCCGGTTGAAGTTTACTACGATCCTTCAGCATCTCCTAAGCTCAAGAAAAAACTCCATACCATTCGCTTTCTTTATCCAGTCAAAAGCAAAGGATTGATGCATAGGAAGATCCTGATTTTGGACAAAGAATTGGTTTTTTTGGGATCTGCTAATTTTACTCCCTCTTCTCTTCTTTATCATTCTAATCTCGTAATTGGTTTATATCACCCACCACTTGCTAAGTTTTTACAAGACCCTGCTAGCTCCTATTATTCCTTTGAAATAAATCAACAACAAGCTGAGGTTTTTTTCTTACCAACAGCTGGGAAGGAAGCTCTTGCTCGTATATTACAGCTAATCAATCAAGCACAAAAAACAATCGATGTAGCGGCATTTACCCTAACTCATCCTCTCATTTGCGATGCTCTGATCTCTGCAAAAAATCGCAATGTACGCTTACATGTTGTCTTAGATGGCTACAGCGCAAAAGGAGCTAGTAAAAAAGCATTAGAACAGCTAAAAGCCCAAGGAATTTCTGTTTGTGCAAGTCAAGGGGCACATCTACTACACCACAAACTTTGTGTAATAGATCAAGAAATCCTGATTACAGGATCTGCTAACTGGACAAAAGCCGCTTTTAGTAAGAATGCAGACATTTTACTGATTCTTCAACTAAAAGATCTCAAACTCAAAAAATTCCTCAAAAAACTTTGTAAAATCATAAAAGTAGAGTCCAAACTTATCGAAAATAAGTAAGTTTAATGCAGCCTTCTTCCTTTTATCTCTATATTCACACTCTCAGAACTGATTGTTTCTACTTTTGATGCGAATACAAGATATAATGATTAGAAATTCTGATAGAGTCAAAAACTTAACTATAATGGAATTTAAAAAATAATTAATCAGTAATTATATTTTTTTTTAAATCTATAATCGCTTGGAATTTATCAAATGACGTAGACTAAAAAATAAATATGAGGACGGTTTTATGAAGTCTAATCCCCAATTGCTTTCTATGGCGCTTACCTTTTTTTTAATGATCGATTCTATCGGTAATATCCCTTTATTTGCTTCTTTACTTAAAAACTTTGAGCCTAAGAAGCAACAGCGCATCATTCTGCGTGAAATGCTGATTGCTTTAGGGATCATCATTCTTTTTGAACTCTTAGGAGATGTGATTTTAAACTTCATAAATATTAAAACGCCCACTATTATCGTTGCTGGTGGAGTAATTTTGTTTTTAATTGCACTAAAAATGATCTTTCCTCCGCAAACTGAACCTGTAGAAGATGTTGTAGGTAAGGAGCCTTTTATCGTTCCTTTGGCAATCCCTCTAGTAGCAGGGCCTGCTATATTAGCTGCTGTAATGCTATATGCAGGTCAAGCAGAGAACCATTTCAGCATTATTGGTGCTATTTTTATTGCTTGGGCTGCTTCAACATTAATTTTGTTAGGCTCTAGTTATTTAAAAAAACTAATAGGAAAAAGAGGAATTTCTGCTTTAGAGCGCTTAATGGGTTTAATTTTAATTTTAATTGCTATTCAAATGCTCTTAGAAGGAGTCCAGCTGTTTTTAAAAGCGGTTTAAATTTGCTATGATAGAACATAAGCGCAACCTTAAAATGACTATTGCCTACGATGGCTTTCCTTATTTAGGATGGCAGAAAAATAATGTAGGTCCCAGCATTGAGGAAAGTCTGCAAACCGCTCTGCAACAAATCTTGCAAGAAGATGTGGTTTTGTCTGCAGCAAGTAGAACAGATGCTGGAGTGCATGCAAAAGGACAAATAGTTCATTTCCTTACAGCTAGCTCTCTTTGCTTATATAAACTACAAGGATCTCTCAACAGTCTTTTAGATGAAACTATTTCCGTTTTACATATAGAAGAAGCTTCTATGCAGTTTCATTCTACTTTGAACTGCGTTAAAAAAGAATATTGGTATCACGTATGCTTTGGAAAAATACAAAATCCTTTTTTTCGCAGAACTTCTTGGCATTTCCCTCGTTTTTTAGAATTTGATTCTATGCAAAAAGCAGCTCATAGTTTAGTAGGAGAGCATGATTTTTCAGCCTTCTGCAACCAAAGACATAATTGGAATCGCAATGCGATTTGCAATGTGAAAGAGCTATCCATTTTACCGATTTCTAAAGATAGGTTGCGGTTTATCATTCACGGGGATCACTTTCTTTATAAAATGGTTCGTAATTTAGTAGGAACCTTAGTGTATATAGGCTGTTCTAAGCTAGTTGTTAATCAGATCCCCAGTTTTTTAATGAGCAAAGATCGTTCTCATATAGGAATGACAGCCCCTGCTCATGGTTTATTACTAAAAAAAGTATGTTATTAAGGTCAAACAATGATGCGTAACGATCCCTGTTGGTGCGGTAGTCAAAAAAAATGGAAAAAATGCCATTATCCTGAACAATCCCTTAAAGAACAATATTTAAAGAAATATGGAATCATTTTAAAAAATGATGAACAAATCGTTGGCATTCGTCATGCATGCAGACTTGCTGCCACCGTTTTAGATAAACTCTGCTCTATTACAAAAGTGGGGGTTACTACAAATGAGCTAGATCGATATGCAAAAGAGTTATTCGAAGAAAAAAATGCGATCTCTTGTTGCATAGGATATGGAGAACCGCCTTTTCCTAAACACATTTGTACATCGCTCAATGATGTGATTTGTCATGGAATTCCTAATGATATTCCTCTGCAGCAGGGCGATATTATTAATATCGATGTAGCTTGTATTTTAAATGGGTACTATGGCGACTGTAGTAAAATGGTCGCTCTTGAACCCATCGATACTGAAAAACGTAGAGTAGTTGATGTTTCTTTAGAATGTCTAAACAGAGCAACTCAGGTTTTAAAGCCCAATAATAAACTATGTGAGATCGGTAAAGCCATTGAATCCTATGCTTCTTCTCAAAATTGCTCTGTTGTGGATCAATTTGTAGGTCATGGAGTAGGGCTTGGATTTCATGAAGAGCCACAAGTTGCTCATCATTATAACTACTCACAAATTCCTTTAGCTCCTGGAATGACTTTAACCATTGAACCTATGATCAATGCAGGTAAACGCAGTGGATATATTGATAAAGACCATTGGACCTGTAAAACCGTTGATGGAAAACCAAGTGCGCAATGGGAACATACCTTCTTAATTACTGAAACTGGTTATGAAGTTTTGACAATTCCAGATTATACTCTCTTTTCACATGTGCGATCAAAATAATTCCTTTTCTTTTACCATTCAAGCTCAGCAAGAACTACTCTCTTATCAGTATCGTAAAAAACATGGGATTCTTTTAAAAACAAAAAAAGAAATTGAAGCTATTCGCAAGTCATGTCATTTAGCAGCTACTATCTTAAGCAAAACCTGCACTCAAGTAAAAGTTGGTATTACAACCAATGAACTAAATGATTATGCACATAGCCTAATGCTTGAAGCAAATGCAATTCCCGCTCCTTTAGGATATGGGACTCCTCCTTTTCCTAAAAGCATCTGTACTTCTGTTAATGATGTTGTATGTCACGGAATCCCTAATGATATTCCTCTGCAACAAGGTGATATTCTTAATATTGATGTCACTTGTAATTTAAATGGCTACTATGGCGATTGTAGTAAAATGGTTGCTCTTGAACCTGTTGATACAGAAAAAAGTAAAGTGATAAGTGTTTCTTATGAATGCTTACACGAAGTATTTAAAATCCTAAAACCAGGTCTATTCATTTGTGAGATTGCTGAAAAAATCGAACTACATGCAGATTTACATAAATGCTCTATCGTCCGCCAATTTGTAGGACACGGAACAGGAATACATTTACACGAACCTCCTTTAATCCCTCACAGTCATAATACGATCAAGATTCCTCTTGCTGCAGGAATGACTTTTGCTATAGAACCTATGATTAATGCAGGTTCTGCTGATATAGTGATTGATGTAGAAGATAAATGGACAGCACGTACAGTGGATAAAAAACCAAGTGCACAGTGGGAACATACTTTCTTAATTACAGAAGAGGGGTGCGAGATTTTGACAAATTTTGATTAGAGCTCACATTTTGTAAAAGCTTTGAGATGGTTTTCTTTACGGCAAACTTGGGCTTTATTACATTCTTTTTTTTCTGATTGCAAATACTACAAACAATTTCTTCGAGCAAGGAAACTTCAAATTCTAAGTTGGATTGTGTTTTTTGCATCTGCATAATATGGCTCATAAAATCAGCTACTTGAGGATCAAACTCTTTTTCCATACAGTCTCTTTCTAACGCAAACAATGCATTGTCTAAATGAAATACACGTTTTCTTGTTTGATCTAAAAGATGGGCTTTTTCCTGAAAATTTTTTGTAGCTTCAGACTGCATATGAAATGCGTTTTTTAATGCATTCTGTAACTTTTTTTCTCTACTTTGATGATTAGATATTTTTTGAATAACTGTGTGATGTCTTTTTTGCCAAATATCTTTTTCCTTTTTTTCTCTTACTAGTTCACTATTCAATCCTTCTAACTGCTTTTTTAATAACACGTTTTCTTGTTGTTTCTTTTGAGACGCTTTTTTGAAAATCAATAATTCTTGCAGTTGATCTATTTTTTTTTGTAGGAATATACACTTCCTTTCTAAATTTTGTTCTTTAAGGGTTTTATTCTTAAAGTAAAGAAAAACTTCTTGACGTCCTAATAACAGGATTAACCAAGAAAGCATAATCGACATAGAAAAAAGAATATTTTCTAAATCAAATCTATTAGAAACATTTAAACCAATTAAAATGATTGTAATCAAACAAACACTACATAGAAATCCTTTGATTCCCCAATAAAAAGTCATCATGAAACCAAAGACTGAAATGAAAAATAAGCAGCAAAAGATTTGTGTATATTTACATAGCAAACAACCTAAAGCTGCTAAGAGAAATACAACACCTAAATTACCCCATAGCACCAAGCTATTTATCGTTTCTCTATTCTCCTTTCTTGCTCTGCTGAATTTCCACATAAACCATCTTTCTCCTGTTCCACTCTTTGCGACAATCGAGTTAAAATATTTGTTATTACCAGGAATCCTAGTTTAAAACAATCCATGCTAAAATGTTCATTGGGAGCGTGAATATTATTCGTTTCCAAAGCTACTCCCATCAGTATTGTTTCTGCTGCGCTAACTTCTGCTAGCTCTGGTATAATGGGAACTGTTGCTCCGCATGCAATATATTTGCATGGTTTTTTAAATATTTCTTCATATGCTAAAGCAGCTGTTTTGGCAATTACAGAATCAGAAAAACAACAAAAAGCTTCATATCCTTCTCCTATTTCTGCAAAAATTTCGATTCCTGGTGGAGCATTTTTTTTGAAGTATTCTACAATGTTTTGGGTAATTTTTTGGGGATCCTGATCAGGGACTAATCGGCAGGAAATCTTAGCATGCGCCTTAGAAGGAATTACTGTTTTAAAACCAGGTTCTATATATCCTCCCCACATTCCATTCACTTCTAAACTAGGTCTTAGCCAATTTGATTCTCGAAGAGAATAGCCTTCCTCAGAAGAAAAAGCATGCACACCAAATGCTTTGGTATATAGATCCTGATCAAAAGTCATATTCAATGAATCCTTCCATTTCTCCTCAATAGGTTTTACATCATCATAGAAATGAGGGATCGCTACTTTACCAGAGGGGTGCCACATATTTGCTATCAATGTTGCTAAAACCCGATTTGGGTTTAGAGCAATCCCTCCATGTAATCCTGAATGTAAATCCACAGAAGAATTTTTACATTCTATCTCAAGAGACAGCATTCCTCTCATTCCCAAAGTAATAGCAGGAGAATTTATATTAGAAATCCCCGCATCTATAATGATAAGGTAATCTGCTTTTAACTCTTGAGCTTTTGTCTTAAGAATCCCCTTGATTCCTTTACTGCTTGATTCTTCTTCTCCTTCAATGACTATTTTAATATTTAATTCAATCAGATCGCTCAATTCCAAATAAGCTTTTAAAGCGGTTAACGAATAAAAGCACTGCCCTTTATTATCTGAAGCACCGCGTGCATATACACAATTTTCTTTAATAATCGGTTCAAAGGGATCATTTTCCCATAAATCTAATGGATCCGTTGGTTGTACATCATAATGGTGATAAATAAGCAATGTAGGTTTATTAGGACCTGCTTTTAAATAAGAACCAAACACAACAGGATAATTAGAGGTCTCCCATATATCTACTTCTAGTCCTATTCCCTTTATATATTCACTAAGCCAGTTTACTGTTTTTCTAATATGCTGCTCATATTTCTTATTTGTACTAATACTTGGAAAGCGTAGAAATGCAAAAAAATCTTGCAAGATTCCCTCTTGGTGATTTTTGTACCAATCTTCAAAAACAAATGTTTGCATGAATCATTATCCTTATATTCTTAGAAATTTCAAAAAAAATACTAAGTTATATCATCATTTTGTTCAAATTGCTCTTGAGCTTTTTTTTAAAATATATAAAATTACAAAAGGATCTCCTTCATACGTCATTTCTACTTGTATTTTACCATCTTCAGATGGTGAAGCACAGGTTATTATAATAAATAATCCATCATTTTCTTTTTCTTTTTCTGGAAGATAAAAACTATTTAGATCAATGACCATCTATAATTCTCAAGGTTGATATCTATATTGAAAAAACTACAACTCCACGTTAGAGTTGTACATTTACGTGGAAACTAGATGCTTTAACGGTAATTAATATGTAAAGGAAAATCGGAGAAAGTCCAGCGTTATTTAAAAAAACCATAAATTAAAAAAAATTTTAAAAAATTTATATTTTTTAATCCCATTTTATGCTGAAAATATCACATAGGTTATTGACATAAGCCTCTTAAAAAGCAGATAATAGATAGATATAAGGAGAAAAAAAATGATTATTGCTAAAAGAGTTTTTTTATTTTTATTGGTCAATTTTCTTGTTGTTATTACCCTTTCTTTTTTTCTAAGCGTTTTTAACATAAAACCTTATTTACAATCATACGACCTAAATCTCTATTCTTTAATGATCTTCTGCTTTGTTTGGGGTATGGGAGGAGCTTTTATTTCTCTTTTACTTTCCCGTAAAATCGCTTTATGGATGATGAAAATACAGTTGATTGATGCTAATACCAAAGACCCTAGTTTACAGAGATTATTGACAGTTGTGCACAAATTTTCTCGAGATGCAAATTTATCGGATTTTCCTCAAGTAGGGATATATAATTCCCCTGAATTAAATGCTTTTGCTACCGGTCCTACCAAAAAACGTAGTTTAATTGCTGTTTCAACTGGCTTGTTAAATCGCATGTCTGAAAAAGAACTAGAAGGGGTTATAGCCCATGAAATGGCTCATATTCAAAATGGAGATATGGTCACAATGACTTTATTACAAGGTATTATTAATGCCTTTGTCATGTTCTTAGCTAGAGTGCTTGCTTATATCTGTTCAGGGCTTGGTAAAAGTAGAAATAATTCTTCTGGAGGGTCTTATATCAGCTATATGATTTTTGTCTTTTTATTTGAGGTGATCTTTATGGTCTTAGGGTCTTTGATTACCTGCGCTTTTTCTCGTTTTAGAGAGTTTAGAGCAGATCGTGGTGGTGCTTTTTTAGCAGGCAGAGAAAATATGATCTCTGCTTTGAGAGCATTACAAAAAAATATACAGATTCAAGACCCTCAAACAGCTCTTGCAGCTTTTCAAGCATTTAAAATTTCAACTCCTGAAAAACGCAGCATTACTCGCTTTTTTGCTACTCACCCTCCTTTAGAAGCGCGAATAGAAAGATTGGAAAACGGATTTTCATGATGAACCAGCAGCTTGTGTTTCCCAATATTGATTTAATGTAAGAAGTACAGCCTCTTTTAGCCTAGAGTTAACAGATGGAAGACGATCTACAACTGTTTGTGCCCATTGAAAGTATTGATCAATATATTTTCGACTCCAGCCTTTAGGAGGATGATTTAGAAGCTCTAATGTATTGCAAAGAGTATCAGCTAATTGAATTATGGCCGCGGGCTTTGATCGATATGATGCATTAATTGTTTCTTGTCGTTTTTTCTCTTGCAAGGATATTTTTCTGTCCCCTGTTATCTCCTCTACCACTTTAGCAACTTGAATTCCAAATTTTTTTTCGATTTCCTCTACTGTTGTTTGCGTATCTTTTAGAGTATCATGCAATAGACTTGCTAAAATACTTGTTAAATCTCTTACTTCTCCCACACTCATCACTTTATAAGCAACCTCAAAACAATGAGATACATAAGGAGTTTTACGATCATTTTTACGTGTTTGAAAACGATGTTTTTCTGTAGAAAATTGCATGGCTTGCAGAATCTCTTCTACTTCATTTAAAGTAATCCCTTTTTCTCGACAATAAGCAGTAATAAGCTCTTCTGCTAATAGATCAAATTGTGTCATAACAATTTCATCATCATGCACAATTTTACCAACTAAAATCCTTGTCTCTTCTATTTTTTCCTGAATGATCTGCTTAGTAAATCGCTGAGTAGATTCTTGACAAATAGATATTTTTGGCTTTACATCAGCATAAGAGCTAGTCATTATAGTTAAAATAAAGCAGATCAACGCATAATTATTCATAAAAATTCCCAAATCAAGACTTAAATTTCATAAAAGACAAGTATATACAAAAGAAGAAATTTTCTGACATTAACGTTTTTTGCTTACCAAAGAAAAATGCGCTTACCCCTTATAACACAAACAGATCCATTGGATGTGTTAATGGAATTAATTCTGATTGGTCCATGATAAATACATGCTCAGGATGCATGATTTTGCACAAATTTTTTAAACTCTCACTTTTAAGCACAATAAAATCCACTTCAGATAAAGAAGATAGCAACAAGACAAATTCTTGATCTGGGTTTGTATCACAGATATAAATGATGAGTTTTGATTTAAATTTTTTTGAGCACAGTTTTCGAAAAGTAGAAAACAAAGCTGTTGACATCCCTTTTCGACTATCTACCCCAAGAACGGTATACCTAACATCTTTTAAAGATTGTCGCAAAGCAAAAAGATGATGTTCTTCAAAAATTTTATTTTCGACATCCAGTTCTAAAAGTCTTTGAGCTATATTAGAAAGAGTAACTCGTGCACAACCTAGTTTTTCAATAGCAATTCCTGCAGCAATATTAGAGAGTTGAATTGCGTGGTTTATATCCATCTGATTGGCTAATGCAATGCTCATCATAGCAAGAACTGTGTCTCCTGCACCTGTTACATCTTTCACTTCTTTAGAAGGCACAGAAAAATCACATGTATACCCTGATCGCTTAAATAAAGACATCCCTTCTTCTGAGCGTGTAATTAAAAGCATTTCTGCATAGCATTGGCTAAAAATGACTTCGGCTACTTGATCTAAGGGGCTGGTTTTTAAAAGTTTTGCAGCAGAAATTGCTTCGGAGAGATTGGGTTTGAGTATCGTAGCTCCGCTATATTTGCTAAAATCTTCCCCTTTAGGATCTACAATAACAGGAATAGAAAGCTTTTTAGCCAACTGAATCACAGCTTTTAACAAAGAGCATGTTAAAAATCCTTTACCATAATCAGAAATGGCAACTATTTGTACTTTTTTTAAAAGAGTTGGCAATTGTTGGATAAGTTTTTTTTCTAAATCTTGTAATAAAGGAGTAGTTTCTTCATGATCAAATCGCAAAATTTGCTGTGAATCTGCAATTAATCGATTTTTAACAGAGGTCTTATATCCTTTTTGGGATAATAATGCTTGAACATTAACCCCTTCTGTCTCCAAAAAACCGTATAACCATTTTCCTGCAAAATCATATCCTATTCTTCCTACAGCAGTGACTTGCACCCCTAGTGAAATAAGATTTAAGACAACATTTCCTGCCCCTCCTGGACGGTTTTCTTCTTTTTCTACATGCAAAATAGGAACTGGTGCCTCTGGAGACATTCTTTTGATTTTACCTGTTGTATAAGTATCTAACAAAAAGTCCCCAATGACCAAAACATGTACAGGATCGAATTGACTGAGCATACCGCTAAGCTTTACCATCGCTTATCCACAATTAAATAGTTTTGTATATAATCTTCTACTGCATCTTGTATAGAATACAACTTAGGTTGTTCCACAATTTTTATATATTTAGCCATATCAGCACAGGTATAATTTTGATACTGAGAACTAAGCTCTTTAGGCATTTCTATAAATGTAATTTTAGGTGGTATTTTCAATGCTTTAAAAATAGCTAGCGCTAAAGAGCGCCATGTAGTAGCAGATCCTGATCCTATATTAAAAATACCACTTATAGAATTTTTTAAGAATTCACACGTCATCTGACAGGCATCTTTTACATAGATAAAATCACGACATTGCTCTCCATCAGCAAATTGATTTGGATCTGTAGAAGCAAATAAACGAATCTCTTTTTCCTTTTGCACAAGAGATGTCATTTTATAAATCATGGAAGCCATACGTCCTTTATGATTTTCATTAGGCCCAAAAACATTAAAATATTTCAAACCTGTAACTTGATCCAAAACCCCTTGCTGCTTCAACCATAAATCAAAAGCATATTTAGAAAAGCCGTATAGATTCAAGGGCTTTAAGTAC
Organism: Candidatus Rhabdochlamydia porcellionis; assembly: GCF_015356815.2. Classification (GTDB taxonomy): domain Bacteria; phylum Chlamydiota; class Chlamydiia; order Chlamydiales; family Rhabdochlamydiaceae; genus Rhabdochlamydia; species Rhabdochlamydia porcellionis. The sequence continues at coordinate 1,087,262 of NZ_CP075585.1, forward strand.
TCGAGTTGAGCATGGTCATCAATAAAGCCTTGAGATCCATCTCCATATGTAGCAGCGGAAGAAGCATAAATAAATCGATGTTTTGCTTGAAGAGCATATTCAACTAAACAAATGGAATAACGCAAATTATTTTGCATCAAGTACTCTTCATTTTGTTCCAAAGTATCAGAACAAGCTCCTAAATGAATGAAGGCCTTTATTTCTTTTTCTTTACCTTTTAGCCAATCAAATAATTGATGCTTTGAAATAAAATTGACATACTTCTTGTTAAGAAGATTTTTCCATTTATTTGTTTTTTTAATATCATCAACTAAAATCAGATTAGTAAATCCTTGATTGTTTAAATAACGAACACAGCAAGAACCTATTAATCCCGCAGCTCCTGTAATTACAATAAATCGATCGTCATAGGACTTTGTATCCATTAAAAGTCGCTTTTGGTTTTACATGTTATTGATACCAATAGCCTAGCTTTCTTTGTAAAAAATGCACAGGATAAAAAGTGATTCCTGGTGATTGTGGTATTTCTAAAGACCCAAAGCAGATAAAAGTGGTACCACTTCCCGTCATAGACACTTGTTTAAATCCCATTCCTATAAGCTGATGTTTGATGATTTGTAATTCAGGTTTTAAACGAAAAGCTGCTGACTCTAAATCATTCTTTAAAACGAGTTTACCTTTGAGTATATCGGATAAGGCTTGAGCACTATCCCAATGCGGTAACTTACTCACATCACATTTTTGATAGACTAGAGGAGTAGATAAACCAAATTGAGGCGCTGCTAGCCAAAAATGCGTGCTCGGCAGATGGGTTATATTCTGCATGATCTCCCCTTTTCCTTGACAATAAGCGGTCCCTTCTGAAAAGAAAAAAGCCATATCAGAACCTAATTCAGCAGCCCAAAGAGCTAACTGATTTTCTTCAAATTGATAATGAGAAAGCTGATTAAGAGCCCACAGAGTTGTTGCTGCATTACTGCTTCCTCCCCCTAAACCTGCTTGCAAAGGAATATTCTTTTGCAGGTGAATAGATAACTTCTGATTCCAACCTGTTTTCTGACGAAATAAAGATACGGCTTGCCAAATGAAATTTCCTTGCAAATCACAGAGATGATCCAAATTACAATGAAAACGGTCTTTATCGGCTAAAGAAATAGAGACGGTATCTGATAAACTAATGGCTTGATAAAGAGAGGAAATTTGATGATATTGATCTTGTCTTCGATAGTGTATACGAAAAAACAAATTAACTTTAGCAGGGGAAAGAAGCGTGAGTTCTCGGTCTTTCCCCTTAAAACTCTTTAGGTTCAAGACAACTCTAGACCTCTTTAATCACATGCAGCGTAAATTGTGCAGGTACATTTTCTTTAAGAGCAAGAGAAATTTTATATGTTCCTAACTCTTTAATAGTTGGAGTTAAAACGCTACGGCGATCTAATAAAATTTTCTCGTTTTCTTGCAGTAAAAGTACAATATCTTGGGGTTTTACAGATCCATACATATGACCATCAGGATCCACCTTCACAAAAATTTCCAAAGACATCCCTTCTAACTTTTTAGCAATTAACTCAGATTCTTCGCGATCTAAGTTTGCTTGTTGTTCTCTTTGTTCCTTGAGATTTGCTTGATTGCGCAGTGTGCGCTTATCGGGAAAAACCGCTTTACCTGTAGGGATCAGATAATTCCACGCATAGCCAGGCTTCACATGTACAATATCTCCACTACGTCCAAGCTGTTCGACATCTTTCAAAAGTAGTAATTGACTACGTTGACGTTGGTTACGCATATATCTTCCTTTTAGTCTTGTGCAACAAATGGTAAAAGAGCCATATGTCTTGATTGTTTGATCGCTTGCGCTAATTTACGTTGGTAATAAGCAGATACACCGGTAATCCTTCTTGGAATGATTTTACCACGCTCTGTAATAAAACGAACTAATGTTTCAACATCTTTATAATCAATATGGCGCACTCCAGCTGATTTAAAAGGACATTGCTTACTTTTTTTTGCAAAAGGCTTTTCAACCGTTTGCTTTTCTTCATAATTAAATTCTATTTTTTCAGGAACGTTATCTGCTCTAAGAGTCATAAAGCGAATAAGATCTTCATTTAAATGGTATTCTCTCCACATTTCTTTAAAATAGCATGTATCAATCGTAAAATATATTATGTAGTAATATCCTTCACGTCGCTTATTGATTTCATAAGCTAATTTTTTACGCCCTTGATCAAAAATCTTATGTTCTACCCCACCACGCTCTAAAATACCGTTTGTAATTTTCTCAAGCGCTTTTTGTCTAGCTTCCTCGCTTAGTGTAGCGCTTAAAACGTATATTCCTTCGTAGAGTTGGCTTTTTTGCTTAGCCATTTTTTTCTCCTTAAGTTTAAACTTAAATTATTTATCTATCTTTGCAATCTGGATAACTATGGGCTAATTGCATACTTGGAGCTATTCCTTTTACAATCCATTCCTTTAAAACCAAGGTGGTAAAAGGGAGCAGCTCCTCTATAGTTTCTTGTTGTTTTTTAGTGAAATTTCCCAATACATAATCAGATAAATCTTCTTCTAATTGTGGAAAATCTATACCAATTCTCAATCTAGCGAATTCTTCAGTAGCTAAACTTGAAATTACACTTTTCAATCCGTTATGTCCTCCAGAAGATCCTTTCATCCTCATTCTTACCTTTCCTAAAGCAATTGCAATATCATCACAAACAACTAATATCTTCTCTTGTGCAATAGAAAAGTATTTCATGCAGCTCTTTATCGATTCACCACTTACGTTCATAAATGTCCCAGGCTTCAATAACACAACCTGTTTCTCCTGTATACAGCCTTGAGCCAAAGAGCCACGAATTCGCATTGATTCATGAAAAACAAGGTTGTAATGATTAGCAAAAAAGTCAACCGTTATAAAACCTACATTATGCCTGGTATTTTTATACTTTTCACCAGGATTTCCCAGTCCAACAATTAAATGTTTTTCTGTTTCTCTCAACGTTAAAACTCTTCTTAAATTAGCGTTTTGCAATAACAGCTACAACATCATGCTCTTTTGCTAGAACAGTTACATCACTTGGTATTCCTTGCAAATCTTTCACACGCAAAGAATTCCCAATATTAGCATTTTTTACATCCACATCGAATTTTGTAGGAATATGCTTTGGCTGACACTTCACTTTCACATGCCGCATTACCTGACGCACAACTCCACCTAATTTAACTCCAACACACTCCATAGTTCCTATGCAATTAACAGGTACTTTTACATGTACATTTACACCGTCTGTTAACTCTTCAAAATCAATATGTGAAACTTTATAAGTAATTACATGATATTGAATTTCTTTAATAATAGCCTGGCATTCTTTTACCCCATCGCTTAAGGTAAAAACAGTTGTTGGTAAGTGACCAGGTTGCATTTGTCTCAATACCGTATCAAATTCTTGACCACTAACGATTAGACTCGCAGGCTCTTTTTTTAAAGAATAGATAACAGCAGGAATATCCCCTACGGATCGAATCTGTTTTACTTCGCTTTTTTTTTGGCTAAAACGAGGTTTCACTACAAGTTTCATAATAAATTACTCCAAATTTCTAAGGTATTTCCTTAAGATAAAATTAAAACCGTGTAAAAAGTGAGGAAATAGATTTAGCATTAACAATTGATCTTATTGCTTCCGCAAATAAAGGTGCCACTGAAACGACTTCCACACTGCAATCAGGATTTGGCACTGTATTGCTCATAATGATCTTTTCAATCCCACTATTTTCAAACTCTCCTATAAATAACCCATGTGTAACAGCTGCAAAAACTACACTAGCTCCAGCCCTTTTACAAACTAAAGCTGCTTTTTTTAGAGTTCCCCCGGTTGAGCACATATCATCTACGAGCAAAACACGCTTCTGATAAACATCTCCAATTAAAGCAGATTCCACTTCATTTGCATTTATACGTCGTTTATTAATGACTGCAAAATCAATGTTTAATTTTTCTGCAAAAGCGCGAGCTAATTTAACACTACCCACATCAGGTGTCACTACTTGATTAGGCTGTAGTTTCCGAACAGCATCTACTAATGCCGGACGCGCGTAAAGATTATCGACAGGAATATCGAAGAACCCTTGAATTTGCTCTGTATGCAAATCCATTGTTAATATACGCGTTACACCAGACCTTTGCAGAAGATCTGCAACAAGCTTTGCTGTAATCGGTTCTCTTTCCATTCCCCTTCGATCTTGGCGTGCATATCCAAAATAAGGAATCACGGCAATAATAGAACGAGCAGACGAACGCTTTAATGCATCAACAAAAATCAACAATTCCATGAGATAGGAATTTGGATGGTGTGCCATTGATTGCACAACGAACACATCCTTACCACGGACACTCTCTAAAATAGAGATGCCTATCTCTCCATCTGGAAAAGTCTTAATAAGAGTTTTTCCTAGCTCAATTTCCAAGTTTTTTGCAATTTGCTCTGCAAGCTCCCTATGAGAAGTTCCTGCAAATAACATAAAAGAACTACTAGAAGACATAGATAAATGAGGCTTTGCTACAGACTTCATAATAAATTACTCCAAATTTCTAAGGTATTTCCTTTGAAACCACTTCTACACTGCAATCAGGATTTGGCACTGTATTGATCATAATGATCTTTTTAATTCCACTATTTTCAACCTTCCTATAAGTAATCCATGTGTAGCAGTTGCAAAAATTGCACTAGCTTTAGCTCTTTTACAAACTAAAGCTGTTTTTTTTAGAGCTCCTCCGGTTGAGAACATATCATCTACGAGCAAAACACGCTTCTGATAAACATCTCCAAGTTAAAGTAGATTCCACTTCATTTGCATTTATACATCGTTTATTAATAACCGAAAAACCAATATCTAATTTTTCTGCAAAAGCATAAGCTATGCTAACACTACCCACATCAGGTGTCACTACTTGATTAGGCTGTAGTTTCCGAACAGCACCTACTAATGCCAGACACGCATAAAGATTATCGACAGGAATATTGAAGAACCCCTGAACTTGCTCTGTATACAAATCCGTTAATATACGCGCTACATCAGATCTCTGCAGAAAATCTGCAACAAGCCTTGCTGTAATCGGTTCTCTTTCACTCCTCTTCGATCTTGGCGCGCATATCCAAAATAAGGAATTACGGCAATAATAGACCGAGCGGACGAGCGCTTTAATGCATCAACAAAAATCAATAATTCCATGAGATAGGAATTTGGATGGTGTGCCATTGATTGCATAACGAACACATCCTTACCACGGACACTCTCTAAAACAGAGATGCCTATCTCTCCATCTGGAAAAGTCTTAATAAGAGTTTTTTCTAACTCAACTTCCAAGCTTTTTGCAATTTACTCTGCAAGCTCTCTATGAGAAGTTCCTGCAAACAACATAAAAGAATTGCTAAAAGACATGGACACTTGCTTTTAGTTAAATTAATTTGGGGTGGAAGGATTCGAACCTCCGAATGGCGGTACCAAAAACCGCTGCCTTACCACTTGGCGACACCCCAGCATCCATAAACAGAACAAAGATTAGTTTTTTAGAGATTAAAAAGCAACTTTAAATAGATCTTTTTCTAGATAATGAGCTGCCTATGCATCATTTACATTTACTTAAAAAGTGTTAATTTCAATTAACCCAAGAAAAACTTTTCGAATAAAAACTTCTAATTATTAAATGACTTAAAAGAACATTTGTAAAGACTATCTCCTCCACAAAAAAGCATCTAATTTCTTCTATTTTTTTAATTAGTAATTAATTATTTAAAATAATAAATTTTTACTTATTTATTTTATGTTTAATTTATTATATAATTTAATAAATTAAACAGTTTTAGGTACAAAATGAGTATAAACCTTGTTTCAAATTCATATATAGATCCCAATCTCGTATCTATTCTAGATAAAGATCGTTTCTATCTTTTTGAGAAAATTTGTTCATATCTCAAACCTTTAGATATGCAAGCTTTTTTATCAACTTATAAATCTCCTCGATTGATATGTAAAAACCTTAAAGAAAATAATCCAATAACTTATAAAGCCCTAATGACAAGAATTTTTTCTAATTCTTTTACCAATAAATCCGTAGAAGAACTATCTAGCGATATAATACACTTTTGTAAAGAAGGCAAGTCTTCTCAGCTAAAAGAACTATTTCAATCTCTTAAAATTTGCGATAAATTTCATGAAATTAGTATAAAAACCTTAAATAAGGCGTTTTCCTGGACTTGTTTTTATACCCATGCAAAGATAGTAAAAATTTTTATAAAATCAAGCAGATTTCATGAAATTAGTGAAGAAAATTTAGGCAATGCTTTAGACCATGCTTCCATTAATGGTCATCCAGGCATTGTAGAGGTTATTATAAATTCTACTAGAGCCTGTGAAATTAGTATAAATGATTTAGAAAAAGCTTTAGAAAATGCTGCAGGAAATGGTGGAAATACAGTTATTCATCTGAAAAGTCTGAAATATCTTATAAATTCTCCTAGTTATCAGAAAATAAGTACAAATGGGTTAGGACAAGCCCTTATAAGGGCTTGCAAGAACCAGAGACATGACGCTGTTCAAGAACTTGGGAAATCTACTAGATTTAATGAAATTAGTCGGGAACATTTAAAAGAAATTTATCATCTAGCTTCATATAACAAAAACCTCAGAAACTTCTTGAAAAACCTGGTAGAGCTATATAAAACGAAAACCTAACCAAAAAAGTATGCAATCCTTAAAATCTCCAGTTCAAGCCCATTTTGCGTATTCTCCCAAACTACTTACATTGGAATGTATCAATGTAGATGTCGTCGCGCTGTATTGATGTAATGTAAACAACCGCAAAGATCCCCTGATAGTGAATTGTGTTAAAGATATAAATAAAATTTGATATATTTCATATATACCAAACCTTATTTTTGCAATCTCCAAAAATAACTCTGTGCAAGCAGGTTATATTTTTCAAAAATACAAAAGAGCATTTCTTTCTTACTAAATAATTTATTATTTTTTCTAAAAAAACCAGTTCTCATACTACAAGCTACTTTTTCAGAAAGTTAAGTTGCTTAAAAAAAATAAATAGATTAATTCTTTCATAAAGAAGTGGTGAATACTCATGATGGCGCTGTTATTTTTTATTTTTATGATTACAATCCTATTCATTTGGAAAGGCTATCGAAAAGTAGGGATAGGCGTAACTCTGATCAATCTTATTTTTTGCCTCTTTATGCTATGGCACCATGCAACAGACATTCTTAAAATTCGGATTTGAATATGTATAAATTGGAACGCAATTTGAATACCATTTGGGCATTTGTGATTTGCGGAGTGCTTTTAGGTGGCTATTCTGTGCAATTTCTCAAACATGAACTACCTTGTCCTCTTTGTTTACTACAACGTTTAAGTATGATCGGAGTAGCTATGGGTCCTTTACTAAACTTACGCTTTGGTGTTTACCCAGCTCATTATGCTGTTTCGATTTTAAGCGCCCTTTTTGGAGGATTTGTTTCTTTAAGACAGATATCCCTTCACGTTTGTCCTGGGTTTTCTTCATTTGGAGAACCTGTTCTTGGCTTAGAGCTATATACTTGGGCTTTAGTTGTCTTTGCTTGTTCTATTTTTGTATCTGCAATTATGCTTTTCCTTTACACAATATCTCCTCAGCATATACAAAAAACGCAAATGAACACATTTGAAAATATGGCTTTTTGGCTTGTATTGTTTATGACTGCAGCAAATGTTATTACGACTCTTCAAGAATGTGGCCCTAGCGCTTGTACAGGCTAAAATCATCTATGCACATTATTCACATTGCCTCAGAACTCGCCCTTATTGCTAAAGTAGGAGGATTAGCCGATGTTGTATATGGACTTTGTCAAGAAACTTTGAAACTCGGATACATAACGGAAGTTATTTTACCAAAATATGACTGTATTGATTACAAACACTTAACGGATCTAAAAATAGAGCAGAAAAACATTTGGATGTTTGCAGGCTCTAATCGTTATAACAATACAATTTGGTCAGCTAGTTTAAGTGAGTTAAAAATTTTTCTAATAGAAGCAGATCATCCAAAATATTTTTATAATCGCGGTGTTATTTATGGATGTTCTGATGATATCGATCGTTTTATCTATTTTTCTTGCGTAGCTATGCAATCCCTGCTGCAATTAGGAAAACAACCTGATATTTTACATTTACATGATTGGCACACTTCTTTAATTGCTCTTTTATGCCAAAAAAATAACTTAGGAAAAAGTGTTTTAACCATTCATAATTTAGCACACCAAGGAATCTGCTCTATAAACACTCTTTTAGATAAAGATCTTTTAAAAGATCTTGATTTTTCTGATTCCTTGAATTTATTAGAAACAGGAATTATACACGCTGATCGCATAGCTATTGTTTCTCCTAATTACCAAAAAGAAATTCAAACTCCTGAAGGAGGATGTGGATTAGATCTAGTTTTACGAGAGTCTCAAAAAAAACTAGTCAGTATTTTAAATGGTATTGATCAAGACTATTGGAACCCGGCCAAAGATCCCTATCTTAAAAAAAATTATCTCATAAACGAGTTAGAAAATATTCTAAAAGCTAAACGGATAAACAAATATTTTTTACAAAAATATCTATCTCTTACTCAAGAAAATGTCCCTTTGGTTTCTTGTATTACTAGACTTGTTCCTCAAAAAGGTCCTGACTTAATTGAATATGGAATGATACGCACTCTAGAATTAGGAGGGCAGTTTGTTCTTCTTGGTTCGATTTCTTTGTCAAATAGCGATATAGAGGAACAATTTGTTTCCCTAAAAGAAAAATATCGAGATGACAAAAGAGTAGCTATTTTACTGATGAATGATGAACAGCTAGCTCATCTGATCTTTGCAGCCTCCGATTTATTTATTATTCCCTCTTTATTCGAACCGTGCGGTCTTACACAAATGATCTCCATGCATTATGGAACAATTCCTATTGCTAGAATGACAGGAGGTCTTGTAGATACCGTCTTTGATATTGACACTTCAGATAAGCCCTTTGAAGAACGTAATGGCTTTACTTTTGAATTTCCTGATTGGCAAGGGATGAATTGGGCTTTAGAAAGAGCTATTACTTGTTATAAAGAGCATAAGAAATGGCAGCAAATCATGAAAGCTTGTCTTAGCTACGATTCTAGTTGGAAGAAAAGCGCCAAGCAATACATATATATATATGAAGAACTTTTATCTCTTAAGTCCTAATGCTTTTTGAATATAAGATCTATTGGCCAATATGTATTCACATCCTGAATAGAGGGTATAAATAACCCCTATACTTACACTATAAACACTTAATTTTCTTAATAAACTCAATTCTAAATAGCCAAGAGAATAAGGGATAAGCATTACCAGAATAAAGAAAATAATTACTGCTTGCACAACCGCTTTAATTTTGCCTGAAAGACGAGCTGCTAGCGCAAATCCTCTTAACCCACATAAAGCTCTAAGTGTACTAATCACAAGATCTCGATAAAAAAAGATACACACAAGTAATAAAGGAAGCTGAATTACCCCTTGAGTAAAAGCTAAAAAAACAGAAAGGCGAAAAATACTATCCGCCATTGGATCTAGCAATTTTCCTAAATCTGTCACTTTATTGTATCTACGAGCTAATAACCCATCAAATACATCTGAAACCTCTGATAACACGGTTAAGCACAACAAAACATAAGGCAAAGAAAACAATGTAAATCCTAATTGACCATGATATAGATAAAAAACAACAAATATAGGTCCTAGTAAAATGCGCAGCAATGTAAGTATGAGCGCTATGCTCATTTATCCCCCTTTAATCTAAAACTTCATGTCAATGGTATCTTATGTCTGTCTTTTTTGAAAAGAAAGCTCTATTCACTTCTGCAAGGCTAGTTGCCCACAAGCCGCTGCAATGTCTTTTCCTTTTGTATAACGCCAGGTAGCAACAATATTAGATGAGAGTAAAACTTCTTGAAAAGCTTCAATAGTTTCCTTTTCAGGACGTTGCAGTCGAACCCTTTCAACAGGGTTATAAGGAATTAAGTTTACACTGCATTGTTGGCCTTTGAGTAAAGCAGCTAACTCTTTAGCCTGTTCTACACTGTCATTGATATGGCGAATTAAAGTATATTCGTAAGTCACATCTCTTTTGGTTATTCTAGCAAAATTTCTCACAGATGCTAAAATATCTTCTATGGGGTACTTACGTGCATAAGGAATAATTTTTTGCCTAATACGCTGATTGGGAGCATGTAAAGAAAGCACTAGATTGGTTTTTAACCCCTCATTAGAGAAACGATTAATCCCTTCTACTACCCCTACTGTAGAAACAGTAATCCGTCTTTGAGAGAGCCCTAATCGATTAGAGTCAATTAACAAGCGAATGGTTTCTACAACCGCTTCATAGTTTTCAAAAGGCTCTCCCATGCCCATAAAAACAACATGAGATACTTTCTCTTGTCTTTCAAATAACCAAAGATCAATTTGGTACACTTGTTCAAAAATCTCCGCTGCGGTTAAGTTGCGCTTTAACCCTTCTTTTCCTGAAGCACAAAAAGCACAACGAGCAGGACAACCCACCTGCGAAGAAACACATACAGTACGTCTATTCTCAGAGCAAATAAGAACAGATTCTACGAGCATGTTATCTGAAAGTTGCCATAAAAATTTGACAGTTTCTTGATCTTCTGAAAAAACCTCTTGTTTTTTTACTAGCTGTGTTATTAGTAAATTTTCTTTTAGATAAAAACGTAGATCTAAAGACAAATTGGTCATTTGATCCCAATGAGGTTGTCTTAGCTTATAAACCCAATTAAAGATTTGAGAAGCATGAAAGGATTTATATCCCTCTAAGGATAAATTATTACGTAATTTTTCTAGAGGCCACGTGTGAATGGAAAAAAGAGGCATTCTTAAGTGCTTGGGTTTGGATTGAATTGCGCTCTATTAAAGCATGCTTTCTCTTTTCTTGCATTTGAAGTGTATTTTTTCTATTTCTTGCTGTGTGTGTTTGTAACTCTTTACGAGAGTTTTCTGAAGACGTATGGATTACTCGATTGAAAAGCGCCGATATACTTCCCCAGCCTATCGTAGTAGGGAAATTAGTAAATAAAGAAGATAAATTTCTTAAACTGTTGATATGCATAACAACCTCCACTTAAACCATTGACTAATATTATAGTTTAATAAGTCTTTAAAATCAATTTCATAATATAAACCTAAAACAAAGAGGGACTTACGGTTCTAATTTAAACTTTTAATTCCTTCTTTTGCAACCTTTTTAAACTTCTTTTTTTTGCACGCAAACTTTGAGGTTGTAGATTCTCTTGCTCTTGATAATATCTTTGAAAACGCATTGCTTTCTTCTTTTTTCCCATACCTAGGGTTTCTGAAGGTAGATTTTGCGGTTGCTTATGCAAGAATAAAGGTAAAAATACTGGTATCATAAGGACCTCTATTTTATAGTTCAACTTTAACATAATTTAATAAATATTTTAAAATTATATACTGTTTATTTAAATCAATAATCAGCAAATACATAGTGTGAAAATACTTATTTTTAAATCGCTTAACAATAAGTAGATCATAATTTAAATTTACATAATTAGACAATAAAAACACATAAAAAATAACCTCCTATTATACAATGAAATTAATTATATCTTAATATATAGTTAAATTTTTTATGTTAACCTTTGAGCAAATCATTGAGCGACTTAACACCTTTTGGATTAAACAAAATTGCATTATTCATCAAGGATATGATTTAGAGGTTGGAGCTGGGATATTTAATCCCGCTATATTTTTGCGTTGTCTGGGTAAAGAACCTCATAGAGCAGCTTATGTAGAATCGTGTCGTAGGCCAAAAAATGCAAGAGATCTCAATCGGCTTCAGATGTCTCACCAATATCAAGTTATCATCAAACCACCTCCGACCGATACACGTACTCTATATCTACAATCTCTTTTTGCCCTAAACCTGGACATTAAAAAATATGATATTCGATTTGTACATAATGACTGGGAAATCTCTTCATTAGGTATTTCGGGATTGGGATGGAAAGTGTGGTGCAATGGAATGGAAATTACCCAATTTACCTATTTGCAAACAGTAGGAGATATTGCATTAAAACCAATTAGCGTAGAGATTACCTATGATTTAGAAAAACTGGCTCTATTTCTTCAAAATAAGACTGCAATTTTTGATATACAATATAACCATCTTTTTACCTTTCGCGACTTATTTCTACAGAATGAAGTTGAATGGAGTCATTATCATCTTACAGAAGCTTCTGTTCCTATGTGGTTGCGTCATTTTAGCGATTATGAGCAAGAGATTAAAAATTTAGTAAAAAATAATCTTCCTATTCCGGCTTATGATTTTGTGATTAAAGCATCACATGCTTTTAATTTGTTAGATGCAAGAGGGGCTATTTGCTTTGCTCAAAGAAATCACTATATTAGAAAAATCCGTGATTTAACCCATCTAGTCGCTAAAGCTATTCTTTCTAAACAGACTTGTTTATCTCCCTCCCTTATAAGTACAAAATTTATTACACAAAAAAATCCTTGCTTCAACCCAAAAAACACACGAGATCTTCTTTTAGAAATTGGTTCAGAGCAACTACCTGCAAGTTTTGTACCCATTGGCTGTTTATATCTAGAAAATGCCATGCGCAATTTGTTAGAAACATCTGGATTAGAATTTGAAGAGCTGCAGATATTTGGAACCCCTCAGCGCCTAAGTATTTTGGTAAAGAATCTTGTAGAAGGAACAGAATCCGTAGAAGAACAAATAAAAGGACCTTCAATAACCGTAGCTTTCGATAAGAAGGGTAATTTAACAAAAGAAGGCAAAGGATTTTTACAAACTTGTAACATTGCTTTTTGCACCCTAACTGAAGTATTACAAGAAGAAATACAAAATTTATATTTTATTCCTATGGGTGGCGTTCAATACCTAATTGCTACTGTTTATGTAAAAGGCAGTTCTACCTATGCGCTTTTACAAAAAAAATTACCTTCTTTGATTATGAATATAGACTTCCCCAAGAAAATGTATTGGGAAGATCCGTCTATTAGGTATGCTCGTCCTATTCGATGGATTCTTGCATTATTTGGGACTCAAGTGGTCCCTTTTAACCTAGGTAGAATTCAATCCGGGAACTTTTCTTTTGGTCATTTTCAACTTAGTCCTACTTATATTGAAATCAAACATCCAAAATATTATCTTTCTAATTTGAAAAATCATTACGTCCTAGCAGATATAGAAGAAAGAAAACAACACATTAAAAAACAAATTAAAACTTTAGAACAACAAATAAAAGGATGTGTAATAGAGCAAAATAAAATACTTCCAGAAGTATTACATCTTACAGAATGGCCTACCTTAATGCTTGGATTTTTTGACGCTAAATTCTTAAAAATTCCTCAAGAAATACTTATTTCACAAATAATAAAACACCTTAAATATTTTCCTGTCACTGATCGTCATGATCAATTAATGAATGCTTTTATTATTACAATCGATAATCAACCCAACTCAATGATTCAACTCGGCAATGAAAAGGAACTTCTTTTCTATTTATCTAATAGAGCTATTCTTTATGAAAAAGAAGTTCATATTCCTCTTGAGTTAAGTTATTATAAACTACAAGAAATACGTTACCAGAAAAATTGTAAAAATCTTTGGGATAAAGTAGAAAGGCTAATTCTAATAGCAACAATATTTCATCAGTACTTAAAAGTTGCAGAATATACACACGTACAAAGAGCTGCTCTTTTAAGTAAGTCCGACCTTTGCTCTGCGCTTGTGAATGAGTTCCCTGATTTGCAAGGTATTATTGGTAAATATTACGCTCTAGCACAAAACGAACAACACCAAGTAGCAATAGCTCTTGAAGAACAATGGATGCCTAGATCAAAATGGGATGCTGCTCCTAAAACCCCTACCGGCATTATCTTAAGTCTATCGGATAAAATAGATGATCTGATTAGTTTCTATAGCACCTCCAAAGATCTTTATCCCTTACGCAAACAGGCAACAGGAATTATTCAAATCCTGCTAAAAAACAAAATGAGTTGTAACTTGCAAATTTTATTATTAAAAGCCTGTCAGGCATTCCCTATCACAAATAAAAAAAAAGCCACGCGAGCAATTATTTCTTTCATCAATACTCGCAAGAAATTGATTTTTGAAGAATTAGGCTTTAAAAAAGATGAAATTGATGCCATTACAAGGATAAACCCTTATGACCCTTTTGATCAATTATGTAGATTAAAAGCTTTTTGTAGCTTTCGCAAAGCTAAAAAAAGCTTCTCTTGCTTTGTTAAAATCTATAAACGCATTAAAGGATATACTCAAAATGATTCCCCTACTTTCCAGCAAAAGCTTATGATTGAACCCGCTGAGAGAAAAATTCTTCAAGAATATATTCAAATCCACAACCGATGGCCAAAACTTCTACAACAAAAACAATATCTAGAAGCATTCAAATTACTAGCAGAATTGCAAAATCCTTTAGAAAGATTTTTCAAGGCTATAATCATTTTTACGGATGACCTAGTTCTGCGTGGAAATAGAATCGCTCTTTTAAAGAAACTCATTAAGCTATTCGAATCCTTAATGGATTTCAGCAAATTCTAAGTCTTTAATCCTTGCTGAATTTATTAGAGAAAACCATACTAGTAGAAATTTAAGATATTTTAAGATGCATCTACCCATTTTTGACTTACATAACGATTTGCTTTCTTTTTTGATAGAACAAGAAAACAGATCTTTCTTAGACCCTCTTTCTCGTTGTTCTTATTTACAAATGAAACAAGGAGGCATAAAAACCCAAGTACTTGCCATTTTTACAAAAAAATCGTTAAATAGCATTGATTTAGCTCAAAAACAAAGTGAAAAACTACAGTGGCTATACAAGGAACATCCCTCTTACTTTTCTCCTATTTCTCAAAAAGCTCCACTAACAGCTATATCCACAATTGCAGCCTTTGAAGGCGCTTCTGGATTTGCAGATGAAGATGAGCCTCTGACCATGAGTTTACAAAGACTAGCTAATTACCAAAATAAAATTGGCCCTCTTCTCTATATTGGTATTACTTGGAATGAAGAAAATCGTTTTGGAGGAGGATCTGACACTTCTATTGGCCTAAAACCTGATGGGATTTATTTGCTAGAGTGGCTAAATAATCGTAAAATTGCCGTTGATTTAAGTCATGCGTCCGATGCTTTAGCTTATGATATTTTAACTAAAATTGATCAAAACAATTGGCGCATCCCCCTTATTGCTAGCCATTGTAATTTTCGCAAAGTTCACTTTGCTACTCGCAATCTTCCCGATGAGCTGGTACATGAGATCATTCATAGAAAAGGCCTTATCGGATTGAACTTTTTTGCTCCTTTTATTCATAAAGAAGATCCTAATGGTTTAATCCAACATATAGAATATGCGCTTACCCTCAACGCAAAAGAAGTTCTTTGCTTTGGTGCTGATTTTTTTTGTGATAAAGATGCTTCGAATCTACAAGCTAAATACCCAGGGCAATCTTTTTATCACGTTCCTTATGATACAGCTGAATGCTATCCTATTTTATTGGAAAAGTTAGCTGTAAAGTTAGAATTACCGATTTTGCAATCCATTGCTTACGAAAATGCTAGAACCTTTTTAGATACTCAGATTTTGGGAATGAGTACTTCTGGAACTTGATTTTTAAGAATATCAAACTGACGAGCTAGTTGAAGAGTTTCTTCTTCAGAATGCGTAACTGATTGAATCTCTATTCTAATTTGTTCTCTTTTTTGCATCCAATCCCTTAGGAGAATTTTACGCAAAACTTCTAGAAAACCTTCTTTTGTTTTATGTAGGTTGATTTTACGTTGTAAAAGTTCAGATAAAAGTTTTTGCTCTTCCGGATCATTTAATTTGCTGCCAATTGCTAAAAGATCGAAGCAATTTGATTGATGATCTGATAAGGATACATAAAGCTTCCAGGCACTTGGTACTCGGAAATGGTTCTGCTTTAAATTAGCTTTGGCAATACCGATGATCTCTGGATATTGAGAGCCTCCCATTAATAACCAACGCAATAAATCAAGCTCTAAAATGCGATCTCCATCTACCTCTTGTAAACATATCGACTCTTGCTTAGAGATAAATAGATCCGGCATACAAATCCGATCTATTCCAACACTAGCCTCTGGCACCTGTGCAATCTCAGCGAGTTTTTTTAAACTCTCATGTATTAGCACTGGTTGCTGCCAATGATTAATTTGATCCATTATTTGATTGACTACTTGATTTTTTTGCGAAGGAACTTGTAGATCATGATCTTTTGCTAAATAGAAAAATAAGAAATTTAAATAATCTGAACTAGTCTCTAAAAGATGAGCAAAATAGCTAGGTCCTTTTTCTCTGAGCAATAAATCAGGATCCTTTTCTTTTTCTAAAGCAACCACTCGAGTATCAATCCCATTTTTTTGAAATAGGTCTCCTATTTTTTTTGTTGCGGCTTGACCTGCTTCATCGGCATCTAAAGCTAGATAGATTTTCTTAATACCAAGCTGCAATAACTCCTTAACATGTTCTTCTCCAAAAGCTGTGCCTTGAGCTGCAACCACATAATCAAAACCTGTGTCAATTAATCGCAAAGCATCAATTTGTCCTTCTACGAGGATTGCGGTTTGCTGTTTTGCCATTCTTACACGACAATAACTCAATCCAAATAGCACACGAGATTTTTTAAATAAGATGGTTTCCGGAGAGTTAATATACTTCCCTCCAAATGTGCTTTGCCTATATTTACGGGCAGAAAAACCAATCACTGCACCCAAAGAATCCAGAATAGGGAAAGTAATTCTTTCGCTAAAAAAATCTCGTTTTTTTCCTCCAGACACTTTGATTAGACCAGCTTGTATCATGATGTCTTCTTCAATGCCACATGCCTGTAAATACTGGATCAATAAACTATAATGCTGCGGAGCATATCCTATTTGAAAACGACGAATAAACTGCAGAGATATCCCTCTTCCATATAAATAGTTAAGAGCTTCTATTCCTTCTTCTGTATGCAATAATAAATAATGATATAGCTCGCTTGCAGAAGCCAAGGCTGTTTTTAATGCAATTTTATTAGGGGTTTTTATATTTCCTTTTTCCTCTTCTTTTTCTAAATGGACTTGAAAACGCTCTGCAAGACTTTCTACCGCTTCGATAAATGACATTCTTACATGAGTCATTAAAAAAGAAATAGCATCTCCATGAGCTCCACATCCAAAACAATGGTAATGAGCACTGCCTTTTTGTATGATAAAAGAAGGAGTTCTTTCTTCATGAAAAGGACAGAGCGTTTTATAAGTAGATCCACTTCTTTGAAAAGTAAGGTGAGCTGACAATACTTCAAGTAAATCAATTTTATGACGAAGCATTTCTAAACTGTTTGTAGTAAATAAAGGCATAAGTTTTGTATGAAAAATTTAATTGCTTTTTTAAGCTTGTAGCAGTTGACTAAACCGCGTCAAGGTTTTCTATTTTACAAAAGAGTATAGGCTAAAATGCATTTTAAAACAGAGCTTTAGAAAAATATTTAAGATGATTTGAAAAAATTATTTTATTTAAAAATCAAATATCCTTTTATTTTTCTCAAAGTTGATAAAACAAATTCAAGAAGCTCTTAACACAGATTCACAAAACTCGAGATTTAAACAATTATATTCTAACTTTCTAGATCCCTATCATAAACTCTGATGGTATAAATTAAGAATTAAATAACAGATTTGATGAAGTTTAAACCTTATTTCTCAATAAAACCTTGCATTCTCAAACCTTAGCTTAGATAATAAAGAGCTTCAAGCGAGGTATTAGAAAATGAAAGAAGAAAAACCCTCCTCCATGATGGCTCAATGGCATCATTGTAAAAAACAAGCAGAAAATGCCTTATTGCTATTTCGCTTAGGGGATTTTTATGAGGCCTTTGAAAATGATGCTATTCTTTTGTCAAAACAACTGGGTATAACGCTAACTAAAAGACAAGACATTCCTATGGCAGGAATTCCTTTTCATGCAAGCGATGCTTATATTGATAAGCTTGTTGCAAAAGGGTATCGTATTGCTATTGCCGAACAATTAGAGGACCCGCAATCTGTTAAAGGAATCATAAAGCGAGAAGTCGTTAAGATCATTACTCCAGGAACAATTGTTCACTCTAATCTACTATCTGCAAAGTCCAACAATTTCCTCTGTTGTTTTATACAAATTAATGAAGCCTTTGGTCTTGCTGTACTCGATGTTACAACCTCTGAGTTTCGCGCTATGGAATTCGAAGATAAAAAGCAGTTATTTGATGAACTAAGCCGTATCCAACCTAAAGAGCTTTTGTTACCTAAAAAATGGATGACACAACACCCTGATTTCCTCGAAGAAATAGACCGTCAATTTAAACCAGCTATTCATGTAAAAGAAGCGTGGCATTTTGAACACAAACACGCTTGTGATGTGCTTCTGAGACATTTTAAAGTAAGTAGCTTAGATGGTTTTGGATTAACAGGTATGGTTGCTGCCATTAATGCAGCTGGAGCTGTTTTACATTATGTGCAAGATGAATTAAATCTTCCAATTCAACATATCAAGAGTATAAAAAAAGAACACTCTTCCTCCTATATGTTACTAGATCGAACCACTCAAAAACATCTAGAACTTTTTCAGTCGATTCAAGATATTCATTCCTCTCATACCTTGCTACAAGTTATTGATTATACCTTAACTCCCATGGGTGGACGCCTGCTCAGATACTGGCTTGCACACCCTTTATTGGATCTGAATGAAATACAGCAAAGACAAAAGGGTATTGAGGAGTTTTTATCCAAATGGCAGCTCAGCGAACAGATCTTTGAGTATTTAAAAGAAATTCGCGATTTAGAGCGTCTGATTATGCGAATCGAAACCGATTATGCAACCCCGCGCGATTTGGGAGTTTTTCGTCTCTCTTTAGAACAAATCTCACCCATTTTTCATATTTTGGAAAATCATTTTACTAGTCAATTCATTACTAAAAATAAAACAAATTTAAAAGATGTCTCCAACCTTGTGCAACTCTTACAAAAAGCGCTTATAGATACACCTCCTTTAAAATTGAAAGAGGCTGAAATATTTCGCGCAGGTTTTTCAGAAGAACTTGATCATTTACAATTCATCAAACAAGACTCGCATAATTGGATTGCTCAATATCAAACACAATTAAGACAAGAAACGCAAATCAAAAATCTCAAAGTAGGATATACAAAAGCTTTTGGCTTCTTTATCGAATTAAGTCGTGGAAAAACAGAAAAAATTCCTTCCTCTTTTCAAAGAAGACAAACCTTAGTGAATGCAGAGCGTTTTACAACTCTAGAATTAAAAGAATATGAGCATAAAATCCTTCATATCGAAGAACGTATTTATGCCTTAGAACATGCCTTATTTACGCAATTAAAAAAACAAATCGCAGAACATGCTTCTTCGATTTATCTCATTGCACGCGCCATTGCTGAAATCGATGTGATTTGTTCATTAGCACAGGCAGCTAAATTTCACAAATACATAAAACCTACTGTCAATTCTAGCGATCTGTTTCATATTGAAGAAGGGCGCCATCCCGTGATTGAAACCGTTATGAAAAAAGAATTATTTATATCTAATGATGTTCTTTTAAATGCTACAAGCCATCGATTACATTTAATTACAGGTCCCAATATGGCAGGTAAGTCCACATTTATCCGCCAGGTGGCTTTAATTGCCATTCTTGCACAAATGGGCAGTTTTGTTCCTGCTAAAAGGGCTACCATAGGTATTATCGATAAAGTTTTTAGTCGGATTGGAGCAAGTGATGACTTAGCAAGAGGGCTTTCGACTTTTATGGTGGAAATGACAGAAACCGCAAACATCCTCAACAACGCAACAGATCGTTCTTTGGTGATTTTGGATGAAATTGGTCGAGGGACTAGTACATATGACGGAATTTCTATCGCATGGTCTGTTGCAGAATATCTCTTAACTCAACCAGGCAAACAAGCTAAGACCCTATTTGCTACGCATTTCTGGGAGTTAACCGAATTAGAGCAAAAGATTCCTGGAGCCGTAAATTATAGCGTCTCTGCCCATGAATCTGAAAATAAAATCGTATTTTTGCATAAAGTCATAAGAGGAAGTACGGATAAAAGTTATGGCATTCACGTGGCTCGTTTAGCAGGATTGCCCTACTTTGTGCTTAAGCGCGCACAACAGATGTTAAAAGATCTAGAACAAACCTCTATAAAAATGGCTAAACCCAAAGCAGAAAAACAGCTCTGTCTTTTTATGAATTCAGAGATAGAAAATAAACCAGATATTTTAGGAGAATTGAAGGAAATCGATCCAAATAATCTCACTCCTTTAGCTGCTCTACAAAAACTTATCGATTGGAAAGAGAGAACAAAATAATGGTTTTTGATCCTAAACAACTTGATGCATTTCCTATGCAATCTGGAGTCTATCTGATGAAAGACAAAGCAGACAGGGTAATCTATGTTGGGAAAGCTAAATTACTTAAAAACCGCTTAAAACAATATTTCTCTCTTAGCGATACCAGAACCATGATTCCGCTTTTAATCGCACAAATCGCACACATTGATACGATTGTAGTTTTTTCTGAAAAAGAAGCTCTGCTTTTAGAAAATACTTTGATCAAACAACACAAGCCTAAATTTAATGTACTACTCAAAGATGATAAAACCTTTATCAGCCTATGCATCAATGTAGATCATCCATGGCCTATGCTGCGCCTTATGCGTTATAAAGGATCTATAAAAGATAAAAACCTTTATTTTGGACCTTATACAAGCGCTATTGCAGCAAGAGAAATCTACGAATTATTAAACAAATTATTCCTTTTGCGTCAATGTTCAGATAATGAGCTTAAAAAACGTACTAGACCTTGTCTACTTTATGAGATGAACCGCTGTCTTGCTCCTTGTGTTGGTTTATGCACTAAGGAGCAATATGATCAGCAAGTAGAAAACGTAATCTACTTTCTAAAAGGAAAAAATCAAGACATTCTTCCTAAGCTCTATGTACAAATGCAACAAGCTTCTGATCATCTGCAATTTGAAAAGGCTGCTTCTCTACTTAAAACCATTCGCCATCTCGAACATGTTTTACAATCCCCTTCTGCTAACTATCATATAAAGTCTATCGATGCTATAGGGATCCATCGCCAAGCAGATGAAACCATCCTGTTTCTTCTATTTTTGCGCCAAGGAAAATTAACCGGATCTATGCATTACGCATTTTCTAATGTTATTGAAGATGATGATGAATTGCTCGCTTCTTTCATTCTGCAGCATTATCAAAATAATAAAAATCCTCCACAAGAAATCCTAGTCCCCATTCAACCTTCTTTAGCTTTGACAGAAATTCTCAAAAGCACCTGTAAAATCCAATTGCTCTTTCCCAAAAAAGGAGAAAAACGGACTTTGTTAAAATTAGCACAAGAAAATGCTAAAAGCACTTTTAAACAGGAAAAAGATGAAAAACTCCTTAAAGAAAAAATGTTGCTTGATCTACAAGACACCTTGCAGCTCAATCGCTATCCTAAAAGAATTGAGTGTTTTGATACCTCTCACTTAGCAGGTAGTGATTCGGTAGCATCTGTGATCGCTTTTACAGATGGAATTAAAGATACTAAACATACCAGACTTTATAAAATCAAAATCCAGCATACAGGAGATGACTACACCTCTATGCAAGAAACCCTTTTTCGCCATCTATCCCGTGCTAAAGCAGCAGATGACCTTCCTGACTTAATCATCCTTGATGGAGGGAAAGGGCATTTAACCGTAGCACTTGAGGTATTTAAAAAGCTCGATATAGCTTCCATAGATTTAATTGCATTAGCTAAAGAAGCCTCTCGTCATGATAAAGGAATGAGTCAGGAAAAAGTCTATCTTCCTTATAACCACGACCCCATATTACTTAATCCCCGATCCTTTTTGTTACAACTTTTACAAAAAATTCGCGACGAGAGCCATCGTAAAACAATTACTTTTCATCAAAAAAGACGTAAAAAAAGACTCATTTCTAGTACATTAGATAACATCCCCGGCATTGGCCCTATCAAAAAAAAACGACTTCTTACCCATTTTGGCAGTATAGAAAGAATTAAAAAAGCTTCTATCCAAGATCTTCTGCAAATCAAAGGAATTACCCAATCTGATGTAGATGCATTACAAAAAGCTTTAAATCTCTAATACACTAGAAATTGACTACTGAAGGTTCTTCTAAGACGTGTTTCTTTAAATCTTCTATTTGTTCTTTAGATAGATCGGATGATCGAGCAATTACATCCATTTCAACTCCGTTTTGTAATAGACGTTTTGCTAGATCTATTTTAAATTCAAACCACTATATGTTATCAATCATTCATTGTATAATAAATTGACTTTAGTAATCCATTTATTTTGACTTTAATTAGTAATTAGACGTCCTTTTGCATTTATTGCAAACCTTCATTTTAGATTTTCTATTTCTTAGAGAGCTTGTGCTTATTTCCTTTGCCCCTTGCATCTACTAAACTTTAGTCATACTGATAAAATGCAGATAGAGTTTTTAAAATAAGCCTTTAAATTTCACTGCATAAAAACTCTTGAATAGCCTGAAAATAGGCTAATGCGACTTCTTTTAAACGAGAAGAACAAGGATATCCTTGAATTTCTGTATCCAAACGAGAAAGTCTTAATGCTTCCTCTAAATTGTTTTGCACAAGAGACTCTCCATAGCAAAGAGGCCCATGTACAAGCCTTGTAAGAGCTAAATTACGAGCATAAACCCCTTTTTCTACTTCAATACTCGCTGTCTCTAAGTAATGAGCACCGTCTGATGGAGTAACAGTGGGTATTTGAAGATGCTCATTGAATTTTTTTAAAACTATCTTAGAAAATTGTCTAGATAGAGAAAAATCGGAAGTAACTAATAAACGCAGGAATTCATAACGAGCTTTTTTTTCTTTTAATTCTCCATCACCAAAAGATCCTGGAATAAATACCATATTAAAATTTTTATCTGTAGTGGAAGTATGCTTCTCTCCTTTAGAATCATGCGCGTTATAGTGAATGATTACTGTGAGATCTGGTTTAAAAGCATTAATTTTTTCTGCACGAGCATATAAATCCACTCCATTATAAATGCTGCGAAAAAGCTGTGTTAATGTTTTTTGTGTTAGCCATAAATCTGGATGTGTTTGTAGAAATTGAAAGAAATTTTGAGAAAGAGCTCCCTCTGCCTTTCTTGCTCTCGTTAGAAAAACCTCTGCTCCTTCTTTTTCTAACAGCTCTTTTAAATAAAGAGCTGTTAGAAAAGTTAAATCCCCTTCATTAAAAGCAATTAACTCTTTCTGGGAACTAATTTCTACAAATCTTTGTTCTAAATGAGAATACTCACTCCCAAAATGTCCTGGATCAATAGCAATTTTGCAATTATTTAATCTTTTTTTTAAAGTTTGCAAAACATCAGATAAACCTAATACTAGACGGTACTCTTCTTGGTTTTTTTGTTTTTTTTCTAGAGAAGCATATATAGTAAAAGTGTCATCATTAAGTAAAAAGTAGTTTTGCGCTTCTTTGGTTTTAATTAAGTATTTTAGTTTGTTCTTTATTTCTTGTTTGCTAACTTTTCCTTGATAAGAATCAAAATCTTGAAAAGAGAAAGAATACGTAAAACAAGGAAAAAGAAGAGCAGTTAAATACAGGATAACCTTATTCATGATAATTTCCTTAAATAAGTAATCTCTAGAAATAAAAGCTTTTGATGACCTAGATAACAAGAGAAAAGGTCTAATAAATCCTTTTCGACTTGCTCAAAAACTTGAGTATTATTTATCCGTTTAAGCAAATCCAGGACAATTGTAATTTCATTATGTCTATTTAAGCAAATTTTTATTGTTGGGTTTTGTGAAGGGAACACTTGATGGACGTAGCATTCAACATAACTGCGTAAAATGGACGTATGGACAAAGACATTCGTATTGCCTGTTGTAAATCTATAGTAACGGCCTGCTAGAGAAATGATAATCCCTAAAGTCATTCCAGAAAATAAAGCACTCAGACTAAAATAGAGAAGTACCTCTTTGTAAGTAGCAATTGTATCATACAAAATAGACCTTTTATGTTAAAAACTTTCATCATAGTAATCAGAATCAGTAGCTGGTTTTGCCGTTTTTACTCTCTCTTGCAAAAGATCTTCCAATTTTTGCTCTTTTTTCAGTTTAGGCATAATCAAATTTTTAAAAATAATGTGTATCGATCCTACGTGTAGCCCAGTTAATTTAGTGATATCCTCTAGAACCTTCATATGAATTTCTTCAGCTTTCTCCGGAATAGAGATCCCATAAGAAATATTGAGCTCAACTCGAACATTGACTGAATGTTTTTTTTGATCTTGCTCAACATGGATTCCTTTTACACCTTCTAAGATTTCTCGACCCAAAAGACTATCAAAAAGATTTCCTTCTAAAGGTTCTATGTCTTTAACCTTGGTTAAACAATGCCATACAATTGATTGAAATACTTTGCTCTCCACATCGCGAACAAAGACGGTTTCTGGCAAGTCCAATTCTTTACTATCAATGTCTTTTAATTGATTATGCATGAGGCCGCACCCTTAATTTATGTTCAAGTCACATTGTAACAAGCTGCAGATTAATCAGCTAACCTTCTTTATCTCAATTAAAATTTTTTAATGAATTTGCTATATTTTAGCCAATTCGCTATTCTTCTTAGCTAAAACACCATTACATAGATCATGACCTTATTACTTTATATTACAATTAGTCTTTTTTGGGGATGGATTACAGCGCGCTTTGCACAAAAAAAGGGGCTAAATCCAAAAAAATGGTATATTGCAGGAGTTCTTTTTTGTGCTTTGGCCTTTATTGCGGTGCTTTTTAGACGTAAGAAAAATCTTAAAATTCCAGATCCTGTACATAAACCAGCGTTAATCCCTATTCATCCACTCCAACGAGAGAATCTCTGGTATTATCTAGATGAAACAGGGCAGCAGTTTGGTCCCATTAACTTTCAAGCTTTAGCTAACGCCTGGGAAGATGAAAAGATAAAGGAAGAATCTTACGTATGGAACGAAGATTTAGGAGATTGGAAAAAATTCAAAGAAATAATACAAATAACTACGCTTAAGATTTAAGCGTAGTTTATAAATATTACCAGCTAGCCTTAACCACACCTGGAATTAATCCAAAATTAGCCATTTCACGGAAGCAAAGACGAGACATTTTAAATCTCCTTAAGTACCCACGAGCTCTACCTGTAAATTGGCAACGATTGCGCAATCGAACAGGTGAGGAATTACGAGGCATTTTATTTAAGGTGATTTTTGCAGCTAAACGCTCTTCATCACTTTTATCCATATCGACTATTATTTTTTTTAATTCTTGACGCTTGTTCCATTTCAAATTAACTAGCTTTTCGCGTTTTTTCTGCTTTGCTATTGAAGATTTTGTTGCCATATCCTTATATAACTCTTACTTCTTGCGAGCAGGGCCTTTTTGACGCTGCTTGCGGTTAGGATCCATTTTATTAATGACGTAAATGCGCCCGCATCTACGAACAATTTTATCCCCTTTTGAAGGGTCTGCTTTAATCGAGGCTTTTACTTTCATGATTTACCTGAGAGAAAAAAACTAAAATTCTAGTAAACTTATAAGCAATGGTTAGATTTGTTGCAAGTGTAATCCTTTTATAAATTATTTTATTTAAAAAGAATTCTGCTTGAGGAATTTGTACTCTCTTATGTATATTGTCATACAAGTTTTGAATCTTTTATGGCACAAGGAATTAAAAAAAATGAAACGCACATACCAACCTAGTAAAAAAAAAAGAAGAGCTGCATGCGGTTTTCGCAAAAGAATGAAAACCAAGGATGGCCGCAAGATTATTAACAGACGTCGAAAAGCCGGACGTAAGCGCCTTGCCCTGTAATAAGTCTTGGCGATTTCCTAAATCAGCACGGATTTTAAAAAGCTCCCATTTTAAACGTTTAACCAAAAACAATCGTCGCATTTTTGGAGAAATGATTTCTGTAGATTTTCAACGCTCAAAAGACCTTAATTCCAAACTAGGCATCACTGTCTCTAAAAAGTTTGGAAAAGCTCATGATCGTAACCGTTTTAAACGCGTTGTTAGAGAAGTTTTCCGTGAAATGCGCTCCCATCTACCCATTGGATTAGAAATAAACATCTCCCCTTGCTCTCGCTTAGAGTTTATATCCAAGCAAATCGTATTAATTGACTTAAAGCGCATTGTAGAAAAAATTGTACAAAGCGATAATAATGTCACCATTTCCTCATCTTAACTCAGATCAAAGACAAGCAGTTATTGCTACTGAAGGCAAAGTGCTGATCTTAGCTGGTGCCGGTAGTGGAAAGACAAGTGTATTGGCTTATCGCATTGCTTACCTGCTTCAATCTCTTAAAGTTGAGCCTGAAGCTATTTTAGGTTTAACCTTTACCAATAAAGCTGCTCAAGAAATGAGAGAAAGGGTTGCTCGCATTGTAGGTATAAAGCTTGCAAAAAAACTCACCTTAAGCACCTTTCACAGCTTTTGCATGCAGCTTTTACGTAAAGAAATTCACCATCTAGGATACACTAATAACTTTACCCTTTATACAGAAAAAGAGGTGCGTCGCGTTGCTCTGCAAGTAGCAAAAAACTTACTTGAACATGAAGGAGAACTTCCCTCTTTAGAAAAAGCCCTACAGAAAATTGCTCAGATCAAAAATAAAGGATTAAACCCAACTGATTTAGAAACCATAACTTGGCATGATCGATTTTGCCAGGATTTGTATACGCGCTTAGAATCATGCCTATGTGCGTACAATGCTGTTGATTTTGACTCGCTTTTATCTCTTTCTGTCGTTCTTTTTGAAAAATATAAAACGCAAATGCTACCTTATCAAAAAAGATATCGCTATATTATGATTGATGAATACCAGGATACTAATCCCATTCAATACCGATTAGCTGAATTGCTTTCTGCGTATCATCATAATTTATGCGTAGTGGGAGATGATGATCAATCGATTTATGGCTGGCGCGGCGCCGAAATTAAAAACATCTTAGGATTCGAATCAAAAACTACTATCAAATTAGAACAAAATTATCGCTCTACCCCTACTATCTTACAAGCTGCTAACGCTGTGATTTCTCATAATCAAAAACGTCATAATAAACAACTATGGAGCAATGCAAAGCAAGGAGAGCTAATCCATCTATTCCACGCTCCTACAGAACTAGAAGAAGCGCAATCTGTGATTCAGAGAATGATAAAACTCAAAAGAGATAAAAAAATTCCTTGGAAAGAGATAGCTATTCTTTATCGCTCTAACCTACTAGCAAGACCCTTTGAACTAGCCCTTATGCAAGCTGTGTGGCAAAATCAAGATAATTGGGTAAGAGGAATCCCTTACCAGGTATTTGGAGGAACAGAGTTCTATGAAAGAGCAGAAATTAAAGACCTCTTGGCTTACTTACGTCTGATTGTAAATACTCTTGATCAAGAAGCTCTTTTGCGCATTATCAATACTCCTCGAAGAGGAATTTCTGATCAAACGCTTAAAATACTTACCGAGTTCAACCGTAAGAGCGATATTTCCCTTTGGGATCTTTTAGAACAAATAACATCTCCTCTCTCTTCCGAATTAAAACAACATCTCTCTTATAAAGCACTTAAGGCCATTTGCTGTTTTACAAACTTAATTACAATCGCTAGAGATCAATTCTCTAAGCTATCTCTTTCTGAAGCCTTCACTTGGCTGATTGAAACCATAGATTACAAAAAAGCTATTGCAGATGAAGTCAAATCTGAAAAAATGCGCGATTTTAGATGGGAAAACGTCATGTACTGTGTAGATATGATAACCATCTATGAAGAAGAAAAACGCCTTAATGGACAACAAGAAGAAATTAACCTTGCTGACTTCTTATCCACAATGCTTCTCGATCAGAAACAAGAATTCACCCATACAAAAAAGACCGATGGAGATCATGTTAATCTCATCACATTTCATAGTGCTAAAGGCTTAGAATTCACTGCCTGTTTTCTTGTAGGAATAGAGGATCATATCATTCCTCATGAAAAAAGTTTACTTGAAACCGGTCTAGAAGAAGAAAGGAGATTAATGTATGTAGCCATGACTCGTGCTAAAGAATATCTTTGTTTAAGCATGGCGCGTCAGAGAAAAAAAATGGGAAAAGATCTTACTACTAATCCTTCTCGCTTTTTACTTGAAATCCCCAAGCAATTATTAAAAATCAGCTCTTGGCAAACTATTTAAGGCCTTTAAAAATAGTTAACTTCAGAATCCCTGTGCGCTACTATTAATATTTAAATTCTCTTAAAAATATTGATTTTCTTTTAAATAAATGAAAAAATCTTTCCTCCATTTTCTAGCCAGGTTATGAGATATGACTAAGAAACAAAGATTCTTAACAAAAACTTTGCATTCATTCCTAATTCCATCAGATTATTCTGAATTCTTCCAAGAATTACAATCTAGAATACAAACAGCTCAAATAAAAGCTTCTGCTTTAGTTAATCTTGAATTAACTACTCTTTATTGGGATATTGGTCAAAAACTTTCGAAAAAAACCGATTAAGAAGGCTGGGGATCTAAAACAATAGAGCGTCTTGCTATTGATTTAGCAAAGATTTTTCCTGGCATAGCAGGCTTTTCAAAAAGAAACTTAGAATTAATGTGTCAATTTTTTGAAAGCTGTCCCCAGGGAATTTGCGAAACAGCTGTTTCGTAAATTCCCTGGGGACATAATATCGTTCTTTTTCAACGCCTTAGCATTTATGAAGAACGTCTTTGGTATGCTCAACAAACAATAAAAAACGGCTGGTCTCGAAATGTATTGGTTATGTGGATTGAATCTAAATTACATGAACGTAAAGGAAAATCCGTTAATAATTTTGCCTTAACATTGCCAGAACCTCATTCAGATCTGGCTATTGAAGCCCATGAGAAAGAGATTGAGCAAGGTTTAATTGACCATCTTCAAAAATTCCTATTAGAATTAGGGAAAGGCTTTGCTTTTGTAGCAAGGCAATACCATCTTGAGGTTGGTGCGCGAAGATTCATACATCGATCTTTTATTTTACCATTTTAAACTTAAGTGTTTCATTGTGATTGAGCTTAAAGCAGGTCCATTCAAACCAACAAATGCAGGTCAGATAAATTTTTATTTAACTTCTGTAGATCGTTTGCTCAAACAACCAGAAGACAATCCTTCCATTGGCATCATATTATGTAAGGAAAAAAACAAGATTACAGTTGAATATGCTTTAAATAATCTTAGAAATCCTATAGGAGTTTCTAGCTTTACAACTAGGTTTATGGAGCAATTACCTAAAGAGCTTAAGGGGAAACTATCAACAATTGAAGAAATATAGTGATTTGAATTTAAAATTTCCATTAACTACACACTTGTAAAAAAGATTGATCAATAGCTTCTGCAAGGTTTGAATATCAGGTTAAGGCTTCTTTTACTCTTTTCTTAAAATGTGCCCAAAACTTTTCGATAGGATTCAAATCAGGAGAATAGGGAGGCAAAAATAATACTTCGCATCTAGCTCTTTTAATAGACCTCTTTCGAAACCCATTAACGTAGCTCCAGATTATAAACGCCGGCAATGAGATTAAACCGAAGACCAAACCTTTTCTGCCTATTTCTATCACGATCAGCTAAAATTTTAAATCGCTTAAGCAGACTAATAGCATTTTCATTAATTACGCGTTCTTTGGAAAGGAAAGGGTTTTTCCTACTTCTTCTCTTAGGCATTTGGCTTTTGGCATGAAGCTTTTTAAGTCCTCTATACCCTCCATCCGTGATAAGATTTATTTCGGAATGAAATTTGGTTTTAGATTCCTTAAATATCCTAAAATCATGTCTTCTACCTTTGGAAAAAAAGGTACAAATAATCTTTTTTGTGCCCTTGCTCATTACAATCGGACTTTTTTCTCTTTGTGACTTATCTCCAAAATCAATCTCATTTGATCAAATGTGCTACGTTTTACTCCAGTTAATCGTCGGAATTTCTCGTTGTCTAAATCTTTTGCTTTTTCAAATTTCATTATGCCCTTATGTACTTTAAGGACATTATTTTATACAAGGGTTTTTTTATTTTCTAGTTTAGAAAGAGGTCTATTGCTTAGGATGGTGGAATGAATCTTTTTAGGTCCCATAGGAGCATCGTGCTGAAACCCTCTCTTCCTCCATTTAAGAACAGTTTTGGCTATGCTCTTTTGACTATTTTGTATTTTCCTACGTATCGCCTTAGTTGTTTTGGCACACCCATGTAATATTTGTCTCATAATGTTTCCTTTGATGCTAAATGTTCATAGTATACACCATCATACTTTGGGACTAAACAACTGATAAATCTCTTGTAATTGTGGCTTAAATGAAACAGGCGCATGCTCATAGGCTAATAATAAATACTCTCTAGCTTTTTCTAATCGATTTTTCTTCCATAGAAATTGTCCTAGTAATAACTCTATCTCCCAACGATATTGAGGCTCTATGAAAGCTGATGTGTGTAGGTATTCGAGTAAAGGTTCTATGGTTTTATCAAAGGATTTACCTTTACGGTTTCGATCGTGAAATTCTATAGAGGCAAGGTAGGCTCTTGCACCTAATTGATACATTTTATCTTTTCGTAATATCTTTTTTTTAAATTCTAGAACATATGGATGATGAGACCCTTTTTCTTGTAAAAGCTGAGCATATTTTTCTAATTGAAAAAAACACCCTTTTTCTTTTTTTACTCCTTGTTCCAAAATTTTTTCTTTAAAATAAGAAGCAGATAAGCGAGAAGCCTTTTGATAAATTAT
The DNA here is from genome assembly GCF_015356815.2 of Candidatus Rhabdochlamydia porcellionis. Taxonomy (GTDB): domain Bacteria; phylum Chlamydiota; class Chlamydiia; order Chlamydiales; family Rhabdochlamydiaceae; genus Rhabdochlamydia; species Rhabdochlamydia porcellionis. The sequence continues at coordinate 1,118,206 of NZ_CP075585.1, forward strand.
TTGCCATTTCTCTTCATTAAAATCGGTATCTATAACGGAACATATCATTGAAAAATCATTTATTAGAGAGATTACAAGCTCTTTTAAAAATTTATGATCGAGTGGTATAAAGTTCAATCTTGCAAATTCTTTTCCTTTAGGATCTAATAATAAAATTAAAGGACATTTCTGCACCTGATACTTATCGCGTATTTCTTTTTTTTGTTTCAAAAATACTTGCCATAGAACCATTTCTTGCGAAAACTCTTTAATAAATTCAGGTTTTTGAAGAAGCTCTGTTTTTAGTTGGTCTGACCAACAGCAGCCTTCTTCAACCAGAAAAACAGCAAGAATAGGTAGGTTACGTTCAGAGGAAAGAGCTAAAGCTTTATTTTCTTCAAACACCCAATCTGCAAAGACTAAGCTAGTAAAAGCAAAAAACAAATATCCCATCTGAAACATAATTACAAAAAAAACAAAATAAATTACTATTAAATCTAAAAGTGACCACTGGTTTTTCTATAAGAAATGTCTGTATTTCCTACTACTATTATTTTGCGACATCGTAAAGAAAATTTAAAAAAATGTAGCTTACGCGGTATAGAAACAAGAGAAGATTGCAAGTTTTTTATATACCCTAATCAGAGCTTGCCTGATTTGTCCTCCTATGTGTTACTCACTCTAGATGCACCTTGCCTTTCCTTGAAAGATGTCCATTATGGCTTGTTTTTAATAGATGCAACCTGGAGATACGCGCAAACCATTTTTAAAAATCTACCACAACCCCATCGTTTTATCTCACGTAGCCTTCCTTCTCATTTCCAAACCGCTTATCCACGCAAACAAGACGATTGCTTAGATCCTCAAAGAGGACTAGCGTCTATTGAAGCCTTATTTTTAGCTTATTGTATATTAGGAAGAGATCCCAAAGGGATCCTTGATTTCTATCATTG